>CAJXLE010000042.1 GCA_913055895.1 uncultured Bacteroidota bacterium | reverse complement strand
TTATTGCTGACGCTTTGGCGGGCCGATTTTTTGTAGTACTCAAGCGCCTTATCGGTTTGGTCGTTTTGTTGGGCAATTTGCCCCAGGGCGTAGTATATCTGGTCGCGGTAGGCTTCGTTTTTTTCGTCTTTGAGCATCTTACGCAGCTCCTTTTTCATTTCGGCACCGCTGCGGTTGGTCAGGTGATGCAACCACGCCCTCTTGAGCTTGGCATTGAAGGTAAGGCGGTAGTCGGGATTCATGTCGATGACCCTGCCGAACTGACGAAAAGCTTCATCCGGCTGGTCCATCTCTTCGTAGATTTGGGCTATCAGGAAAGCATGTCGTTCGCTGATCTCATCGTCGCGGTGCAGTTTTACTTATTTTTCCAGGTGGGGGATGGCCCGGCCTAGCTGTTCCCGCCTTATCTGCAGGTCGGCCTGGCTGGCATGGAAGGATGCCCGGACCTTTTCCTGCATGTTGGCATCCTTTGCCAGGTCGGCAAAAATTTTTTCTGCCTCGCGGTACTGCCCCAGTTCAATATGGCAGCGGCCCAGCCACACACTGGCTTTGCCCTGGATAGTGGAATCCTTGAATTCGGTTGCTGCATATTCCAGTACCTTGGAGGCGGTCTGGTACTTGCCCTGCCAGAAATAGGCCTTGCCCATCAGCAGGTAGCTGTCGTCGACAAACCTGTTGAATTCATTTTTGTTGTAGTAGGCTTTCTCTTCGCTGGTGAGCTCCCGTTTGTCTTCAAGTTTAGACGGTTTGGCTGTGATCGAGTGCAGCCGGATGAGCTTGGAGCACTTCTCTATGGTGCGTTCCAGCTGTGGTTTGATGCTCCCGGCAAGCTCTTCGTTGCCATTGATGTAGACCGGAAGCAAACGTGTGAAATCATATTGATAGGAGGAGCGGTACTTCTCCAGTCCCTTCTCATAGCTCTCCTGTCCGTTGAAAAGGATGTTGTAGTAGGAAGTGAGGTTGTGGTAGGTCCGGGTGATGGGCGTATTTTTCCTGGTGCCGCACTGGTTTAGTACGGCTGCAGCCAGCAGCAGGAGAAGCAGAAGGTGGTATCTGGATAATTGCCCTTTCACTTGGATAATCCTTTAACCCATATAAACTGAAAAACAGTGGGTGTTATTATGCCGGCCTGTGGCAAAATGATGCTGTTATAAGCTTCTGTTAGCTTGCCGGCCATAAACTTATTGCCTGGCAACAGGAAACTCCTGCCAAAATAGCCTGGGGCTGCTTAGCTTTGAAGTTTCAGCTGGAAAAACAGGCCATACACAAAGGCGATAAAAGCCGGCATGCTTCATATGGGCTTGTTCCTTTGGCTACTGGTTGGTGGCTACCACTTCCTTGACGTTGGGGACTTCCCTTTTGATGGCCTGTTCCACTCCGTTTTTGAGGGTGAAAAGACTAAAAGGACAGGTGCCGCAGGCTCCCTGTAGCTCTACCTTCACCGTGAGGTCTTCTGTGATCTCCTGCAGGACGATGTCACCACCATCGGCAACCAGGTAGGGGCGTACCTTCTGGATGGTGTCTTTTATTTTTTGTTCAATTTCCTGTCTTTTGGTTTCTTCCATAGTTGTAGATGTTTGGGTTTTTATTATTTGATGTGAACGCGCCGGGTGGGATCCTGGTTTTTGTTTCTCTCTTCGGTGGCCTGGATGAGGTTGTCGGTAAGCTGGTGGAATGCCTGCCCTGTTTGGGTGTTGTCGTCCAGGGCCGAGGGCTTTCCTTCCTCACCCGACTCCATGATGCTCTGTACGATGGGTATCTGCCCGAGCAGGGGAAGGTTTTCCTTTTCCGCCAGTTTCCTGCAGCCTTCCTGTCCAAAGATGTAGTATTTGTTTTCAGGCAGCTCGGCCGGCGTGAACCACGACATGTTTTCAATGAGACCGAGCACAGGTACGTTGATCTGGTTGGTGTTGAACATGCGGATGCCCTTTATGGCGTCTGCCAGGGCAACATTTTGCGGGGTGCTGACGATGGTGGCACCCGTAACCGGGAGCTCCTGGACCAGTGTAAGGTGGACATCGCTGGTGCCGGGGGGCAGGTCGATCAACATGTAATCCAGCTCGCCCCATTCTCCCTGGTGGATCATCTGCCTGAGGGCATTGGTGGCCATGGGACCGCGCCATACCAGGGCGTCTTCGGGGTTGATGAAGAAGCCTATGGAAAGCATTTTGACCCCGTACTGCTCAACGGGACTGATGCGGTCTTCGCCCTGCACCTTATCTACCCGTGGACGCTGGCCTTCTACATTGAACATTTTGGGTATGGAGGGCCCAAAAATGTCGGCGTCGATGAGACCTACCCGCATGCCTTTTTGTGCCATCGCGACGGCTATGTTGGCCGCTACAGTGGATTTGCCTACTCCCCCTTTGCCCGATGCGATGGCCAGGATGTTTTCGACGCCTGGCAGGGGGTTGTCCTGCTGTTCTTCCTTTTTCTCCTGTCCCTGCTTTGCCTGCTGCTCCTGCTCTTTCTTTTCTGGTATGCGAACGGTGATGTTGCCACGAATGGAGACATCCCCGCCCAGTTCCTCTTCTATGGCCTGTACACAGGCTTTCTTGATGGAAGAGGTGAAGGGGTCGTTGGGTTTCTTAAAATAGAGGGTGAAGGACAAATTGTTTCCTTCCATTTTGATGTCATCTACCATCCCCAGGCTCACAATATCCTGTTGTTTGTCGGGATGCTTGACTTTCCTGAGCACGTCCAGTATTTGCTGGTTGGTATAAGCCATGTCGTTAATCTTAATTTAATTTAAATAAACAACAAAATTAAGCAGAATATTATAAATTCACCAATCAAAGTTGTTCAACTCCAGTCCGGGATCCCAAAATAAGCGCTGAAAATCAACCACCTGGTCGTCGACAACCTCCACCCCTTCCTGCTGCAGGAGCGATTCCATCACCTCGGGACCCGGAAAATGATGCTTGCCGGTGAGCAGCCCGTTGCGGTTCACCACGCGGTGAGCCGGTATGTAGGTTTCCAGCTGGTGGGCGTTGTTCAGCGCCCAACCCACCATGCGGGCCGACCCGGGCGCTCCCAGGAAACGTGCAATGGCCCCGTAGGATGTAACCCTGCCCTCCGGGATCATCCGGGTTAAGCGGTATACCTTATCAAAAAACGATTCATTGTTTATTGTCATGGTTGGGCCGGGGGGTTGTTGTGATCCAGCTGTTTTTCCTGAAAATCATTACCCCGAGCCCCTGTTACTGCCTCGGACTTTTCTTTTTTATCCTTTGGTACGCTCCACGGATCTTCCTCTTCCTCCGGCGGCTCGGCCAATACCTTGTCCTTGTCAAGCCTGAAGGCCAGGTATTTGATTTTTTTGTTCTCCCCGATGAACTGTTGTTCGTAGAAAGTCTTGATGTTCCTGATCTCCTGCAAATCTTCATCCCTGGTGGCATGGACATCTCCTTCGTTCCGCAGAATTTCCAGCTCATTGGTATAAACCAGCAGCCGGGCGTATTGATGCACTTGTGTGTTATCGGTTTTCAGGTGGACAACCGACCGGTGCTGAAGAAAATGCTGGTAGCGTTCCAGGAAACGGGTGGATACCAGCCTTTTCAAAGGCTTTTTGGGCTGGGGGTCGGGGAAGGTGATCCATATGCCGCTTATCTCGTCGCAGGCAAAGAACGAGCGTATGAAATCGATGCGGGTGCGGAGAAAAACCGCGTTCCTTATCCCTTCGCTCAAGGCCTGTTTGGCCCCTTTCCACATGCGGGCGCCTTTGATGTCGATGCCTATGAAATTGTACTGTGGATAGCGGCGTGCCAGGTTGACCGTGTATTCGCCCTTGCCGCACCCCAGCTCCAGGATGATGGGATGGTCGTTGTCAAAGACTGAGTCATGCCACCTGCCTTTCAGTTGATGATCTTTTTGAAAGACTTCCTCAAAAGGCGGTTCTATCACATTGTTGAACCGCTTCATCTCGGCAAAACGTTGCAACTTGTTTTTGCTCACGTCACTGTTTTTTTGCTTTCCGAATGATTACCCCGATATCGGTGATGTGTTTGAGGTTGTTGGTCCGCATGGCCTGCTGTATCTCAATCGAATACGTCCCGCTGTGGGGAAATCGGATGTATTTTTTGTAGGGGATCTCATTTTCATAGATGTCTCCCCATCCACTTCCGTACCAGCGCCCCCGCTCATTGGCCAGTACACATTCAAAGGTGTCGCGTACCGTGTTGCCTCGGGGTGAGGTGGTTTCGATGAAAAGAAACAGGTTGCGGTATTTGTATTGCGTGGTGTTTCTTACGTTCAGCAAAACGTGGTAGGGTTGGAGGGTGTCTTCGATGGTGAAGTTGTAGCTGTATACCTGGTTTTTGTTCCACCTGGCCTCGGGGACATCTTTCACGTCCTGGAAAACGGTGCCCTGCTGGCAGCTGGAAAGGGCCAGGATCATGACCAGCAGCAAGCCGAAGATGGAACTATTGTTTTTTGCCATTGCCTTTTCTTTTCTTTTTGTTGTACCTGCGCTTTTTGTTACCGGATTTCCTGGTTTTTTTCTTCTGGTCGAAGCGGTCGAGCCTGTCCTGACCCACATCGTTCTCAAAGTCATAGCCCTGTCCGGTGATGTCGCTGCTTTGAGCCAGGTGCTCAACCTTTTCCCCCTGCCTGTTGATTTCTATGATCTGTTTGACCCGCTCCACCGATACGGGGGTCAGGTTCTCTGAGGAGTCCGGGCTGAAGGAATACCACAGTATCTGTTTGAAGATGTCGGTTTTCTGGTGGTAGGCTGTACCCTTCGTTGTCTCCAGCTTTACAGAGGTGTCCGGGAAATCCTTTTTGGCGTCAAGGTAGCTGTCGAGTTCAAAGTTGAGGCAACACTTGAGTTTGCCACACTGGCCTGCCAGCTTTTGCGGGTTGAGGGAAAGCTCCTGGTGGCGGGCTGCGTTGGTGGTGACCGAGATGAAATTGGTGATCCACTTGGAACAGCACAGTTCCCTGCCACACGAGCCTATGCCTCCTATGCGGCCCGATTCCTGGCGGGTGCCAATCTGCCGCATCTCTATGCGTATTTTGAATTCATCGGCCAGTATCTTGATCAGTTCGCGGAAGTCGACCCTTTCCTCGGCGATGTAATAAAAGATGGCTTTGGTTTTATCGCCCTGGTATTCCACATCGCCGATTTTCATGTCCAGGTTCAGGTCCCTGGCGATCTTGCGGGCCTTGATCATGGTTTGATGTTCCAGCTCAACAGCCTGGCGCCATTTTTCGATGTCGGTGTCCTTGGCCTTGCGGTAGATCTTTTTGAATTCGCCTTCCTCAGGGGAAATGTTTTGCTGGTGGAGTTTCTTTGTTACCAGTTCGCCGGTGAGCGATACGATGCCAATGTCGTGCCCGGGCGAAGCTTCCACGGCCACCACATCCCCTTCAACCAGGTTCAGCCGGTTGATGTTGTGAAAAAAATCCTTGCGTGTGTTTTTAAAACGTACCTCCACCAGCTGGGGCGTGAGCGGGGTTGCGGGGATGTCTTTGAGCCAGTTTCTTACCGGCAGTTTGTTATAGTGCTCGGGTCTGCAAAAGGCGCAGGATCCTTGGTGTTGATTGTATGATGTATGCTGGGCAGAATGCTTTTCTTCCTTTGATTCCATAATGAAATGATTTGATGCCGAAGCATGGGTATATATTGAATGGTTGAATGCATGATAAACATTACAAATTTAATGAAAATTATACTCTTAGCAATTTTATTAACTGAACGGACAAATCCATCAGTATCGTTTTGGCATGGGCATTCATCTGGATATCCCTGTAGGCCCTGTTGAATTCATTGTAGATCCTGCGGGCATTACCGGTGTGAATGAATTGTGAGAACCTGGATGAAAAATTTTTTTCCTCCTGGGTCAGGTATACGATTTGATCGAGCTGAAGGTTCATCATGAAGTTTTCCCTTATCATCCGGGCCGCATAAAAGAGAAACGACTTAAGGTTTTCCCTGCCAACCGGTGCCAGCTCTTCGGCCCAGTTAAGCAGTCCCACCACATCCTTCATATAGGCCATGCGCATGAGCGATACGAACCGGTCGAAATGGTACTTGCTTTCCTCGTCGGTTTCAATAAAGTGAAGGGCGTTCAGGTAGTTGCCCCTGGAAAGGTGGACCACTTCCCTGGCTTTGTCTTCATCGAGGTTGTGTTGGTTTTGTATGGCAGCCAGCATGTTTTCCTCGTCAATGGACGGGACCCTTATTTTTTGCGTACGCGAGAGGATGGTAGGCAGCAGCAGGTCGGGGTTCTCCGACACCAACAAAAAGAGGGTGGCCGGTGGAGGCTCTTCGATCATCTTGAGCAACTTGTTGGCCGTGCTCTGGTGCATGCGTTCGGGCAGCCACATGATCAGTATTTTGTAGTCGGCCTCGTAGCTCTTGAAGTTGAGTTTGTGGATGATGCTGTTGCTTTCGCTGGCGGGTATGATGCCCTGCTTGTTTTCCAGGTCCAGCTTTTTGTACCAGCCCCGGGGACTCATATAGGGGTTTTCCAGCACTGCCCCGCGCCATGTGGAGATGTAATTGTCGCTGGTCTCCGGTTTTGTCTGTGAAGCCTTTTTTACAGGGAAGGAGAAATGGAGGTCGGGATGGGCCAGCTGCTGAATTTTTCGGCAGGAAGGACACTCCCCGCAGGCATCTTCATCCTGCTTGTTTTCGCAGTTGATGTACTGGGCATAGGCAATGGCCAGCGGCAGCTTACCCGAGCCTTCCGGACCGGTGAAAAGCTGGGCATGGGGGATGCGGTTTTCCCTGACCGTTTGTATCAACTGGTTTTTGATGGCATGCTGACCAATGATATCTTTAAATAACATAGACTACCCGTGGTGTTTGTTGTTCCTGGGTTCATATGATCGGGATTCCAAAGGTAAATAAAATAATTTTTTTGTTGGTTTTGACAACAAATTATTCCAACCTCATGCCTGGGGCTCTTCAATCCTTTGCATAGAACCTCCCCTGTCACGTTACGGTGTCTGAAGGGTTGGATGTGGGCCCCGGAGATGCCCCGCTGACACTTGTTTTCTTTTGCCTGTAACGCCACTGGCAGCATCTTTTCACTATATGTTTGATGAAGAGGTAGGCGGCAGACTAGAAAAAATCGTTTATAATGTGTAATTTTGTATCCCGGATCGATTTAACAAACATGACATCATACCAATTGGCAGTTGAACCGGGTTAATAGAATAACTCTCCGGCCAGGATTCGCATGGGCGCCGGAAATTGGAAAGACCCGGTAGATGTTGATTTGTGTATGTATAAAAAAAAGGAGAGCTTATGAGTGAAAAAATCAAGGTACCATTTGTACAGGACGCCGACCTCGACGGTAAGGTGGTCCTGGTAAGAGTTGATCACAACGTTGTAAAGAAGGGTGGTATAAAAGATCCCTACCGGATTGATTCTACCATAGGAACCCTGATAAACATTTATGCCAAAGGGGGACGGCCGATCCTCATGTCGCATGTTGGGCGGCCCAAGGACAAGAAAACCGGAGAGATCACCCTCGGTAAAGACACCTCGGTGCAACCCGTAGTTGAATACCTGGAGAATAAACTGAACCTTGACATCCACGTTCCTGAATTCAAGGAAGAGGAGAAGAAGGGCTATACCGACATCGACGATTCCATCCAGGACCAGGTTAACAACCTGAAAGAAGGCAAGATTGATGCCATCTATCTGCCCAATACCCGTTGGTTCCTGGGAGAAGAAGACAAGGGCGAAGCATCGCAGAAGATGGCCAAACAGCTGGCCTCGCTGGCCGATGTTTTTGTCAACGATGCCTTTGGTTCCTGGCAGGCCCACACGACTACCGTCGGTGTCAACAAGCACCTGCCTTCCTACGCCGGCTTGCTGATGCAAAAGGAGATACAGAACCTGCAGCGCATCTTCAACCCGGAGAAACCTTTTGTCAGCGTGGTGGCAGGTGCCAAGTTCGACACCAAGGCCGATTCCCTGTATGCCCTGTTAGAGCGTTCTGATTACGTTGCCCTGGGTGGCGTGATATACAACGCTTACCTCTGCGCCAAGTACGACATCCGCATTGAAGGAGTTTCTGAGGACGACATCAGGGTGGCCAAGGAGTTCGTTGACTATGCCGCCAAGAAGGGCGATAAGGTGCTGGAGCTGCCTTACATCATTGAGTCAGATACCCTGGAAGGTAAGTTCGAAGGCAAGTACCGCGAACACGACGTGCGTCAGCTGCAACCCGGCACCAAGCTCAACTATGTGCTGGATGTCTCTGCCAAGTCCTTTGAAGAGCAGAGGGTACAGGAAGCCTTTGCCAATGCCAAAACCATCTTCACCAATGCTGTAATGGGACTGACACCCCACTTTGCTGAAGGTACCATCGCACTGGATCAACTGATCGACAGCAACAAGGGTGCTATGAAGCTTTTTGGTGGTGGTGATACCAACCAGGAGCTCAAGACATTGCTCCCCGGTGTTTATATGAAAGCTGTGGATGATCCCAGCTATTACCTGTTCACCGGTGGCGGCGCTGTCCTGAAAGCCATCCAGGAAGGCACCACCGAAGGACTGGAACCGGTTAAAGCACTGATCAACCAGTAATTTCCTGAGAAGGGTTGTACATAAACAATTCCGCTAAAAAGCACCCCGCTAAAACACCCTGTAAAACACCCCGCTAAGCGGCAAAAAAGCCGCTTAGCGGGGTGTTTTACAGGGTGTTTTAGCGGGGTGTCTTTAATTAGCCCTTAGGGCTGGGGAGGATGGCGCCCCAAAAATTTTGCTACCTTTGTGATCTAAGCAAAAGATGACTTACATGAGGAGACTGCAGCTGATGTTCATGGTAACCGGGCTTTTGGTTGCCGGCCATTTGGTGGGGCAGGATTACCAGACCCACACTTATTTCCGTAACGATTCCATTTCACAAAAGCTGGATCTTTTCCTGCCCGAAGGCAATGGTGAAGCGGATACACCCCTGATGGTATATGTACACGGTGGAGGTTTTGCCGGCGGCGACCGCTCCGGTGGCCATAAGTTTGCGCGTTATCTGCAAAGCCGTGGTATAGCGTGTGCCTCGATTGATTACACCCTTTATGCAAAGGAAACTGGTTTCAGCTGTGATGTGGTGCTGCCGGAAAAGGTCAAAGCCATACAGATAGCAGCCAGTCAGCTCTGGCATGCCACCGACTGGCTCATCGAACACAGAGACGCCTTCAACCTGGACACCTCTGCCATCTTCCTGGGGGGCAGCAGTGCCGGTGCCGAGACCGTCCTACATGCCCCTTTCTGGAACCGCAGGGAGATGCAGCTCTACGAACCGGCACTGGATACCGGCTTTTCCTATGCCGGAGTAATAGCAGGTGCCGGAGCCATCATGGACCTCAACCTGATCACCCCGGAGAACATGTTGCCCATGATGGTTTTTCACGGCGATGCCGACCCGCTGGTTCCATACGGTACAGCTGCCCATCACTACTGCCCGCCCGATTCCCCCGGCTGGCTCATGCTTTTCGGATCACATTCCATTGCCCGTCATATAGAAAAGTTGGGAGGCACCTGTTACCTGACCACCTTTGAGGGCGGAGGCCACTATTATGCCGGGGCTTACATACACAGAAACCAGCAGCCGGCGGTTGATTTTATGCATGATGTATTGGAAGGCCGCCATTTTGTCAAATACCAAAGGGTGCAGGCAGATCCCGATCACAGGCAGTAATGCCGGACCAGGTGGTTCATAAAGATGATATATGAAAGGATTTAAAGCATACGATATCCGCGGTGTCTACAACGAAGATTTTAACAGCAACGATGTTTACCGCATAGGCCATTTTCTCCCGGAGGTAGTGCCTGCCGGGCGTTATTTGGTGGGGCACGACCACCGCACCTCCTCGGAAGAGATTCGCGAAAGCCTGGTTGACGGGCTGCTCTCCAGGGGTGTTGACGTTTATGATATGGGGCTTTCCACCACGCCAATGGTTTATTACAATGCTGGCAGGCATCGTTTTGATGCTTCGGTGCAAATCACCGCCTCTCACAATTCAAGCGAATACAACGGCTTTAAGGTCTCCGGCCCCGAGGTGGTGCCCGTAGGTTATGCCAACGGGCTGAACAGGCTGGAGGAGTTGGTGGAGAAGGCTCCTCTCAGGAGAAACACCTCCAGGGGCAGGGTCCTGCCACTGGATGGCAAAGCCGGTTTTTTGGATTTTGTCAAACAATACCACCATCCCTCGGTGGCCCGGCTGAAGTTGGCGGTGGACTGCTCGAATGGTATGGCGGGCTATGTGATACGTGATATCCTGGGCGACCAGCCTTTTTATTACAACGAGCAGCCCGACGGGCGTTTCCCCAATCACGATCCCAACCCCCTGAAGAAGGAGAACCAGAAGGATGTGCAGGCCGCTGTTATATCGGAGGGCCTGGATGCCGGTGTTATATACGACGGCGATGCCGACCGTGTTGTCTTCATTGATGATAAGGGTCGTTTCGTATCGCCCGACCTGCTTATTGGCCTTTTGGGTCATTATTTTCTCACCCGCAGCGGAGAAAAGGTTCTGCAGGACATCCGGTCGTCGCGTTCGGTAAAGGAATACCTGGATGCTTTCGGGGCTGAGGTGCATACCTGGAAGGTGGGACGCGCTTTTGCCTGCCCCCGCCTGAGAGAGCTTGACGCCCTTTACGGCGGTGAATTTGCCGGCCACTATTATTTTCGCGATTTTTACTATTCCGATTCTGCCATGATTGCCACATTGGCTGCATTGGATGTGATAGCCCGCTTCAAGGATAAAGGGATGGCCTTTTCTGGCATCATCGACAACATCTGTAGCTATTCGAGCAGCGGGGAACTGAATTACCATATTGAAAAGAAGCAGCAGGCCATTGAGGCGGTGACCGGCCATTTTCTTGGGCAGGAACCACCGCTGGACAGGATGGATTTCGACGGGACCAGGCTGGATTATGCCGACTGGTGGATCAACATACGGCCGTCCAACACCGAGCCTTACCTGAGGGTGATCCTTGAAGCCCGCACCCCCGATATGCTGAAAGACAAGATGGCTGCCGTGCAGGGGATCCTGAAAGCATATCAACAGGAATAGGCCGGGGCCCGTGGGATATATTTGTGTCCCTTTTGCGCCGCAGCATCTTTTTTACAGAGGTTGATCCTGGAGCGTATGGTTAAGCTGGTTGTAGGGCTGGGTGCTTTTTCAATGAATGATAAGATGGGATTACAAGGTTCATATGATGGTCGTTTTATAGAAGCCGGGTGCGATGAGGCCGGCAGGGGATGCCTGGCCGGACCGGTGTATGCTGCTGCCGTGATCCTTCCCTGCGACTTTGAGCATCCTTTGCTGGACGACAGCAAGAAGCTCACCGCTTTGCAGAGGAAACGGCTGCGGGAGGCCATTCTTGCTGATGCACTGGATTATGGCGTGGCTGCTGTCGACAACGAGGAGATTGATGAGCTGAACATTTTCAGGAGCTCTATCGTGGCCATGCACCGGGCCCTCGACCAACTGACGGAAAGACCTGAGCTGTTGCTGATCGACGGCAAATTTTTCCATTCCTATCGAAACCTTCCCCACCGCTGCATCATCGGGGGCGACGGACGTTATTTGTCCATTGCAGCCGCCTCGGTGCTGGCCAAGACTTACCGCGACGACTATATGGAGTCGCTCCACCGGGAGCATCCTGAGTACAACTGGAAGAGCAATAAGGGTTATGCCACGGCTCAACACCGGAAGGCTTTGCAGGAGTATGGGATCAGCCCCTACCACCGGCGCAGCTTTCGCCTGCTGCCCGAAGGCACGCAGCTCGGCCTGGACGGACTAAACCGATAAGGCATCATGGCTGCTGCTCTTCTTCCTCCTGGTCGTAAAACATGCCTTTGCGTTTGACCACGGCAAAGATGATCTTATACGCGGCAAATATCAGGATGGGCCATAATGCCAGCCATATGAGGGATGTCAGGTGGTCCATAAGTTTTTCTCAGGCTTTACAGGTTTTCTTATCATCATGCTGTTCATTCATTCCATTCTCGTTTTTGCCCCCCCCTTCAGCGGTAAAAGCACCTTTCCCTTCCTCAACCCATTCACTTGTTCACTCCTTCGCTCTTTCACTTGTTTACTCTTTCACTCCTTCATTCATTTACTCATTTACTCATTCACTTCCCGCATGGTTTCACTTCAGCCGAACACTTAATACGCATGCTCCTCCGACTCCATCTCTTCGGCGCTGATCTTCTTCTTGTTCATTGCCCGCCACACATACCATATGTATCCAATGACGACGGGTACCAGGAGAGAGACGTAGCTCATGGCCGTCAGGGTGTAGTGGCTGGAAGAGGCGTTTTGTATGGTCAGGGAGCTTTGCAGGTCGAAGGTGGACGGATAAAATGCTGTGTTGTTGAAGCCTGCAATACAGAAAAGAGAGAAGACCGTCAGCACGGTGCCGGCCCCGACAAACCAGATGCCCCTGGTGCTGTTTTTAAAGACTGTGGTGGCAATGCCGCCCAGGACACCCAGCACTCCAAGCAGCAACAGAATTCCGATGAGGGGCATTTCCAGAAGGTTGTGCAGGTATTTGTTGGGTTCCATGAAAACTTCCCGTGTTTCCGGATTTACGGCAAAACCTTCGCTGGTAAGCAGCAACACGGCAAAGGCAATGAAGACCACCACAAAGGGTATGGCATTGTAGAGGACCTGTTTTTTGGAGCGCTGAAAGACGATTTTGTCGTCGATGGTGTTGATGGCATAGAGGGCTCCCTGTATGCGGGCCAGGAAGAAGACGGAGAGGCCCAGCAGCAGGTTTTGCGGGTTGCCCAGCAGTTCCAGTCCGCGGGTGGTGTTCTCCCACCGGGTGATGTTGCTGGCCGAGGTGGTGGTGGAGGTCATCCGTAAGGTGTCGACGGAAAACTCCGATCCGGTGAAAAAGGAGCCTACAACGACCCCAATCAGGATGGTGCCCACCATTCCGTTGATGAAAAGGAATGTTTCGTATGTTTTGCGGCCCAGGATGTTGCCTGGTTTTTTCCGAAACTCGTAGGAGATGGCCTGGATGATGAAGCTGAACAGTATCAGCAGCCAGGCCCAGTAGGCCCCTCCAAAGCTGGTGGCATAGAAGGGCGGAAAAGAGGCAAACAGAGCACCACCAAAGACAACCAGGGTGGTGAAACCCAGTTCCCATTTTCTTCCCAGGGTGTTGATGACCATGTCGCGCCGGCTGCTGTCTTTACCTATTTGTCCGAGCAGGGTTTGCCCGCCCTGGATGAACATGAGGAAGACCAGCAGGGCTCCCACCAGTGATATGATGAACCACCAGTATTGTTGCAGAGCCAGGTGTGAGAGTGTCTCAAACATATGGTTGTTAGTTTATTTTGGGTCCAATTTTTATTTGTCGCACCATAATGGATATCTCGGCGATCAGCAGGACGGTGAAGATCACGGCAAAGAGCCAGAAAGTGAGCTCCACGTTGGCTGCATTCAGGTGGGATGTAGAAACCTTCACCGGCAGCAGGTCCTGTATGGTCCAGGGCTGACGGCCCACCTCCGACACCACCCATCCGAGCATAGAGGCAAGGTACCCCAGGGGTATTGACCACAGGGCTGCTTTCAGCAGGTAACGCTGCCGCGTGATCGTTTCATTCAGGTTTTTCCAGATGAGCAATACGAAGAGCAGCACAAAGAAGAAACCCAGGATCACCATAAAGTGGAAGCTGTAGAAGGTAAGCCCGATCGGTGGAACGGTTTCCTCGGGTTCTTCGAAATATCCATAACCCATGTAGGGGTAGTTTTCGCGAAATACCTGCAGGTGTTGCTGAGCCGTGGCCTGTGGCGATGCTGCCAGGGTATCGTTGCCTCCGTCTGCCCGCTCGCCGGCAAAACCCATCTTTCCCTCTGCCGGGTTGTTTTGTGCTGCTGCCAGGGGATCGCTTTCACGGGCCTTGTCTTTTTCACTTGCCGACACCTCGTCCCGGGCAGCCACTTCCCTTTCTGATTTTTTGGTGGACTCGTGGTAGGCCCTCAGGGCATTGAGGGCTTTCTCTCCTCGTTTCATCTTTTCCCGGGTTGATGGAATGTTGTATTTTTCATTGCCGTAGACCAGGTCCTGCATGCCCGGCACAAAGGCATCAATGTCGCGGTCGGCCAGGAGCGAGAGAAGCCTGGGTATGGAGATCCTGAAATGGAAGGCGTCTTCGTCGTTGCTGACTTTCTTTTCTGGGTTGAGCACACCGAAAGCCACCAGGTTGGCACCTTCCTTGCCCTCGTAAAGTCCCTCCATGGCAGCAAGTTTCATGGGCTGTGTCTTGGCTACATGGTGACCTGAACTGTCGCCCGTCACTACGATGAACAGCGACGAGATGATGCCGAAAATGGAGCCTACCAGGATGCTTCGCCGGGCAAAGAATATGTGGCGGTTGTTGAGTATATACCAGGAGCTGATGCCAACGACAAAGAGCGATCCTATGACATAGCCGCTGGATATGGTGTGCAGGAATTTATCTATGGCTGTGGGGTTGAGCAGGACATCCCAGAAATTGCCCATCTCGTTGCGGGCGGTGTTGGGATTGAAGTGCATACCTACGGGGTTCTGCATCCAGGCGTTGGCCACCAGGATCCATAAAGCCGACAGGTTGGAGCCCAGGGCCACCAGCCAGGTGGCCGTCAGGTGGAATTTTTTGCTGACCTTCTCCCATCCGAAAAACATCACCGCCAGGAAAGCCGATTCCAGGAAAAAAGCCATGATCCCTTCAATGGCCAGGGGGGCTCCGAAGATGTCGCCCACAAACCAGGAGTAGTTCGACCAGTTGGTGCCAAATTCAAACTCCAGTATGATGCCGGTGGCCACCCCTATGGCGAAGTTGATGCCAAAAAGGGTCATCCAGAACTGGGTGGTCTTTTTCCACTTGACATTGCCCGTTTTGTAATAAATGGTTTCCATGATGGCCATTATGAAAGACAGGCCCAGGGTGAGCGGCACAAAAAGCCAGTGGTACATTGCCGTTAAGGCAAATTGAGCCCGTGACCAGTCAACTAAAGCTTCTTCCATATTGTCTGTGGATTTTTTAAGGTTTTGATATTTCGTCAATCACATGTTCGCTTCTTTCCCGGTCGCTGGAGAAGTTTTCCTGCAACACATCGGGAAAAAGAAAAGCCGGAGAATGGCAAACATGATAAAAAGCTTGGTCAGTACGATGATCCACAGCTTTTTACCCAGCGGCCCCATGTTCCTGAAGCCCTCGTAGTAGAATTTCCACACGCGTTTGAGATGATTCATCTGATGGCTGGTTGATTCATGTGTTGATCAAAATGAAACGTGCCATGACAAAAACAACCATTTTCCCTGGTGAGATGAATGATTGTTTTATCATGAACAGGTTATAATCGTCCATTTGATTCCCTCACCCAACAAATATAATCAGGAAAGGGGGAATTTTTGTCTGGATGTTGACTATTTAGATTTAGTCAAAACTGGATGCGATGCGGACGCTAAAACGAGCGGTAAGGAGAACCAGGTGGATAGAAAAGCGGACGCTAAAACGAAGCAGACAGAAAAAAGACATGAACAGAGGAATGACTTGAACAGAGAAAGGATGCAAACAGAAAAAGGATGCAAACAGAAAAGAATATACCCAGATAACGAGGTGGTCAGATAAATGAAGGGAAAAAAATCCCGCCGGCAGGCGGGATTAATGATGGGTCATAATTGGAGCAATTGGAACAATTGGAATGATATGGAATGTTGGGTGCTGTTGCCGGTATACAAGGGTGTCATTGTACCCCATGCAACAAGGGCTTTATTCGTCTTCCTGTGTTTCATCGACAAAGACCCGTTGGGACAGTTCGCGGTCGAGCATGAGCAGGCCCTGTCCTTTGCCGCCGATGAGCTTAAGCTGTTGCAGCAGTTCGTCGGCATTGTTTTCTTCCTCCACCTGCTCTGCCACGAACCATTGAAGCATGTTGTCGGTGCCGTGGTCTTTCTCTTCGCGGGCCAGGTTGACCAGGTCATGGATCATTCCGGTAACTTTCTGTTCGTGTTCATAAACTTCCTGGGCTACTTTCACCGCGTCGTCCCACTCTTTGGGCGGCTCGTCGATGGCCTTCAGCTCGACCCGTCCCCCACGGTCGTTGATGAAGCGGTAAATCTTCATGGCATGGGTCATCTCTTCCTGTGCCTGGACATACATCCAGTGGGCAAATCCTGAGAGGTTCTGGTCTTCAAAAAATGCCGACATGGCAAGATATAGATAGGCTGAATACATTTCTGCATTCACCTGGTTGTTCAGTTGTTCTTCCATCTTTTTTGATAGCATGCTGTTTCCTCCTTTTTTTTGTTGGGTTAATACGATGTAACAACCACCGCGGCCATTTGTTTTTGGAAAGGATCTAAATAATTATTCCCTTAGCGGCCCTGTTGGCTCAAACAACCACACATGATTGGTTGTTATACAATAAAAATCCTATGTATTTTTGGCCGAACAAGAAATGCCGGATCGAAACAGCGATGAGCCGGGGTAAGATCCGCGAGGTGGTAGACCAGAATACGGACCAGGACTACAAGAGCATATACTGGGGGAAAAGGTTTTACAAGCGGTTCTTTGGCGCTGTGGGAGAAAAAAGTTTTAAGATCAGACCTGTTGTTCCTTACTGGAACCTGTCGCCGGTGGAAATACGGGGAGAAGTAAAAGAGCAATCAGATGGTAACTCGGTGGTGCAATGCCGCCTGTCGTGTCCCTATCTGAGGGTGGTTGTGCCACTGGTTTTGCTGGCGCTGGTACTTTTCCTGGTCAACCTGCCCGCGGCCGGAACGGGTGTTGGCTTCTTCAATGTGTTGGTTCTGATTGTCATCGGGGCCTATGTTCTGGTCAACGTGCCCTTCCAAATCCAGGCCACCCGCAGTCTGCGTGATTTGGTCTACGATCTGGAAGGCCGTGTTGTGATGGAACGGTGAATCAAAGGTACTGGTCGACGGTCTGTTGCCGCAGGTATTCCCTGAATTCCCTTGACATCTTGCTGGTCACATTGTTCAAGATGCATTTGTCGAAAGGGCATACGGGTTTGTCCATGGGACAGGTGTTGATCTCGATGGTTCCTTCAATCGTCTCGTATATCTCCAGGAAGGTGATTTTTTCAGGTTTTTTCTTAAGTTCAAACCCACCCCGCGGTCCGCGGTGAGAGACCAGGTAGCCCGATTTGACCAGGCGCTGCATGATTTTGGCAACATGGTGTTTGGAGGTGCTGGTCGATTCGGCAATGCGTACCACGTTCATTCCCTTTTTTTCCCGGGCGATCAGGATGATGCCGTGCAGGGCAATGGAGGCTGCCTCTGAAAGGGAAACAATTTTCGACATGATAAAAGGTATTTTGGTAATTTAAGTAATGAATTACCGCAAATGTACAAAAAATTTCGTGGTACCGAAAGGTTTTCTCATTTCCCTTTGAAAGCGAATTGAAGGGCAAAATTCCCTGGAGCCGGGAGTGTGTGCCTGTCATCCTGGCACCGTCCATATGCAGGAGGTTGCCAGGAAGACGGTGTGCAGAAATAAAAAACCCCGAAGCTTCATGAGCTTCGGAGTAGAAAGTGGAGACTATGGGATTCGAACCCATGACCTCCACGCTGCCAGCGTGGCGCTCTAGCCGACTGAGCTAAGTCCCCGAATAAAGTGATGCAAAAATAACATTTTTCTTTCAACTGGAAAAATTTTTTTCCTGATTCCTGACATTGTATTTATTAAACTGGCAACAAGGCAAAACGAAGTATGCCCGGCCAATCAAAACGATACGGTTCAGATGCCAGCAGCCTCCCCATGCCTTTCACATCCATTGGGTTTAAATCATTTGAGGCGGATTTGATTTTTGAGTGTATGCATTATATTTGCAGCATCAATTAATGGAAAAAGTTATGGAAGTCTTTCATACCAGGGAAGGCATGCAGGAAAAGATCCTGCGGCTGAAAGACCGGAACATGACCGTCGGTTTTGTTCCCACCATGGGAGCTCTGCACCAGGGGCATCTGGCCCTTATTGAATGCTCACTGAAGCAGGATGATGCCACGGTGGTGAGCATATTTGTCAACCCCACCCAGTTCAACCGCAGGGATGATTATGAGGAATACCCCAGGGATCTGACCAGCGATTTGCAGGAGCTGGAGGACCGAGGTGTCCGCATTGCCTTCACCCCTACCGAAAAAGAGATGTACCCCGAAGCCGACAACCGGGTGTTTGATTTCGGGCATCTCGACCAGGTGATGGAGGGTTATTACCGGCCCGGCCATTTCAATGGCGTGGCCAAGATCGTCAGCAAGCTTTTTGATGTGGTGATGCCCCACCGTGCCTATTTTGGTGAAAAAGATTTTCAGCAGCTGGCCGTCATACGCGAATTGAACCGTCAGATGGGTTACAACATTCGGATCGTTGGTTGTCCCATTGTTCGTGAATCCGACGGTCTGGCCATGAGCAGCCGGAATGCCCGTCTGACGAATGAGCAGAGAAAGGAAGCCGCCCTCATCTCCAGGGAACTTTTTGATGCAAGGAATAATATGGACCAACTTAGCGTTGGAGAGGTGAAAGAGAGGGTGATCGGACGGCTAAACAAAAATCCGCATATCGACGTTGAATACTTTGAGATTGTCGACGAACACACGTTCAAACCCATCTCCCGCTGGCAGGAGAGCAACGCCCAAAGGGGCTGCATTGCTGCATGGATAGGTGGTGTGCGTTTGATAGACAATGTGAAATTTTCTTATTAATTTTGAACCGAATAAAAATCCGGACCTATGAATATAGAAATGGTCAAGTCCAAAATACACAAGGTTACGGTTACAGAGGCCAACCTGCAATATGTTGGCAGCATCACCATCGACCAGGATCTGATGGAGGCTTCCAACATCCTGGAGAATGAAAAGGTACAGGTGGTGAACATCAACAACGGCGAGCGGCTGGAGACTTATGTGATCAAGGGAGAGAAAGGCTCCGGGGAGATATGCCTGAATGGCCCGGCAGCCAGGAAAGTGGCCGTGGGCGATGTGGTGATCATCATCTCATATGCTTCGATGGATTTTGAAGTGGCCAAAAATTTTAGGCCCACATTACTTTTCCCGGATACAGCAACCAATAAACTCATTTAAGATTATTGAAAAGAAAGGTTCTCAAATCCCTGCGTTTTTTCCTTTTTCTGTCAATAGGACTCGCTTTATTGTATCTGGCTTTTCGGGATGTCAGCCTGGAGAAGTTTGTCGACACCCTTAGCAAAGCCAATTTTGTATGGGTGGCTTTTGCCCTTTTTTTTGCCCTTATTGGCTATCTCAGCAGGGCTTACCGCTGGAAGCTCCTTATCAAACCATTGAATTACGACCCCCCTTTCCGCAATGTTTTTTTCGCCCTGATGATTGGTTATACCGCCAATTTTGCCCTTCCACGCATAGGAGAGGTGACGCGTTGCGGAACCCTGCGCAAATCCGACAAGATACCTGTCGACTCCCTGCTGGGTACAGTTATCATTGAGCGGGCCATCGACCTGATGGTGCTGCTGAGCATCATGGTGATCATTTTTTTCACAAAGATCGGCTTCTTTGGGGCTTTTTTCCGGGAGAACCTTTTCCAGCCCATGATTGATCAGGCCAGGGGAGTACTTAATTACCCGGTTTTCTACTGGATTATTCTCCTCGCCCTGCTGGTCGGCCGCCTGTACGCGGAAACCGATCGCTTCCTGCTGGAGATGCCGCGTGATCGGCTCGAGCCGGTACG
>CAJXLE010000041.1 GCA_913055895.1 uncultured Bacteroidota bacterium | reverse complement strand
CAAAACAATGCAAATGTCTCAGCAGCCCTGCGACATGATAAAGGTTTTCACAACGGCTATGTTGATGGTTTACGGTGAAAGCAGGACAAGACCAACGGGAAGGGTCTGCTTGTCAAACCCAGGGGATATAGCTGAAAAAAGGGGCAGGTGGATCAGGCGGAGTGGCTTATTCATATTCCAGGATGTTGATCCTGAGTCCCGACTCGGTCTCAAAATCTTCTATCTCATGCACCATGTCGGGGTCTTCGGCATCGTAATACCAGTTCACCTCTACTTCCCCGCCCTGGTCTTCATATTTCTTGAGAATCTCAAACATGTCGAGCAGGCATTTGGTGGCACTGGTATTGAAATATAGCAACTTAACGTCGAGCTGTATCTTTTTTCCCACGGTTTTGATGTACTCGTCCAGCCAATTCATCAAGGGCATATAAAAAGTATAGGTGCTTTCCATATAGGATTCGCCCTTGATCTCACAAACACCAGTATCCGCATCAAAATTAACTTCCGGCTTATCAGGATTGTCAGAGGATCGGGGGATATGGATGTTTTGCATAGTTAATTTTTTCCGTTCAGCTTTCAAATTTATTAATAATTCAATCTATAAATTAAACATATAAGGGTTTTTTTCGTAGAAAATTCACAAAAATCGGCTGAATTATTTGTGTTTAATTGCTTTTTTACGTTAAATTTGAGCGAATGAAAATCAACGAACCAACAACCTTTCAAGGAAGTATGAGAACCTTTGCCGTGGTATTGCTGTTCTTTTTCTCTTCGATATTTCAGGTTTATGCCCAGTTGCCGGAAGCTTTGGACAAATCCACCATCATAGAGCAGGATATCAAATCGCAAGTACAGTATAACCACAAGTATAACGATGGTGAACCCTCCGAAGAAGGCTACAAAAACTCCTATAAAGAATTTGACCGCAACGGCAATGTCACCAAGGAGGAATACTACCGAAGGGGCGACATCAACCAGGAGCTCAGTTATAAGTACGATCAGAACCAGAGGAAAACTGAATACGTCAACTACAGTGCTGAAGAGGATGAGATTCGTTTCAAACAGACCATCGATTATAACGATCAGGGCAAGAAAATCAGGGAAGACCGATACAACGGAAGCGAGCACCGGATCATAGATTATCGCTACAACGACCAGGGCAGGCTCAATCACATTGTCAAAAAGGATCTCGACGGCAACCTGGTGCAGGAACGCGTCTTTTCCCATGATGACAATGTGGCCAACATCAGGGTGTTGAACGGGCAGGGAAAGCTTATCTCACGGATTGTCAATAAATACGATGGCCACGGCAACCTGGTAGAGCACAAGGAGTTTGATCCCCAGGGCAACAGAACCAAAAAAATCTCCTACAATTTCAACCAGGACAACCTGAAGACCGATGAGATCAAATATCAGAAAGGCAATTTCATCTACCACAAAACCTACCATTACAACAAAAACAACAACCTTGTGGAAATCCACAAGGAGCAGCCCCGCGATAAGGTGCATACTTCGAAGATTTTTGAATACACCTCCGACGGACAGCTTAAGAAAGAGATGTGGTACGATTCAATGGCCGACGAATACTCCCACAAGCGGTATTTCTACGATGAAAAGGGCATCGTTCAAAGGGCTGAAGTTTACTATGCCCTTTACGACTACAAAGTGCAGTATCGCTATCAATACACTCTCTACTGACCGCCACGGATGGCTGAAGCAATGTCGGCCGCCTGCTTGATCCTGTCTGCCATACCTATTCCATCGCGCAAGTTGCCTGCTATGATCAGGCCTTTGTATTGATTTTCCACCTGCCGTATGGTTTGAAAACGCTGCCTGCTCTCCCTGCCATACTGGGGGATGGCATGCTCATAGCGTGTGATCTTCAGCAGGCTGGGATCGAAAGCTGGCAGGCGGAACATGTCTTTTAGCTCCCGTTTGAGCACCTCTTTTACTTGTTCATCGGGAAGGTGGTAGATGTCTTCTCTCCTGATCCCGCCCATGAAGACCGACAGCAGGGCGCCGCGGTCGGGAGCGCGGCCGGGCAGAAAAGCCGACATGAAAAGGGCACCCAGGATGTCGCGGTTCTCTATATGTGGCACGAGACCACCAAAACCCATAAGCTCTGGCCCTCTCCACTGCCTGAATCCCACGGCCGCCTGGATGACTTTGGCGTATTTCAGGTTTGAGAGGTGGTATAGCTCTTCTTCCGACAGGAAATGGAAGATGCCGGGAAGCTCCCAGGCCCCTACCGTTGAGACCAGATAACGGGCTTTGACATGGTGTTCGCTGCCGCCATGCTGGTAGCGGACTTCAAAGCCGGTGTCGGTAGACCAAACCTGGGTGTTTTCCACGCCCAGGCGAAAGCGCTCCTCTCCTGCCGAGTTGTAGAGGGCTTCTACGAAGCTATAGAGTCCGCCTTTCATGGAAAAGACATCTTTGGTGGCTTTTTTCTCCAGCGGGCTTTTGTCTTCAAATTTCTTCTTCACCGCCCCGCCGATGAAGCTGCCATAGTTCTGTTCAAGGTTGTAAAGCCGGGGCAGTGCGTAGGAGGGTACGATAGCCGAGGGATCGCCGGCATAGACACCAAGGATGAAGGGATCCACAGCATAATTCAGGAAAGAGCGGCCCATGCGTCGTTTAACCATCCTGTCGAGGGTCTCCTCCGGATCCTTACCCGGCTTGCGAAAAGGCTCGCCCAGGATGCGCAGCTTATCCTTCCAGCTGAAAAGGGGCGTTTTGATGCCTGCCATCAGTCCGGCGGGCAGCTCCTCCCACCGGTCTTTTTTCCAGATGTATCTTCTTTTTACCGAATCATCGGGTATATAAGGCTGGCACCACGGCCGGAGGTCTTCAAACAGCTCGGCCACCTCCCCGTATTTGACGATACCGGTGTTGGGACCTTCCTCATAGGTGAACCCGTCTTCCTGGTGGGTGTTGATCACACCACCCGGTCTGTCTTTTTTCTCCAGCACCAGGGTCTCCAGGTTGCTGTCCTTCAGGTAATGTGACAGGCTCAGGCCGGTGAGACCGGCACCCAGGATCACCACATCGTATTGTTGGGTTTGCATAATCAAATGGTTTTGGAATATCCTTTGGTTGTGTTCGACATCAGGGGATCAAACTTCATGGCTATGTTGCGTATCAGGAAAAAGCCTTTGGGCGTGACCCGCACCCGTTGGTTGTCGTAGTCGACCAGTCCGTCTTCTTTGAACTCCGCCAGGCTCTCGGGGTTGTATTCCACCGCCTGCCTGATGCCGCTGGCAGTGCTGTCAAATTCGCGGGCCACCGATTCGAAGTCGAGGTAGTGGTTGCACATGATCTCGTTGAGCACCCGCCGGCGGATCTTTTCGGTGGTGCTTACCCGGTAACCGCGCATCACCGGTAGCTGGCCGGCTTCCAGGGCTTCCATGTACCCATCGAGGGAACGGGTGTTCTGGCTGTAGCCGTCGGAGAGCTGGCTGATGCCGGTGGCTCCGAAGGCATATACCTGCCCGGTCTTCTCGCGTGTTACATATCCCTGGAAGTTGCGGTGAAGGGTTTTGTTTTCCAGGGCGCGTGCCAGCTCGTCGCCGGGACGTGCATAATGGTCCATGCCGATGGCCACATAGCCCTCATGGGTGATCAGGTTGTAGGCCGACTCCAGCATGGTGAGCTTCTCGTCGGCTTCGGGCAGGTGGTAGACCTCCAGCTTTTTCTGGTGTTCCTTGAACCAGGGTACGTGTGCGTAGGAGAAGGCGACGATGCGTTCGGGACCTATCTCCAGGGCCTTGCGTATGCTGGCCATGTGGTCGTCGAGCGACTGACCGGGCAGTCCGTAGACGTAATCAAAGTTGACACCCCGGAAGCCCGACTTTTTAGCTGTGCGGTAAAGGTCCTCCAGGGGGTAACGTGCCGGCCGGCGGTGTAGTTTTTCCAACAGGCGGTCGTTGATGTCCTGGATGCCCAGGCTCATTCTGTTGAAGCCCATGCGGGCGAGCCTTACCACATCGTCCAGCTCCAGGTAGGCCGGGCTGCATTCCATGGCCACCTCGGGGTCGTTGGACAGGGTGAACAGATCGTAAATCACCCCCATCACCTCCTCTATGTCGTCCATGGGGAGTGCGTTGGGCGTTCCACCTCCCCAGTGGATCTGGCTGACCACCCGCGAGCGGTCGAGGTGCCCGGCAACCATACGGAGCTCCTTCTTCAGGGCTTCGATATAGCGTCGCACCTGCTGGCGGCTGCGCATCAGGTTGGTGTTGCAACCGCAGAAATAGCAGATCTGCGGACAGAAAGGTATGTGTATGTAGAGCGATATCTTACGGGGCCACTGCCCGTTGGAGTCTTTGAGCATCCTGAGGTAGTCGTCGCGCGAGAATGAGTCGGTGAAGTGGTTGGCCGGGGGATAGCTGGTGTAGCGCGGACCCGGACGGTTGTATTTCTTGATCAGCTCCCGGTCGATGATGTTTGTGTTCATGCTCTTTTCTGCCATAATGAAATATTTTCCACAGATTTCTGTTCGGGGTCGTGGTAAAGGGCGCCAACGCTAACGGCAACCACCAGACCCAGCGCTGCCTCGGTGAAGAACAAACCGGTGTAACCTATCCAGTCGCCTATGCGTCCGCTGGCCACCACCATCAGCAAGCTGCTCAGGTGGGTCAGCACAATTTGTATGGTGTAGTCGGTACCTTCATGGCCCTGGCGCACGGTGTTCATCGAGATGGTGAAAACCGCCACCGAAGCCATCCCGTAAGCGCTCCATATCAGGGCGATGCCTGTATAGACCAGCACCACATGCTGGTTGTAGGTGGCAATAAGGGCCATGACCAGGGCTCCCAGGAACCCGTAGAAGGCAAAAAGTCTGAGTGCCCGCCGGTTGCCCACCTTCTTGAGTATGAAGCCGCCCAGGAAAGCGCTGCCGGCTCCGAAAGCCGTGCCAAAGATACCGGTCATAAAGGCGATCTGCTGTATGTTGTACCCCAGGTCCACCAGGTAGGGCTTGAGCATGGCCAGTATGCCGATGAAACCGGAGTAGAAGATCACCAGCAAGACCACCCGCCGGCCTATACGGGGTATTTTGAAAAATCCCGGAATGCCGGAGAAATCGATGCGTTTGCGTCCCTTCTCACCGGGCCGGTTCATTTTCCCCTGGCGGTAGCGGGAAATGGGTATCAGGGCCACCAGGACGATGCCGGCCAGCACCAGCATCAGGTACTGCCACCCTATAATGGTGTATAAAAAGAGCAGCACCCCGCTGCCAAAGAGTGTGCCCAGGAAATTGCCGGACGACTGCATGCTGTTGCCCAGACCCCGCTCCTTTTTCGCGAGTATGCGCACGGCAAAAGCATCCGAGGCGATGTCCTGTGTGGCCGACAGGACAAAAGCCCCCACCATTAAAACGATGATGGTGGTAAAATCGGCCTGGAGGCTGAAAAAGCCGATGGCTATGATCACCACTGCATAGAAAACCTCGGAGCCGATGATCCATTTGCGGTAATGCATGTTGTCGCGCGCGTTGTGGTCGACGATGGGTCCCCACATGAATTTTATGATCCAGGGTATCTTGATAAGCTGGAGCAACCCGATGTTGGAAAGCGAATAGCTCTCCATGCGCATGATCACCGGCAGCACGGTGGAAAAGAAGCTCATAGGTATGCTCTGGGCCAGGTAAAGGCTCAGCAGTATGCTGTATTTTTGCAGTGGTCTCATCTTTTTTTATTGAATTACATTGGCCAGGTTCATCGAACTATTCAGTGTCAAACCGAAACGCAACGGTGCACTTTGTTGACTGTAGGTGTTGTTGAAAGCCTGAAACTTAAAAACGTTGTAATCGTTGTTCAGGGCGTTCTTGGTCCACAGTGAGAGCCTCATGTTGCTGAAGACAAGGGTGGCCCGCAGGTTTACAAGTCCGTAGTATCCCTCTTCCAGGGTGTTGGCATCGTTCCAGTAATGTTTGCCGATGCCGTGGTACGACCCGTGTACCTGCAGTTCATTGATGACGCTGTTGGCGGGGAATACATGCCGGTAGTTGGTGGCCAGGGTGAAGGTATACCTGGGTACATAGGGCAGGAAGTTGCCGCTGTGGTCTACATCCCTGGCCGGATCCTTGAGATACTTTTCATATTTGGCGTGGGTGTAACCAAAGCTGAACTGGTTGTTCCATCCCCGGGCCGTGCGATGCTGCAGTTCCATCTCCACTCCCCTGCTACAGGCTTCGGCTGCATTTTTCAGCAGCGGACCCTGGCTGAGGGTGTCGACCTGGTATACCTGCTTGTCTTTGATGTCGATGTGGTAGGCGGCGATGTTTGCGGAAAACCTTTTGCCGGACCATTTGAAGCCGCCCTCGTAGTTCAGGCTGTATTCAGGTTTGTAGGTTTGATCTGCCCGGCGCTCGAAAGTTGAATTGAAACCTCCGCTCTTGTAGCCTTTGGTGAAACTGGCATATTGGACGAGCCGCTCGCTCCACCGGTAATGCAGGCTGGCTTTGGGCAGCATTTCGGGATACGATTTGCGGTGGATGAAAGCGTCCTGGGGCATCTCCCTGCCATCCATGCGCATGAGGTAGTTGTAGTCGAGCCGGCTGAACTCATAGTCGTAGCGCAGACCCGCCGTGGCGGTCAGACCGTCGGTGAGGAAATCGCTGTAGCTTAGCTGACCAAAAGCGGCCACACCACCGGTGTGTTTGTTGTAGGTCTTGTCTTTCTGCATCTCCCCGGGCAGCTGCCATGCCGAGACGGCATCTTCACCGTAGTAGACATCGACGTTCTTGTCGCGCAACTGGTAGAAGCCGAAAAGACCGCCTATTAACTGAAGGCGGCGGTTGGCCGGGGTGCTCAGGTTGATTTCCTGGGCAAAAAGGTGATGTTGGCGGTCCTGTTTGACATACAGCATGTCGCGCGGAGAAAAATCCTGGTCGATGTCCTGCAGGTCATCGAGCAACTGGAAAGACGACATGGACTCCAGGGTGTAGCCGTCCTTCTCGGTCTCCACCTTCAGCCCCGTGCTGAGGATGTCGCGTTTGTAAAAACTGTCGTGGTTGTAACTGATCTGTCCCTGCTCTTCCTCATTGGCCGACATGGCATAGGGATACCCGTTGTTGCGGGTGTTCTTGGCATCGACGATGAGCTTCAGCCGGGTGTCCTGCGATGGCAGCCAGGCCAGCTTCACGCGCCCGGAGAGATCCTCCTTGCCGCCTATGTTGTTGCTCTCGTAGTGGTTTTTATAGTAGCCATTGTGGTTCATGTAATTGCCGGAGAGGCTGAAAAGCCAGCGCTCGGAGATGGGAAGGTTCTGGCGCAGGTGGAACTGCCGGCGGCTGTGGTTGCCCAGACCGGCGGAAAAATGGGTGGAAGGCTGGTTTTTGAGTGGTTCGGTGTGGATCTTGATGATGCCCCCCAGGGAGTTCCTCCCGTAAAGGGTTCCCTGCGGTCCGCGCAAGACCTCTATTTTTTCTATGTCGAAAAGGTTGAAGTCGAAGGCCGCCTTTTCAAAATAGGGTATGTCGTCGACATAGAGTCCCACTGCCGGCTCCTGTATTTTGGAGCCGATGCCGCGGATGTATATGGGCGAGGTCAGGCTCGAGCCGTAGTCGGGCATGTGCACACCGGGGGTGACGTAGGTCAGATCGTTGAGGGTCTCCACCTGCTGCCTTTCCTGCTGCAGGGTGTTCAGGGTGGAGACAGAGGCCGGCACCTCGGTGAGTTTTTCTTTTCTTTTGTTGGTGGTGACCAACACATCTTCTATGTAATATTCATCTATCAGGGAACTGTCCTGTGGTGCGCGTGTTGAGTCCTGACTCTGGGCCGGTGTCTGCTGGACGACAAAAAGCAAGATGGCCAGGGCACCGGAAAAGGTACGAATCTTTTTCATAGATTCACTTGTTTTGTTACAAAGTTGGTAATCAACGGATCGTTTAACTGCTTTTCCCGAAGGAACGTGGGTCATACGGGAAGTACCCTCCGGGTGATCGGAAAAAGCGTGAAGACGCTAAAGTACAAGGGTGGTTCAGGCAGTTGTCGGGGGTCCCCGAAGTGTGTAACTGGCATTGGGGTTGTGCAGACCGGATGGTTGCACAAGGCATAAGAAGAAACGCATAAAACAGCTGCCGGGAACAGCCAGGGGTTGAGCCTGCCGGGTGACTCCGGGTGGCTGGGTTTCTTCCTGTCCGGCAGGCGCTTCTTTCTGCTGTGCCACCACATAGGTGGCATCAGAAAAGTCGGAATTGCCGGTCTGGTTGCTGTATACTTGCCTATGGGGGGATTTTTCTGAAGCCTTATCATCTGCCTCCTCCTGGCCTGCACCGGTAACCTGGTTGACCAGGAGGGTTCCAAACAACCCGGCCAGCAGGATGTATGGTAGTGCAGATGTTATGATTCCGGCGAAAAACATAGGCTTTTTGTAATTTCTGTCTCAAATATAGTTATAAAAAGCGGACGCAGCCACCAGAGCGTCTATTTAAACGCCTTATAAATTGTTGCTGTCTCCCTTTTTCTTCCTGGGGTTCTTGGGGAACCACCCTTTGCGCACGCGCTCCTCCTGCTCGATGATCTCTCCTATGCCCCATAGAAAGGTAAATCCCAGGATGGCCAGGATGGCCGAGACCATGAACCGGTCGATGAAAAGGGCAACCGCCAGCATGGCCACACCAAAGATGAGAAAGACCACCCAGAACTTTTTGGAGAAATGGTATTCAGCCTTTATGGTGGCATACCTTCCAAAGGCAATACTCAGAAAAGCCGCCGCCCCGATGATCAGGCCGCCAAGCTGCAGGGTGGTCTCGAACAGGGTGATGGTCATGTCAGTGGTATTTTCTTTTGGGATTTTTTTTGGCCTGGCCCTTGAGAACGCGCTCATGCTGCTTGAAAAGCTCTATTGTGCTCCATATCAGGGCGAAACCCAATACCCCCAGCAACACGGAGGGTATGCGGTGGCCTGTGAAGAGCGATCCGGCAATGGCGGCCAGGCCGGTGAACAGGAACAGGGGCCAGACCTTTTTGCCATAGTGGTATTCCACGCGGATGACCACAGGATGAAACACCCCGATCAACACAAAAGCGGCCAGTCCAATGAGCAGACCTTCCAGATGTATGGCGGGTAGTTGTTCCATATCAGCGCAATTTGCGGAAAGCCAGCTCGAGTTTGTCGGACAGCCGCTGGAAGACCTCCTCTTTGGTGCCCAGTCCGTTGATGTCGTATATGGGTTTTTGTTTGCGGTAGTAATCGAGCACGGGCTTGGTGCGCTCCTCGAACTGTTCCATCCGCCGCACCACCGTGTCGATGCTCTCGTCGTATGGCCGCTTGTTTTCGGTTTGTGCTCTGGCCGTCAGTCGTTTGATGGATTCCAGGGTGGGTATGTGCAGGTTAAAGACACAGGAGACCGTGGAGTTCATCTTACGCAGCAGGCCGTCGAGGATGTAGGCCTGCACGATGGTCTTGGGGAATCCCTTGAAGAAGAAGCCCCGGGCATTGGGATGGGTCTTGATCTGCCGCTCGATCACCCGGATGGCATATTCATCGGGCACGATGTCGCCCTTTTCTATATACGACTTGGCTTTGCGTCCCATCTCGGTGCCCTTGTCGATCTCTTCATAGAGCTGCGAGCCGGCCGAGATGTATATCAAATTGTGTTTTTCTGCCAGCATGCGCCCCTGGGTGTCCTTGCCCGAGCCGGGCGGACCAAAAAGCACCACGTTGAGCCACTCCTTGGTCAGGGTCTGTTCGATGGTGGTGGTGATGCGCTTGAAGACTTCCTCAACGGTGCCCACGCCATTGATCTTGAAATAGATGCCTTTTTCTGCATAGAAGTTGGCCACCGGGATGGTCTTGTGCTTGTATTCCTTTAGCCTGTTCTGTATCACATCCCTGGTGTCGTCGCTTCGGTTCTCCTTCTTGGCCCGCTCCAGCATGCGTTTCATCAGCTCGTCTTCAGGCACTTCGAGGGAGATCATACAGGAGAGCGAGGTGTTCATCTTCAGCAGCAGGCCCTCCAGTATATAGGCCTGGATAACGGTGCGGGGAAACCCGTCGAACAGGAAGCCGTTGACCTCCGGGTTGGTTTGTATCTTTTTTTCTATGATTTGTACGATGATGTCGTCGGAGACCAACTCGCCCCGCTCGATCACCGCCTGGGCTTTCTGACCCAGCACTGTACCCTGTGCCATCTCTTCGCGCAAAATGTCGCCTGTGGAGATGTAGGCCAGGTTGTATTTGTCGATGAGGAGTTTCGATTGTGTTCCCTTTCCTGCACCAGGTGGGCCAAATAAGGCAATGTTGAACATAAAATGCTTATTTTATTGGTATGTGATTCTCTATAATAACGCGTTTGTTTGTTACCGGTTCTTGTTGCCGTTGCAGAGGAAAAAGAAGTTTATCATGCCAAAAAGCAGCAACGACAGAAAAGAGAGCGATTCCAGGTCCCCTGCAAAAGTAAATATTTTGTACAGGCTGATGGCAAACAATATCAAAGCCGAAAGCACAGTCAGCGTCTGTTTTTTGGCGAAAGTCCCCAGTATCAACAGCAGCCCAAAAATGGTAAATATTGCGGAGAGATAGAAATCGAAATGCTGAAAATTGGGATCGAGCACTTTGGGAAAATGGTTCAGGTAGATGTAAAATCCAGCTCCCAGGCGCATTAAAAAGTTAGCAATGGGTAAAAGTAGGCGTGCAGGTTTCATTTGATTCGTTTTTTTAATTTTTTGCCATATGGAACTTACAGGATCAAAGGCTCATTGCTTGTGGCGGTTTTAAAGATCATTTGATCATGCACGTTTCATAAGGCATGGGTCTTTATTGTGTAAATATTGCAAAAAAAATCAACAATCCCAATATAATAAAATTAAAACCAGCAAAGACGAGCAACCAAATTTTCCAGGCGGGCTGTAAAACACCCGTTGTTTACATTTGTGAATTACTTTGAAGCATCCCTTTTTAGCAACAGCCCATTCCAGACAGGAAAAGACCGGCCAGCCAGATTCCATTGAAATATGGTGCCCGTTCACTGGTCACAGGTACACAATAGCCCGAAGACCGCTATCCTCAGACGACAATGGTTGACTACAGACACCTTTTATGCTTTTGCTTCCTTGACAGGGCCTATAACCGATAATATCTGTGGCGGGGCAGGACATCTCCAGGCAAAATGCGAAAGGCCGGTTTAAATACAAATGTAAACAAGCAATGGCTTGCACGTTTGTCTACATTTGTATACAATCTTAAAGGTTTGACCGGTTTTAGGGTTTTCAAATTCGATCCGGGACGGCATTGGGTGTTACTGCCGACCATCCGGGGTTGTATTTAAATTTAAATCTGGTTGTTCCAGTGTTTTATAGACAAAAAATGAAGCACCACTTTAAGGTTTTGTGTCCCGTTTGGCTCGTGTAGAGGGATGAACAGGTCTATTTTAGGTCATAATACATTATAAACCAGTATTTTGTAATTATTTTCTGAAATAAAACTTTAATATCTGTGGGACGCTCCTTGCCGAAAAGGGTACGGTGATGGTTGAGACCACCCGCAATATACTGTGTATGGCTTTATATCTGCTCTTTTTTGAGATCTTTGGATGGCAGATCATCAGGTGGTATTCTTTGCTGGGTGCGGTGTTTTGGTGCATGTATGGTGCGCTTCTGTTTTTGAAAGGTTGTGTTTTGAAACAAATAAAATGGACTGGCCCGCAGAAACCTTTTGTTACAAATGTAACCTAACAAAACTATACATATGTGAACCATAAATTGCAAAGCATTTATTACATTTGTATACATCAAAGAACAGCTGCATTATGAAAGAAAGGTTGATGGAATTTCTCAAGGATCGGGGGATCAGCTCTACCCGGCTGGCCGACCAGATCGGTGTCCAGCGCTCGAGCATCTCGCATATTGTCTCGGGACGAAACAAACCGAGCTATGATTTTATCTACAAGTTACTCCAACACTTTCCTCAGGTCAGTGCCCGCTGGCTGATCATGGGTCAGGGACCCATGTATGGCGGCGGCCCTGAAAAGGAGCCTTCCCTGCCCTTCAACCCGTCGGGTGGTGACCCATCTTCACCAGAACAGGACAGAGAGGATGGTCCCGTACCTGAACCCGCCACAGACCACTCTCGGGAAGAAGAGCGACCTGCTTATGGATCGTCCCCCCGCATCGTGCGTATTGTCATTTTTTACAGCGACCACCGGTTCGAAGAATACCGTCCGTGACATGCTTTCTCATAAGGATTGTTTATCTTTGCCTAAAAAATAATGTACCGTTTTCTGATTCGGCCCCTGCTGTTCCTGTGGCCTCCGGAGACCATCCACCACCTGCTGATGGCATCCATCAGGCGGGGGTTCAAAATACCCGGTGTGGCCCGTCTGGTCTCCTTCCTTTTTGGTTACCGCCGGCCTTCCCTGCAAAGAGAGTTTTTGGGCATGCGTTTCGACAATCCCGTCGGACTGGCAGCAGGTTTCGACAAAAACGCACAGGTGGCCGATGCGTTTGCCCGCTTTGGTTTTGCTTTTATAGAAATCGGGACGGTAACGCCCCGCCCGCAACCTGGCAATCCCCGTCCCCGCTCTTTCCGGCTTGTAAGTGACAGGGCACTGGTCAACCGCATGGGCTTCAACAACGAAGGGGTCGAAAAAGCCGCCGCAAGGTTGGAGAAAAGCCGCCGCCGGGTGATCATCGGGGGCAACATTGGCAAGAACACCCTCACACCCAACCACGAAGCCCTGCAGGATTATGTCTTTGCCTTTGAACAGCTTTACTCCCAGGTCGACTACCTGGTGGTCAACCTGAGCTGCCCAAACATCGAGAACCTCTCGGAACTGCAGGACAAAAAGCACACGATGACCATCCTGAACAGGCTCTGCCGGCTGCGCGATCAAAAAAAGGAGAGAAAACCCATCCTGCTGAAGATATCTCCCGACCTGACCACCGAACAGCTCGACGATGCCATCGAGATTTTTTATAAAACCGGCACCGACGGCATCATTGCCACCAACACCACCACATCGAGGGAAAACCTCACTACTCACGAAAAACGTGTTCGCGCCATCGGCAAAGGCGGGCTAAGCGGTAAGCCGCTAAGTGAGCGGTCCACCCGGATGATCCGTTACCTGAAGGAGAAGAGCGGTGGTGAGATTCCCGTTATAGGTGTGGGCGGCATCATGTCGGTCGAAGATGCCCTTGAAAAGCTACGGGCAGGGGCTTCCTTGATACAGATCTACACGGGTTTCATATACAACGGGCCGGCTTTTGTCCGCCAGATCAACAGGGCCGTCGAACGGGAAGGTTTATAGGAGGGCAACTCCATGGGGGCAGCAGCCCCGGATAAAGCCAGCATAAAAAGCCCACAGTCTTGTATTAAGGTGCGGGCATGTGACGCAGTGGCGCCTTAAGCACCAGAGCCTCGAATAAATAAAAAAGCCCACAGCCTTTTATCAAGGTGCGGGCAAGTGACTCAGCTGGGTCTCGAACCCAGGACCCTCGCCTTAAAAGGGCGATGCTCTACCAACTGAGCTACTGAGTCGGTGCAAAAGTAAAATCTTCTTTTCATTCTGCAAACTTTTATTGAACTTTTTCATCATGAATGTGCCCTAATATGGGCTATGAAACCAGGATCTGCTTCAGGGCAAGTCACTTGAGATCTCTGCCCACAGAATAAAAAGCCTCCCGCTGAATGCGGGAGGCTGGAGAAGATGACTAGCCGCCTCTCTACTTGATGAAGTGATCCTTTCCCACGAAAAGCTTGTCATGGAGATCTCCCTTTTCATCGTCGAAAAAGGAGTTCTCCAGCAGAGATGAGTGGACGATCCACCTTCCGCCGTACTTTTGTGCCGAGAGCTCAACCTCTTTCTCCCCTGTTATGATCAGTTTGTGAGAGACATCATCCAGCTCCCTGACCGATGGGGCAAAGCTGCTGCCTTTGAGCCGGCTTATCTGGCTCAGGTATCCGGCAACCGAAGAAGAATCGGCCTGCTGTCCCGAGACTTTCCATTGGGTGCCCTCGCGCTTCAGTGTAAAAGAGCTGTCGCCCGGCAGGGTGAAATGCATCTTTTCCACCAGCGAGGGGGTCAAATCTACCAGCATCTTGCTTCTAAAAGTGTTGGCGCGGGTGGCCAACGAACGCTTTAACATGCCCCTTACCCCGTAGACCCGGTCATCACCGGCCTGACGCACGTAGGTCACCGCGCTGCGGGATCGGGGACTGAAATTAAGCTTGCCAATCATAAGCCGGGTCGACTGTTCACCGGCTGTTATCCTGACCCGGGTGGCCAGCGTATCGCTAACCTTGTAATTTTCCCAGGCATCCGGCGAGTTGGCAACCACCTGGCTGACCTCCAGGTTGGTCATCCGCTCAAGCATACGCCCTGTCTGCTGCTGGCCGGCACGGTAGGTGCCATCTTTGGTCTCCAACCGCCAGGTGGTGTCTTGTTTGACCAGTTCAAAGCTGCTGGCCTTGCGGGGTTCGATCTGCACACGGTTGATCTCTTTGCGCTTGAAAGCCACAAGTTGGCCTTTGAAGGTGCGCTGCCCGTCTTCTCCACCCATATAGGATGCGGCCACCAGCGCCAGAAGCAGGGCGAAGACAATGCCCAATATCTTGGGATTTGCTTTGTTAAACATAGTCGGCCTCCATTCTTTTTTTCCGGATGATACGATTTTGCTGAAACCGCAGTATGCCAATCACAATAACCACCACCATGGGCACCAGGAAATTGAAATACTTCAAGAAGGTTTGCTTGCTCTGGGAGATCTGCTTCAGCGGCCGCGAGGTGATGCCCTTGGTGCGCAGCGACATCAGGCCGGTCTCATCCGAGAGCCAGTCGATGCTGTTGACCAGCAGGCTTACCTTGCCGCGCTGCGTTTGCTGGTTGCCCCTTCGGGTGGTGAAATCACCGTCGCCAATGACCACCATCCGGCCGGGACTGCCGGCACCAGACCCACCTTTCAGGGCCGCTGCCACGGTCAGCTTCGACCTGGTAAAATCCTGCCGGGTCCATTCCTTGCGCACGTTGAAACGCAGGGGTGGCTTTCGGGTCCCCGATTGTTGCGAGGTACGGGCCAGCGGGATATACTGCCGGCTGCTGTCTCCCACGAAATCAAGTGAGCTGGCAAAGCGCATGGGTACCGATTCCAGTCCTTTGGTGATGGGGTGTTCAGCGAAATTGCTGATGATGGGAAGATAAGGAAAGGTGACGCTGAACTGGAAGGGATTGTTGGGTTGACGCACCGACACCCGCTGACAGTTGGCGTCGATGACAAAATGGTTGTTCACCTGTATGCCCTTCTCTTTCAACCACGATTCCAGACCGGTGGACAGGGACGATCCCCTTGCCGTTTTGAAACTGCCCTTTACCCGGTTCAGGGCCACCAGCAGCCTGCCCCCTTCACTGAGGTAATGATCCAGCTGCTGCAGGTGGGCCTGTGGGAAGGAATCCGTGGGAGCAAGGATGGCCACCGTTAGGTACTTGTCCAGCACATTGGCCGTATCGCTCAGACTTACTGTTTCTGTCTTGTAGAGAACATCCAGCGATTTTTTGGCCGCCTGCAGCTTTTGCAGCGAAGGCTCACCATGTCCCTGTAAAATGCCCACAAAAGGTTTGCTGGTGGCAGCCAGCTTGCGTATTTTGGAAGATACCTTATACTCTACAGGCGAGCCGGGCTGCAGGAAGGGTATCACCTCTTTCTCCTGCCCCTTGCGTATGACAGCGCCCATATAGATTTTTTGCTGCTTCATCTGGTCTTTCTTCCTTACATTGACCATGGCCGGCTGTATGCCGTGGCGGCGTACCAGCTGGCGTTCCTGCACCTGGTCGTCGGAGGGGTTGACGACTTCGTAGTTGATCATCTCATCCGACAGCTGGGCGTATTCAACCAGCAGATCGGTGAAATGCTCTTTGGTCTTGGCCACCCGCGGTGGCATGTCCGACGAGAGGTAAGCGGTGATGGTCACCGGCTGATCCAGTCCCTGCAGGATGTCTTCGGTGGCCTCGCTCAGGGTGTAGCGGTTGTCCTGGGTCAGGTCGAGCCGCACCGAATGACGTGAGGCCAGTATGTTCAACAGCACCACGATGCCAATGATGAGACCTATGCTGATGATGATCGTTGATTTTCGTGTCATGGATGCGCACTTTTTTTATTCAACCTGTGATGTTGCGTTTGGCCAGTCCAAATTCCGAGAGCACCAGTCCCAGGAAGGTGAGCGTCAGGAAATAAACCAGGTCGCTGGTATCGACCACACCCCTGGAGACATCGTCATAATGGGCCGAGAGGTTCAGGTAGCCTAGAACATCGGAGAGCTGTCCTGAAGTGGCCTGGGCCAGCACCTCAAAGATGATGTGAAAGAAAATGCCGACGAGCAGGGCCAGCAGAAAAGCCACCAGCTGGTTGCGCGTCAGGCTGCTGGCGAATAGTCCCACGCTGATGTAGACCGCGCTCATCAGCAACAGGCCCAGGTAACCCGACCATACCACACCGTGGTCGACGGGACCAAGCGACCATACGGTGACGTAGTAAGGCAGGGTCAGGGCCAGGGTGATGAGAATCAAAATGAGGGTGGAAAGGAATTTGCCCGTGACAATCTGCCAGTCGCTCACCGGCTTGGTCAGCAGCAGCTCAATGGTACCCGAACGCCTCTCCTCGGCCAGCATGCGCATGGTGATGGCCGGGATGAAAAAGAACAGGGTCCAGTAACCAATGTTGAAAAAAGCATCCAGGCTGGCCTGTCCCACAAAGAAAATGTTGCTCCCGTAAAGCCAGGTAAAAAAACCTGTAAATCCAAGAAAGGCAACGATGATGAAATATCCAATCAGTGAATCAAAGAATACGCTCAGTTCCCGTTTGGCAATTATCCACGATTTCTTCATAAAAGTGTGTTTTTGCGGTTCAGTTCATGGTCAGTTGACGGAAAACATCTTCCAGACGGGTCTCCCGTGGAGTCATCCGGGTGATGTACCAGGAGTTGTCCACGCACATGTCAAAGATCTCGCGGGCCGGAAAGCTTTGGTCGACCGAACGCACTTCAAAAAGCGACTGCCCGCTGTCGCTGAAATCGACCATCTCCACATTGTCCAGCTCTTTGAGGGAGCTGAAAACCGCATCAGGTTCGCCTCCTGCTATGCCAAGGGTATAAACGCTCTTGCCGCGTGCCCTCTCCTGCAACTCACTTGCTGTGCCGTCGGCCACGATCTGGCCGTTGTTGATGATCATGATGCGGTCGCAGGTGGCTTCCACCTCGGCCAGTATGTGCGAGCTGAGGATCAGCGTTTTCTCTTTGCCGATCGACTTGATCAGCTCGCGTATCTCTGCTATCTGGTTGGGATCGAGCCCCGTGGTGGGCTCATCCAGTATCAGCACCTCGGGATCGTGGATCAGGGCCTGGGCCAGTCCCACGCGCTGCTGGTAGCCCTTCGACAGTTCCCCGATCTTTTTGTGTTTTTCATCCTGCAGGCCCGTCTGGCGGATGATCTCCCTTAAACGCATCGGGATGCGGGCCTTTTCGATGTCTTCTATCTCGGCGATAAACTTCAGATAGTCTATCACCGGCATTTCCGTGTACAGGGCATGGTCTTCGGGCAGATACCCGATATGCCGCTTTACTTCGTCGGCTTCCCCGGTGATGGACCTGCCACCGATGTGTATTTGTCCCCGGTCAAAAGAAAAAAGGCCGGTGATGGCCTTCATGGTGGTTGTTTTGCCGGCCCCGTTGGGACCGAGAAAGCCGAGAATTTCTCCGGGACGCACCCGGAAAGAGATGTTGTCGACGGCTTTCTGATTGCCGTACGTCTTAGTTAGCTGATCCACAACTATATGCATGGCTCATGCTATTTTTGCCCCAAAATTAGCAATTATGATGTCCTAACCATCTAATTATAAGCCCTTTTAACATAATTTAACAGGTTCGCGGGCCTTGTCCCGTCAGCCTTTCCACCTTCTTTTAATTCTTTCAGTAATTCAGCCACCCTTTCGCTTTGCCGGGATTATAAACCCTTGTCTGAACGAAATTTATGACCCTTGGTAATTCTGAGGAACAAGAAATTGGTCTGAACTCTTTTTTTGAAACCGGTTGTTGCGGTAAATAAATTGTGGAACCTCCAGGTAATAAGACCACTTTCGTTTTTATGGGTGACAAAATTTTTAATTCCTGCCGGATATGGACCCACAGCCAGTTGTTCGCCATGGTTGACAGATTAAAATGACATGCCTGCTGTAAAGGAGAATTTCAACAATTCAGGAGGGTGTTTGTCGACTGACCAATAGATTGTTGAACTTTAAGAATCTTCCTATGCAGTATTATTTAAACCAACCCGATTCAACGAAAAGAGACAAAGCCAGGAAAAAACAGATCTTCCTGCGCCACCATTTCAGATATTTGAGAGCAATGCTTGTGGCGGCTCTTTTTGCAGGACTCCTGGCATTCACCGCCTGTGAAGAGGACGACAATGCCACCCCGGACCCGGGCACGGTGCTGGAGAACTATGCCCATGAAAGCCAATCCCTCCGGGCGATCGGACCCGACGACATGCACGCCTATACGGGCAACAACCCTTTCCTTTCCATTGATGGGGAAGGATTTCATCCGTCAACCGGCACCCTGCTGGTACCGGGAAGAAACCTTTCAGGCAGCTCGGTCCGTCCCGAGGACCTGCTGGCCCTTTTGCCTGTTCCACAGGATCGTGGCACACTGACCATCACCAACCACGCCGGTGGCGGCCAGTGGTACCGCTTCAGCGGTGAAGAATTTGTCCCCGGCCCCCAGTGGACCCCTGGCGACGACGGACTGGAAGTACCCGGCGATGAATGGATGCCTGAAAGTCCCGAAGACATGGAAATCTTGATGTACACGGGCTCCAAGGCGGTGGCCGACCTGTTCGGCGGGGCCGACATCTCGGCCAACCAGATCGACCTGGCAGAAGGGGAATCCCAAAATGTCGAGTCGGACAAATCCCGCATCGGCGTGGCCGTCACCCTCGACCAGCTCTACAACATCCGGGTAAGCCCGCGCAACAACCTGGCGGAAATGTTTTTCGAAGACCCCCAGGACATTGCCTTCCCGGTGCATCCCGACTCTTCGACGTGGGTCAACCCGGCCGACGGCTTTTTCACGGTCAAGGGAGAAGGCGTCCAGGTCAAAGGCATCCGTGCCCCGCTCGATGTGGCCATGATCAGCGGGAAACATTTTTTTCCCTCTGATGCTTTCACTCCCAATACCGTGAGCGTGTTCACCGCCCCCAGGAACGAGCTGTTCCCCGGTCTGGTCTATTCGGGCTACCAGCCCTCGGAGACCATGAGCAACCCCGATTTGTTGTTCTTTGGCAGCGATCAGTTCCAGGAGGTTCCCAACCCACAATTCACCCTGCACAACCCGGGAGAGGAAATGGACGTCTCCTCTGCCATGGTGCTGCTGCCCGTGTCGGTGCTGGAGATCCGCCCGGGCCTGACCCTTTACCTGGACCCGGCGGTAAGGAGCATAGGCAGCGGCGACGGGGAAACTTACTGGCCCGACCAGTTTTATTACAACAGCGATTTTGCCTTCCCGTCTGAAGTTTTCACCCAGGGTTCGGAATTTACCTTTTTGCAACCGGGTGTTGGTTATTCAAGCGATGTCATCCGTGACCTTGGCGTTTCAGTAGAACTGGATCAGGAATAAAAGCGTCCGGTCGGCGAAAAAAGACCCAACCCGCTTTTCCTTGGGATTGGGTCTTTTTTATATGGCAATACCCGCCAACTAATTTTTTAGTTAATGGTCATTCCACCACCAGGGTCATGATCGAGTGGGCCGGGCTGGTGGCCTCGAAGGCCTGCTGATCGATCCAGGTCTTATA
>CAJXLE010000040.1 GCA_913055895.1 uncultured Bacteroidota bacterium | reverse complement strand
GACAAGACAGCCCTTTTTGCACGACAGATAGGACAGGGCAACCTGGATGAAGAGTTTGAGCTGCTCAGTGACGACGACATGCTGGGCAGCAGCCTGCTGGAGATGCGCGAGAGCCTTAAAGAAGCCCGACAGAAAGAAGAAGAACGCAAAAAAGAGGAGGAAAAGCAAAACTGGGCCACCAAAGGTTTGGCAAAGTTTGGCGACATCCTGCGGCAGAATACCGACGACATGCATGAGTTTGCCCATCACATCCTGAGCAACCTGGTAGGCTACATAGGTGCCGTGCAGGGCGGACTTTACATGATCAATGACGACGAGGTGAACGACCGGCACATTGAGATGCTGGCGTGTTATGCCTACGACCGTCGCAAGTTTATTGAAAAACGCATTGAGATGCAGGAGGGCATGATAGGCCAGGTCATCCAGGAAGGCAAGACCACCTATATGAAAGAGTTGCCCGACGACTATGCCACCATCACCTCCGGGCTGGGCCACACCCCTCCCCGCTCGCTGCTTATCGTTCCCCTGAAAGTCAATGACGAGATTTACGGGGCCGTCGAGCTGGCTTCGCTGCAACCCATGGAGGATTATGTGATCAGCTTCGTCGAAGACCTGGCCGAAGACATTGCCTCGACCATCAAAAACACCAAGATCAACCTGCAAACCAACCGTCTGCTGGAGCAATCCCGTCAGCAACAGGAAGAGCTCTCCTCCCAGGAAGAAGAGATGCGCCAGAACATGGAAGAATTAAAAGCCACCCAGGAGGAGGCGGCCCGCAGGAACGCCGAGATTGAAGGACTGGTGGGTGCCCTCAAACGCACCAACATGGTCGTGGAGTACGACCTGGAGGGCAAGATACTGGATGTCAATGAGAACTACACCAACCTTTTGGGATTAAGCAAGGAGCAGTTGGTGGGTCTGCATCATTATGATTACATGGACCTTACCCAGGAGCAAAAACAGGGTTACGACCAGTTCTGGGAAGACCTGGGCCAGGGCAAAACCAAAAAAGAGACCAACACCATACGGGTCAACGGCAAGAGCCACACATTTGTGGAAACCTACACCCCCATCGTCGACCAGTATGGCAATCCCGAGAAGGTCCTGAAAATAGCCACCGACATCACAGAGGTGGCCGGGGCAAAGAACACCTAATATGAAAAAATTTTACCCATCTTACCATCTCTTTGGTTATACTGATTGTGGCTGAGAGACCGGCTTAGCGGAAACTCAGACCCAACCCGGCTGTGGCCACCGAATAGTTGGAATAGGTATAGTCGAAATGCAGGGTGATCACTGCAAATTTGAAGCGCATGCCGATGTTGTACCGCGGGTCGGTACGTGTTCCACCCTGGTGTTTGATCTCCATGTCGAAGGGGTCGGAAACCGAGGAATTTTTGGTGATCTCCGTCTCCCCTGTGCTTTGATTCACACCAAGCATAGGGTATTTTCCTGTCAGGGCCAGGCTCGTTTTGGTGTTGTTGATGCCCACACCCCCGTAGAAAGTCACCACCGGCAGGTTGGCCGAGACGATCAGGTTGGCTGAGAAGCTTTGTACATTAAGGTCCATGGACTGACCTGCAAAATATCCCGATTCCTCCCAGTTCTGCAAATCATTGCCCATGGTATATGGAATACCGGCATCAGCATAGGTCTGTGGTGTAAAGCTCAGGTTGGTCTGCGAGCTCAGCTTGGTATAGCCGCCCATGACCGAAAGGTGAAGGATGGGGAGCTTGTTGATGGCCGGTATCCACTGCTTGATGCTGTGCTTGATGCCGACACCCCAAAGACCGATCTCCGCCTGGTTGCCCAGCTTCATCTCGGGTATGTAGCGGCCCACCACCTCGGTGCCTTTGACCAGTCCCACTCCCACTTGCAGCATGGGGGCCGGGGCAAAACCAATGCCCGTGCCCTCGGGCAGGTTGAAGCTGGCTATTTCCTTAGGTTCCGACAGCGTGCCTCCAAAGTCGTCCTCCAGTATCAGCCTGGCTCCCTGACTGTTGTCGCCCATGGCCGTGGGTGATGCAGCATCCCCTTCTACCCTGATCCCTGTCAAGCCAAGGTTTTCAGGGTTGAATGTCTTGTCGGTGTTGGGCACGAAAGTGGTGTTGAGGGTAAAGGTGACATCAAAACCCAGGGTTTTGTGCGGTTTGGCCGTATTGTACCAGCCATTCGACAGGTCGGTGCCCAGGGCATTGGTATAGGGACGGATGTAGGCTTTGAAAAGTTTCTGAGCGTTGTCGGTCTGATAGCCCATCAGCTTGCCCAGGTCGTCCAGCTGGGCCCGGGCGGGGAATATGAAAAGCATCAAGAGGATGGCGGTCAGACCAGTTTTCAAAAGGGGTGTCTTTTTCATAGCAATTGTTTTTTGTTTTATCTTTGAGGGGTTTTCCACTTCTTACGTGAGAATTCAATAATTGTTCGGCCGTGGGCCCGGAGAATGATCCACAAAAATTGAACCGGGACACCACCCTGGAGCCACAAAAAAAATTGTTATGACCGTAAATCAACCATTGGCCGACCGGCTGAGACCCAAAAACCTGGATGAGTTCATCGGGCAGGACCACCTGGTAGGTGAAGGAGCTGTTTTAAGGCGCATCATCGAATCGGGCAACATACCTTCGTTCATCATGTGGGGACCGCCGGGTACCGGCAAGACCACCCTGGCCAGGATCATAGCCCGTCAGCATGAGCGCACCTTTTTCACCCTGAGCGCGGTGCACAGCGGGGTGAAGGATGTGCGCAACACCATAGAGAAGGCCAGGAAATACCAGTTTTTTGATGCCCCCAATGCCATACTCTTCATCGACGAGATACACCGCTTCAGCAAGTCGCAGCAGGATTCCCTGCTGGGAGCCGTCGAACAGGGTACGATCACCCTGATTGGGGCCACCACCGAGAACCCCTCCTTTGAGGTGATCTCTCCCCTGCTCTCCCGTTGCCAGGTGTATGTGCTGGAGTCGCTCGGACAAAAGGACCTTTCCACACTTCTCGATCGTGCACTCAGCGAAGATCAGTACCTGAAACAGTATTCCATCGATATCCAGGAGAACGAAGAGTTGTTCCGCTATTCCGGCGGGGATGCCCGCAAGCTCTACAACATCCTGGAGCTGGTGGTGAATGCCGAAGTGGCAGAAAGCCGTGACCGGGTGGAGATCACCAACGCCAAGGTCAAGGAGATCCTGCAGCAGAATGTGGCTTTCTATGACAAGAATGCCGACCAGCATTACGACATCATCTCCGCCTTCATCAAGTCGATACGCGGCAGCGATCCCAATGCCGCCGTTTACTGGCTGGCCCGCATGGTGGAGGGTGGCGAGGATCCCAAGTTCATCGCCCGGCGGCTGGTCATACTGGCTGCCGAGGACATAGGGCTGGCCAACCCCAACGCCCTGCTTTTTGCCAACAGCGCCTTTGATGCAGTCGAGCGTATCGGCTGGCCCGAGTCGCGCATCATACTCTCGCAGGCAGCCATATACCTGGCATCGTCGCCCAAGAGCAATTCAGCCTACCAGGCCATCAACGATGCCCAGCAGCTGGTCAAACAAACCGGCGACTTATCTGTTCCCCTCAACATAAGGAATGCACCCACACGCCTTATGAAAGACCTGGGCTACGGCAAAGATTACCGCTATGCCCATGACCATCCCGGCAACTTTGTCCAGGAGGAGTTTATGCCCGAACAGCTGAGAAACAATGTCATCTATGCCCCCCAGGACAACAAGAAAGAAAAGGAGATACGCCAGCGCCTGAAAAGCTGGTGGCAGAACAAATACCCCTACAAATAAAAAACCGATCCAACTATGTATACCATACCCAATCTTAAGCATCTGGACACCGGCAATTTTTTCCTCATGGCAGGACCCTGTGTGGTGGAGGATGAGACCACACCCCTGAGGATTGCCGAAAAGATCGTTGCCATCACCGAAAAGCTTCAGATCCCCTATGTCTTCAAGGCCTCCTACCGCAAGGCCAACCGCTCGCGCATCGACTCATTTACAGGGATAGGCGATGACAGGGCCCTGAAGGTTCTTCAAAAGGTGCGGGAGCAATTTGATGTGCCCATCATCACCGACATACACACCCCCCAGGAAGCCGGGAAGGTGGCAGAGTATGCCGACATATTGCAGATACCGGCTTTCCTTTGCCGGCAGACCGAGCTTTTGGTAGCCGCAGCAGAGACAGGCCGCACCATCAACATCAAGAAGGGGCAGTTTCTCTCCCCCCACGCCATGAAATTTGCTGCACAAAAAGTGATCGACTCCGGCAACTCACGGGTGGTGCTCACTGAGCGGGGTACTTCATTCGGTTACCAGGATCTGCTGGTGGATATGCGGAGCATACCCATCATGAAGCGGACCAACCTGCCGGTGGTGCTCGACATCACCCACAGCCTGCAGCAACCCAACCAGGCTTCAGGCGTGACAGGGGGACATCCCGAACTGATAGAGACCATTGCCAGGTCGGGCATAGCTGCCGGTGCCGACGGCATCTTTGTCGAGACCCACACCAACCCCGAAGAAGCCCTGTCGGATGGGGCCAACATGCTCCATATCGATTACCTGGAAAGTCTCCTGAAAAAACTCCTGGCCATACACCGGGCAACAAAAGATTTTGAATAAAAAAGTCGGGATGGGTGCGCCGTCATATGTCGAAAAAGCGCTGCAGGTTGCCGAAATAATTGTTGTCCCATCCCTCCTTCATATTCTCGTAAGCTTCGTCGGGGATGTTTTCGTGGATCACCCTGGCCTTGGTGCCACGGTTGTGTTTGAACAACAAGATGGTGACCGTGGATGAGGGGTATTCATCACCAAAATACCACTGCTGGACAACCTTGCGGTTGGGTTCAAAATGGATGTTTTTGCCCACTATGTCGCCATCCCACATGGAAAACTCCATTCCCTCCTGTTCTTCCATCACTGCCGGGTAACCCGTCCACAGCTCAATGGTAAAAGGGTTGGTCAGTGCAGTATACACCTCTTCAGGGGTGGCTTTTAGTATGTAGTCCTGTTGGTAATTTTTCATTCTTCCGTGTTTTCCTTTTTCACTTCAGATGCGGCAGGCAAGAGCACATGGAAGGCACTGCCCTTGTTCACCTCACTTTCAACCCATATTTTCCCATGATTCATCTGTACAAACTCCTTGCACAGGATCAGTCCCAGGCCCGTACCTTTCTCCGAGCGGGTGCCCTGGGTGGAGTAACCGGCATCTAGATCGAATATTTTGTCCAGGTTTTCCTCAGGTATGCCCATGCCGTTGTCAATAACCGAGATCAGGACATGATGCGGGTCGTTGCGCTGGGTGCGTACCACCACCAACCCCTTTTCTCCGGTAAACTTGATGGCATTGCTGATAAGGTTTCGAACCACTGTGCCGGTCATGTTCTCGTCGGCATAAACGCAAACAGCATCTTTTCTTATATCTGTCTCCAGCTGCAGGTTCTTCTCATCAGCCTTGTTCTGCAACAAGTTGATGTTGTCGTGTATGATCGTCTGCAAATCGATGTTATCCCGATGGACCTTTATCTGTTTGGTTTGTGAGCGTGCCCACTGCAACATATTGTCCAGCAAGGTGTAGGTATGGGTGGAGTAGTTGTAGATTTGCCGGACAAATTCTTTGATCTTTTTACCTGAATAACTGTCAAAACGCTGAAGCACCAACTCAGAAAGTCCTATGATGGTGTTGAAGGGGTTTTTCAGGTCATGGGCTATGAGACTGAAAAACTTGTCCTTGGTGGCATTGAGTTTTTCCAGCTCTGCCCTTTCCTTTTCGAGGCTCTCCTTTTCCCTGGCCAGATCCTGGCTCTTTTGGGCCAGCTGTTCTTCATGAACATTAAAGTTTCTTAAACGACCAATCAGGGTAACCATGATGGAGCGGGCCACCCTGGAATTGCGTTCCAGCAGCTGGTCGAATTTCTCCTTGCTGAGCACCAGCAAGGAGGTCTCTACCAGGGCCGTCACCGAGGCCGAACGAATGGAATCATCAATCAGGGAATATTCACCAAAAAAATCATGGGGACCAAATTCAGCAAACAGGTAGTCGCCGTCGTGGGCTTTCACCTTTCCCCGTTCAATGACATAAAGGGCCTGCATATGATCGCCCTTGGAAAAGACAACCTCGTTGCCGGCGAATTTTTGAACCTCCAAGGATTGGGCAATGTCATCAAGCATCTGCTTGTCGCACGCTTGGAACAGGCTAACAGATGCCAGCAATTCTCGCAGTTGTAAGGTTTTTCTGTCGGATGCCATGTAGGGGTACCTGAATTTGACCGCTTCTAATCTTACTATGTTTTATAACAAAAATAACAATTCTTTTTTAAATTGTATAAACACAGCGTGAAATAAGCAACCGCCGGATCTGCCATTTGGCAATTCCGGCGGTTGTAGGAAAAAGACTTTGTCCGACAGTCTGTAGTAAAATTTAACCCAGGCTTTATTCCTGGGTATAGGTATACAACGGCCTGGGGGCCTGGTAATGGAAAAGGTCGTGTTTGGGCCAGCTGTCAACCGAATTGATAAAGCCGCTCATCAGATCGTCGATCTCATAGGTGAACTCATGTCCCTGGTCGTTGCTGGTATTGAGCAACACCACCCATGAGAAACCATTGCGGCATTTTTTCATCAGGGCCGACGTGCCCGAGAGGGTGCCAGAGCGTTTCCATATGCCGTTATACGAAGCACTGACCCAGCCGATGGGCTTGTGCCCGGCCCTGGTGTGGGTCATTTGATGAAGGGTGCTGTCGCTGAGGATGTCCTTTTTGTCTTTGAGTCCGTCGATATGCACCATGAGCTTCAGCAGTTCAGCCGGAGAAGCAATCCATGCTCCGGCAGCACCCAGCACCCTTAAATTGTTGCCTCCGTAATAGCTGGGAACTTTTTTGCGATAGTCAAAAGAAGAGTATGTGGTATGATACCTTGAGTTCGAGTAATATTTGACCTCATTGGGGTAACGTTTATCGGGCATGGCATGCCCCAGGTGCATGTCATAAATCCCGATGGGGTTGAGGACTTTTGAGCTGACATAGTTTTCATACTCCATCCCGGTAACCTGCTCGATGACTTTCCCCAGCACAGCGTATCCCAGGTTGGAATAGGAGCTGCGCGATCCGGGGTCAAAGTCGAGTGTGCGTTTGCTCAGGGTATAACGGATGGTGGTTTCCAGGTCGATGGGAAGTTCAGCATCCATTTCCCGTTTGATGGCATAGGGCATGAACACCGGGTCGCCACTGTACTTGTCCCACCCTGCCGAATGGGTCAGCAGGTGATACAGGGTGATCTCGCGGACCCTTGGATCGCGGATATTAAGGTAAGGGGGCTTGTTGAGAACGCCCTTTTCACCAAAAACCTGGTCTTTCAGGCTCAGCCGGCCCTCCTCCACCAGCTGCATAATGGCCACGGCCGTGATCAGCTTGGAGACACTTGCCACCCGGAAAAGGTGTTTGGGTTCTACCTTTATTTTCTTTTCGCGATCGGCATATCCGAACCCTTTGGCATAAATCAGACGTTCATTTTTGGCAATGGCCACGGAAGCTCCAACTATATCCCACTGCTTCATGAAATCACGTATCCTGTCTTCATTGCCAGAAACTTCCGGGTAGGTGGAAATGTTGTTGGTCAGCCTGTGGGAGATTGCATCTCCTGCCACGCCGGATTCTGTGTCCAGCGACATGGACCGCTCTGAGAGTGAAATGAATATTTCCCCGAAAAAAACAAGGGATAGAGCGATCACCTTCTTATTCATGGCTCGTCCCACCATAAACTCAGCTTTTGATTAACAATTAAGTACAATAGAATGAATGAGGGAGTAACCAATAAAAAGAAAAATTGTTTACTCCAGGTTCTGTTCAGTTAAAAATTGGGCGCAAATGTAATTTTTTTCCTCATCAAACAAAATGATGGCAAAAAATTTCACGACAAAAGTAACGAAAAAAAGGAGGTGATATTATTGGAATGGTCAGGGAAGTATGATTTCCATAAAAAAGTTATCAACAGCCTCGCCCTCAAAAGGGTTGAAACTGTTGATAACAAATATTTTCCGGTATAAAGGACTGGAGATTTTCTTAGAAGAACAGTCCCACCGTCACCACAAACTGGTTGGGGCGGTTGTCGATGTCGAAAGGTTTGTCACCAATTGTCACCTGGTCGCCCAGTTTGCTGAGGCTGCCCTCATATTTGGCATCCAGGGTAAGGGTGTTGAGCAGGTCCAGTCCCACTCCCACCTGGTAGCCCCAGGTGGCACCGTTGAATTCCTCCTTGTAGTTGCCGGCTGCCTCAAGAGCCGATTGCTGGTCGAGCATGATGGTCCCGACAGGACCTGCCTGCAGGCGTGCCGGACCGAACTTCCAGCCCACCATGATGGGAATGTCCAGGCGTTTGAACTCCTGGTTTCTAACTTTAGAGACAGGATCTTCTCCTTCGGTTATCTCTTTCACCTGGATCTTGCTGCTGGTAGATGTAAACATCAGCTCGGGCTGCACATAAAGGGCAGCCAGGGAAATTCTTCCGAAAAATCCGGCTTGAAAACCAACCTTGGAATCCTGGGCTTTCATTTTCAGCTCGTCGTAGCTGATGTTTTCTTCATTTTGCAGCTGGCTTGAAATGGAAATTTGTTCATCCAGGGTTGATGAAGAAGAGACAATACCGCCTTTGATCCCAAACTGCAACTGTCCGAAAACAGTGGGAAGGGCGAAGACTGTGAGCAGTAATAACAATGATAGTTTTTTCATAATTCAGGGGTTGTAGGTTTGTAAACACCAAACAAGAATTATTCCAAAAAGTGATTAAACACCTTCGGCGTTGTTGGCATGACCCTGGTTGATCTCATCCTCTGTTGCTTCCCTTACATCGAGCACTTCACCCTGGAAGAACAGATCATCACCGGCCAGGGGATGGTTGAAGTCCATTTTGACTTTCTCATCACCCACTTCCAGCACGATACCATCCAGGCGGTTGCCCTGCTGGTCTTGCATGGGAATATAGTTGCCAACCTTCAGAAGGTCGTAATCCACTTCTCCCTCTATTTCGAAAACGTTCAGCGGCAGGTCCACCACTGCATCGTCGGAGGCTTGTCCATATGCTTCACCGGAGGGAATCATAAAATCGAACTGGTCGCCTTGTTGCAGACCTTTGATGTTTTCCTCAAACTTCTCCAGCATATTGCCTACCCCGTAAAGGAAGGTCAGGGGTTTCTCTTTATTCACGGTTTCCACCACTTCACCATCCTTTTCATTCACATTTAACTGATAGGTAACGGAAACCACTTTTTGCTTTTCAATAACCATAATATCTACGTTTTAAAATAAAAAATAAAGTCAATTCATCGGTGCAAAGGAAATGGAATATTTACGAAATATCAAAATTTCAATGCGATAAATAAAAAAAAAGTACAGCAGGTCTGTAAGCCAGGTTCTGTCATCCCGCAAGGCGGGACTTCCATCATTTATCTCAGCGGCCTACCCCCCGGCCTCGGGCGAGCAACCCTCAAATGCCGGTATACATGGCCTTGCAACCCATGAGTCTGCACAGCCATCCCGGTCACCCGGAATGCTGGTGAGCTCTTACCTCACCTTTTCACCTTTTCCCCGCGGAAGGCGGGGTAGTTGTTTTCTGTTCCAGAACTATGCCCTTGCGGACATCTTCCCTTTCGGAAGCATGGTGCTCTGTGTTGCCCGGACTTTCCTATCCCGCCGTCGGGTGGGATCGATGGAACAACCTGCTGTACTTTTTTTTTGCAATAGATTGAACGAACCCGGGGGCCTTTTATTTTCCAACAAAAACCAATGTTGCCCCGTACCCGTATTCTTTGAAGGAGGCATCCTGATAGTCGAGTTTTGGGTGGTAACGGTCGAGGTATTTGCGGATCTCGTAACGCAGGCGGCCGTTGCCCACACCATGGATGAAAACGATCTTTTGGGTTTTTGGGGTTTTCAAAGCCCCTTCCAGGGCCATTTGAAACCTGCCCATCTGTATATCCAGCATTTCCTGGTTGCTTAGCTCCTTTGGCTTATCGACCAGCTCCTCTATATGCAGGTCGATCTCTTCCGTATCCTGTTGCTCGGATTTGCCCGACTTGTAGTTGTTTTTTTCTTCTTTCTGCTCTTTCTCCCGGATGACCTGGTTGATGTCTTCAGAGCTGAGCTCGGCCAGCTTGCGGTAGAGGGTCTCTTCTTTCTTTATTTCCAGGACCATGGCCTCCTCCTCAAAGAAATCATTCTCCGTATAGGAGGTACTTTTAAAGAATTTTTTCGGATGCACATTCACTTGAGCTTCCATGGGGCTGATCGGGTTATAGAATCCTTTTTGGTAGAAGATGCATTGAAAACGAAAACGGCCAATCTCATTAAAATGTTCCTGCTCGATGGTTTTGATATAGGTTTTCATGTTGTCCTCCAGGTGGCCGGAGGCAAAATAGACCCATGAGTCTTCCCTTTGTAGCAGCACCAGGTAATAGAGGTAAAAATCCGAATCGTTGATCAGGTAGGTTTCCAGGTCGCTGTTTTCAGGATGAGCCACCTGGCCGGGAACGAAGGCAAAATACAGGTGGTTGCCCGGGTCATCGGCCGAAGCCTGGCTTTTATCCATGGGCTTTTCCTGGTCGAAAGCATCGTACTCCTGGTGTTCTTCCGTCAAATCTTCCTGTGGTGGTTCATGCTGCACCTGCTCCTGTTCCTGCTCGGTCTTTAAAAGTTCATCGGCCAGAACCGGCACTTCAAAACCATCCTTGTTGATCACCTGTACCATATCCTTACTGAGAATTTTGGTTACCGTACCGCCTCCTGTGTCGTTTAAAAACTTGACCTTATCTCCTACTTTCAAATTCATCGCTTGTCATTTAATATATGAAACATTGCTTCGTTTAAGGCTCGGGGATCACTGAAACGACAAAATTAACTAATTTTGCATTTTAAACGATAAAAAAGATGACCGATCCCGGAAAGATTGCTACAGGAGCGTTTGATTACCATCTGCCGGAAGAAAACATACCCCGCTATCCCCGGAGCGAGCGGGAAGAATCCAACCTGCTTGTATACAACCGGGGCAGCCTTAAGCATGATGTCTTCCGCAACCTCTCGTATTATGTTCCTGAGGGCCACCACATGGTATACAACAATGCGCGGGTGGTATATGCCAGGCTGATGTTCCGTAAGGATACGGGGGCGGAAATTGAGATATTCTGCCTCGAGCCACAAAAGCCGGCCGACTATGAGAAGGCTTTCCAGCAAAAGGAGCAAACCGAATGGCAATGCCTGGTAGGCAATCTAAAAAAATGGAAAGGCCATTCCCTGATACAGTCGCTGACCATCAAAGAGCAAAGGGTTACTTTGCGGGCCAGACAGCTTAGCAGAAATGAACAGTACGTCGTGGTTCACTTCAGTTGGGACAATCCACATGTTTCTTTTGGCCAGATCCTGGATGATGCCGGCAAGGTGCCCATACCCCCCTACCTGAAACGTGAAAGCGAACCCATCGACAAGACACGTTACCAAACCGTTTACTCAAAGATACGGGGTTCGGTGGCAGCCCCCACTGCAGGTCTGCATTTTACCGAAGACGTTTTCCGGTCGCTGGAAGAGAAAAACATCACCAGCAGTGAGGTCACCCTGCATGTGGGAGCCGGCACCTTCCGGCCTGTCACAGCAGAGACGGCCGAGCAGCATGACATGCACACCGAACATTTCTCTGTCTCGCGTGATGCCATCGAACAGTTGACGGAGAACCAACCCCATCTGCTGGCCGTGGGAACCACCACTTTGAGAACCCTGGAAAGTCTATACTGGCTTGGGGTCAAACTATCCGGTCAGGAACCGGGTGATGGAAAAATCACGCTGGAGCAATGGGAATACAGGGAACTTAGAGGTGATATGCCTGTCGGCGAAGCCCTCGACCACATACGCCAATACATGGTTGTCCATGACCTCGATCATTTCGAGGCCAGCACCCGCATCATGATTGTGCCGGGTTATCCCTTCAAGCTGACAGGCGGGCTGATCACCAACTTCCATCAACCCAGAAGCACCCTTCTGATGCTGGTAGCCGCATTTGTAGGGAGCGACTGGAAAAAGATATACCAGCACGCCCTGAACCAGGATTTTCGTTTTCTGAGCTATGGCGACAGCTCACTGCTGTTTCCAAAGTCGACCTGACAAGAGCAACGGATGGATCTGGCATATCTGAGTGAAGAAAAAAGTTGCCCTTCTTTGTTTTTCAGACCTGGTGGTAAGAGTGGGACTACCTATCCTTCATGTGAGACCAGTTCCCTTATCAGCTCGACAAAATCCCGGATCTCCTGTTCGGTGGTGTCGAAAGATGTCATCCACCTGACCACCGATTGAGGTTCATCCCAGATGTAGAAGAAAAACTTCTCCTGCAGCCGGGGAATGATCTCTTTGGGAACACGGGCAAAGACCCCGTTGGCTTCAACCTCCTGGGTGATCTCTATACCGGGTACCTTACCTGCCTCTTCAGCGAGTAGACGGGCCATGCTGTTGGCATGGGCGGCTGTCTGGTGCCATAGATCACTGGATAGGTAACGCAGGAACTGGGCCGAGACATAACGCATCTTGGAGGCCAGCTGCATTCCCTGTTTGCGGATGTATTTGAACTCCTCCGGGGCAGGTGTATTCAGGAAGACGACGGCCTCCCCGTACATCATCCCATTCTTGGTGCCACCAAAAGAGAGCACGTCCACCCCTGCATCGGTGGTGATATCCTTAAAACCCACTCCCAGCGATGCGGCTGCATTGGCAATCCTGGCCCCGTCCATGTGCACATACATGCCATTATCATGGGCAAAGTCACAGATCTCCCGTATCTCTTCAGGTTTGTATACCGTTCCCAGTTCGGTGGCCTGGGTGATCGACACCACGCGGGGCTGTGAATGGTGTTCAAAGCCGATGCCCTTGATATGATGCCTGATGCCGTCTACAGTCAGCTTACCATCGGCCGTGTCCACCGGCAGCAGTTTGACCCCGTTGAACTTCTCGGGGGCACCGCATTCATCTTCCTGAATGTGGGCCGTCTCTGCGCATATCACCGAATGAAAGGACCGGGTGAGTGCCCCGATGCCCAGTACATTGGCACCCGTACCCAGAAAAACAAAATAGGGATCGGCACCGTCTCCCAGGTGTTTTTGTATGGCCTTGACGGCTTCACGGGTGTAGGGATCATCACCGTATGCCACAGTATGTCCCTTGTTGGCTTCTGTCAGGGCGATCATGATCTCGGGATGCACGCCCGAATTGTTGTCGCTGGCAAATCCTTTTGTATTCATTTGATGGTTGTTTTATTGATGTATGATAAGATGTAACCCATTCCGCCACAGCGCAATGGTCGTATATGTTTTATTTCTTACTCTGGTTACATGCTAACTGAATGTTGACTAAATGCTACTGTATGTCCTTTATGTCTTTTCAACACAAGCCAGCTTGTGGCCCGGAAAAGTCTTACGGATGATAATTGGGATCAAAGATACAGGAGTATATTTAAAACAAAAAATGTCCGGGCGCGATTGGCCCGAACATTTATGATGCAACACCCAAAAAAGGGTTTAATGAGGGCTCTAGAATTTCTCATCGTATTTGGTCCACAACTCATCGCCCAGGTTCCAGGCTTTTTCCACCACCTTGTTGCCCCACTTCAGGGTGTAGTCGGTCAGGTATTCCTCGGCTTCTTCGGGATCTTCCTCGTACTTTTGCCGGGCCTCTTTTTCTATCTGTTCCTGTTGTTCAAACAGTTGTTGCTGCCAGGGGTCCCAGACGGCATCCACATCCTTGTGCATCTCGCCCCATCTTTGTGCAGCCAGGGTTCCCAGGCGGTTGAAGGCCCACCATGCCGACTCGCGGGTGTATCCCTCTGTTCGCCCCGGCGTGCTGTATGATTCGGGCAACTTATTGGTTCCTGCGTAAACGGGTATGTAGATGGAAGAAGCCACATTGTCCTGTGCCAGCCAGGTGACACCGCCTATTTCGTCGGGCAGCCAGCTGCGGCACTGTATGATGGTGGCATACATGGTATACCAGCGGGCAATGGTTCTCTCACCCAGGAAGCGGATGTCGCCGGTTTCTTCGTTAACCGAATACCAGCTGCCGCTGACATCTTCTATGGCCAGCTGGCTGTAAGGCATAAAAGGATTGGCCAGGGGGGAGATCACCTGCTCTCCCTGCTCGTTCTCCACTGTGGTGTTCCGTCGCATGTCGTAGGGTGTACCCTGGTAATAATCACTGAAAACCCTCACCATGTCACTGAGTTCGATTTTTTCATCAGGCTTGACCGAGAAGGGGTAGTTCTCAGAGGTGGGGCTCAGCTCGAGAGAAGGAGCCAGCAAGTCGAAGACCCTCCATTCACGCCTTCTCGAGGCAACGGATTTGCGGCTGTCCGGGGCATAGGCATAGCAAAACTCGAAGGGCCCTTCTTCAGGATTCCACCAGCCTTTTTCTTTGGCTACCCGGAAGATGTTCTCGGAGGCCATAAAATGGTCGGGATCATCCAGGTTGATCTGGCGGATGCGCGAGGCGTTGGCGTTGACCGAGATGTGACCGTCGGGCACGCGCTGGGCGGCCCAGATGGATCCCACCTTGCCTTTGCCGGGACCCACGATCTCAAAATGCCATACCTCCTGCTCATCGGCTATGGTAAGACATTCGCCGTAATCATTCCAGCCATACTTTTTGGTCAGGCGGCCTGCCAGCTTGATGGCTTCGCGGGCCGTGGAAGCCCTCTCCAGCATAAGCTGGCACAGACGCTGGCAGTCGATCAGGCCCTCGTCCGACTGCAGGGCTTCCCTGCCGCCGAAAGTCGACTCGCCAACGGCCAGCTGGTGCTCGTTCATGCTGGGATATGCCGTGTTGATATATTTATTGGTGTGTTCCACCTGTGGGATTTCGCCGATCTGCACATGCTTGTATGCCGGCATGGCCTGGGTGCTGTCGTTCATCCTCTTATACATGGGGACGGTGGCACCTTCCTCATGGTCGCGGGCAGGCTCTATATCCATCCAGGAGCGGGTGCGGTGGCTGTCGTCGGTGTGGGAAGTCATCACAGAGCCATCAAAAGAGGCATCCTTGCCTACGGTGATGCTGGTGCATCCCTCAGGAAAGCCTCCCTGCCAGTCGGCTTTGCTCTGCGCATGCACCACATTTAAACTCATGGCTGATAAAGCCAGGATCATCAGGAAATAAAACATTGTTGATTTCATAGGTTTGCAGTTTTTGTGGTTTGGTAGGTGCCCGTGGCCTATTAGACCTTTCTCAGATGCTTGAAAAGTGGCTTTTGGGACACCACTCAAATTTGTGAATGTACCAAAATAATAAAATTCTTTTTATTTGCATTGTCATACTTTGTTTATATTATTGGCAGGCTGAAATGATGGGGTGAGCTTTCAAACAAGAAAAATATTTCATAAATTGTGTAAAGTGCCTCATAAAAACAACCAGGAACCAATAAAAACTCTACACCCAACAAAACAATTATATGAGCGACAAACTGGAACTTAAGAAAAGAATCTACAACAAATGCCTGAGCATTTTGGAGGAGAATGCAGAAACTGCCAGGCAAACGATGAACCAGATTCAAAAAGATGCCAATGAGGCAGAACAGGAACACGATGTTTTCGACGGTTCACGGTCTGAGCTGCTCAGAGAGAGGGATATATATGCCGAACAGTTGCAGAAGGCTGTTGACGAGATCCAGATACTGAAAAAGGTGTCTTTCGACGGACTGGAAGACCAGGTGGAATTTGGGGCGGTGGTGATCACCAACCGCCAGAAGATCTTCATTGCCCTTGGTCTGGGCAAGGTGGACGTGGATGGGGAAACATATTATGTTATATCCAAAGACACACCCATATACCAGGCAATGGAAGGTCTGCGGCAGGGCGATCGTTTCTCCTTCAACAACATGGACTTTGAGATTAAAGACGTATTTTAAGTGACAATTGCCCCGATGCCAGCCGTCTTGAAACTTTTTTCTCCGTTTTCTTGTGCATACTCAAATGTGGTTATTCAGCCACTATTGCTGGCAATAAAACAATCCCTTAAGAAAGCAGGACTATGAAGAAATTGAATCTGCGGGGTAAAGATTTACAGCGCATAGGGTTCCACGACGACCGGGCAGCCAGCCTGGCCAAACAGGTCATGCAACGCCATTACAAGAAATACAGCAAGCAGCAGGCCCTGGAGATTCTCGAAGAGCTCATTGAAAACCCTGAACGATACAAAAAACATCCCCACCTGGGAAAACTGGCCGGCATGATGATGGACCAACAGACTCCTGCCAGCGGTACCAGAAAACAGTCCGGAAGAACCGCCAGGAAAAAGGCACCTGCAGGACACAGACCAGGGGTTTCTGCATCTCCTCCCACCGGGAGGCCACCTACACCACAAGCCCACATCAAAACTAAAAGTTCCCTGGGTCCGGTCAAACCTTACAGGGTTTATGGAGGACAATACATAGAGAAGGGCGCCCTTGAACAGATGGAGACGGCCATGAGGCTTCCCGTCGTAATAAGGGGAGCGCTTATGCCCGATGCGCACCAGGGCTACGGGCTGCCCATCGGAGGGGTTGTCGCCACACGCAACGTAGTTTTGCCCTATGGTGTGGGCATGGACATAGGATGCCGCATGTGCATGAGCTTGTATGAGCTGGATGTTGATCAGCTCAACTCCGGAAAAGAGCGGATGAAAAAGCTTCTTGAGGAAAACACCCGTTTTGGAAAAGCGGAATATTCCGGCAGGAAAGAACACCCTGTCCTTGAGCGGCCTGAGATGGACGAGGTTGGGTTTTTAAAACAACTCAAACAAAAAGCAGCCGACCAGCTGGGCACTTCAGGCCAGGGGAACCATTTCGTGGATCTGGGCATCCTGGAGGTCCAATACGACCTGCCCGAACATAAGGTAGCACCGGGTACCTATATGGCTGTCCTTTCCCATTCCGGGTCGAGGGGCACAGGTGCAGAGATCGCCCGTCATTATACCCATGTGGCCATGGACAGGTGCGCCTTGCCCAAGGGTGCCCGTTCGCTTGCCTGGCTGGACCTTTCCAGCCAGGAAGGCATGGAATACTGGATGGCCATGAACTGGGCCGGCGACTATTCAGCGGCCAACCACCACCTGATACACGAGGGCATTGCCCGTGCCCTGGGCTTGCAGCCCGTTGCCCGCATCGAGAACCACCACAATTTTGCCTGGAGGGAAACCCTTCCTACAGGCGAAGAGGCGATCGTCCATCGCAAGGGGGCCACCCCCGCCCACCAGGGCATTTTAGGCATCATCCCCGGCTCCATGGCCAGTGCGGCATTCATTGTCCGCGGCAAGGGCAGCGAGGAATCCCTCAACTCGGCAGCCCACGGTGCCGGCCGCCTGATGTCGAGAAGCCAGGCCAAAAAACAGTTTAAGGTCAAGGAACTAGAGGACCTTCTTCAGTCCCGGGGTGTGACCCTCATAGGCGGGGGACTGGATGAGTCGCCGCAAGCCTACAAGGACATCAATGAGGTGATGCGCCTGCAGCAGGACATCGTCGAACCCCTGGCGGTGTTCAAGCCCAAAATTGTGCGGATGGCGTGAATAAAAAAGAAGTAAAAAGTTGAAATTCGAAAGTTGAAATTTGAAAGTGAGTGTCCGTTGTCCGTGCCTGATACAGGTTGACCACAAAGGTCGACTACGATGAAAGAAACTGACATGAACGCGATATATTTAACTTTCAGCATGCAATCTTCAATCGTTAAAGGTTATGACAAATGGGTAATGACAAAGCATATGAACTGGCAGCGAAATTTGTCAACGGCACCGACCGCCATGTCTTTCTCACGGGAAAAGCAGGCACGGGCAAAACAACTTTTTTAAAAGACATTGTCGAGAGAACCCACAAGAAAGTTTTGGTGGCTGCCCCGACGGGTATAGCAGCCATCAATGCCGGAGGTGTCACCCTCCATTCCCTTTTTCAGCTCCCCTTCGGTGTTTTTATACCCACAAACCTCGCTGCGCAACACGAAACGATCCCTGTTCAACTGAACACCCCCCACTCCATCAGGAAATCACTCCGGATCAACAAGCAAAAGCAAAAGATGATCAGGGAGATGGAGCTCCTGATCATCGATGAAGTGAGCATGCTCAGGGCCGACATCCTGGATGCCATCGACCATGTGTTAAAAATGATACGCAGAAGCTCCGCGACTTTTGGCGGCGTTCAGGTGGTTTTCATTGGCGACCTGCTGCAGCTTCCCCCGGTGATCAAAAAACAAGAAAAGCAATACCTGGAACACCACTACAACCAGGGATACTTCTTCGAAGCCATGGCCATACAGGCATCCCCGCCGGTATACATCGAACTGGAAAACATATACCGGCAGGACGACCCGGCATTCATCCGGATACTGAATCATCTCAGGAATGATGCTCTAAACGAGACCGACCTGCATCTGCTCAATCAATGTTACCAACCCGGTTTCCAGCCTTCATCGGGTGAGAATTATGTTTTTCTCACCACCCACAACGCCAAAGCCGATCAAATCAACCGGGAAGCCCTGAAGAAACTCCCCGGCACGACATACCGATACAGTGCCAGCAAAGACGGAGATTTTGGAGAACACCTTTACCCGGTCGATCAAACCCTGGAACTCAAAAAAGGGGCCCAGGTCATGTTTATAAAAAACGACTATTCCGGAGAACAAAGATATTTCAATGGCAAGATCGGCGTGGTGTCTGATCTGTCAGACGAACACATCGAAGTGGAGTTTGGCGATGGCTCACCCTCCACCACTGTTGAGGAGTATACCTGGGAAAACAAGCAGTACAGCCTGAACAAGGAAAACAACGAGATCCAGGAAAAGGTCAAAGGCACCTTTACCCAGTATCCGCTTAAACTGGCCTGGGCTATCACGGTTCACAAAAGCCAGGGGTTGACCTTTGAAAAAGCCATCATCGATGTCTCGCGCGCGTTTGCTCCCGGTCAGATATACGTAGCCCTTTCCAGGCTGGTTTCTCTCGACGGGCTGGTGCTCAACGCCCCCATCCCAACCCATATGCTGAAGACCGATCCCGCCCTTGAGCGGTTTCACTCGGCCAGGCCCTCGCATGATGAGCTGGAAAAAGAGTACCAAGATGAGAAGCCGCGCTTCCTGATCAACTACCTGTTGCGTGCTTTTGACCTCAGTGGTCTTGACAGCGAGTTGAAGCAACACCTGCAGAGCTACAACAAGAAAGCAGGCCAGTCCACCAAACAGCAATACCAACCCTGGGCTGAAAAGCTGGTTCAGCAATTTGCCGGGACCAGGGATGTGGCCGACAGGTTCCAGAAACAGCTGAAGGGAATCGGCCATTCGGCCGATCCCAACTGGCTGTCCAACCTACAAACCCGGGTGAAAAAGGCAGAGCAATATTTTGAAACGCACCTGGCCGATCTTTCCGGGCAGATTGAAAAACAAATGGAACACCTGGATTCCGAGGCCAATGTCAAAAAGTACATCCGTGAGCTGGGCGACCTGGAGCATGTTGTTTACAGCCGCCGGCAGGCTATTGAAAAAGCACATGCCATGACAGAAACAATGATCAGCAACAAGCAACTGAACAGGGAAAACATATCTCCTTCGGACAATGGCCGTCAACATTCGATGAAAGCCGCACCCGCCAACAGCAAAAAGAATAAAGCGGCCGGCAGGAAGACCAAAGAAAAGAAGACCGGAACAAAAGAGTTCACCTACAACCTTTTCCGCAAGGGCAAAAGTGTGGAGGAGATAGCTGCCGAGCGCCAGCTGGCTGTCTCCACCATCGAGGGACACCTCTCCCACTGGGTGGCCGCCGGGGCCATCGACGTGCTGAATTTTCTCAGCCTGGAAAAGCTGGAGCAGATCATCAGCGTAGCCCAAAAGATTGAATCCACCAAACTCTCCGAGATCAAAGCACGCCTGGGGGATGAATTCACTTACAGCGACCTGCGCTTTGCCATGGCCAAATACCACTTTGACCATAATGAACACTGAAAATTATTTCTTTGCAGAAAT
>CAJXLE010000039.1 GCA_913055895.1 uncultured Bacteroidota bacterium | reverse complement strand
GGTCTGGACCACCTGGTCATCACCGTGACCGACATTTCCCGTGCCGTCGATTTCTACTCACGGGTGCTGGGACTGGAGTTGCTGTCGCGCAATCCCCTGGACATCGTAAGACAAATACGCCCCGAATCGAAAGATCTGCTCGATCACCCCGACCTGCTGAACAGTACCCTGGAATATTTTTACAACTACTGGCGGGAATACGAGCGCTATATCATATGCGATTCCCGTGAGGCGGATCTGGAAAGCAGGCCATACCGAACCTTTCATGAAACAGTGGAACAGCTGGCTCACCTGGTTAGGAAAATTTACCGCGATATTTCCGAAAACATCGTGAGCAGCCACCCCAAAACCTACAGACAGGTGAACTCCGGTGCTGAATTTGCATGCATCTCCTCGCCCATGAGCCCGTTCTTTAGCGATGATCCGGCCTACCAGAAACTCAAAGACATCCCGGTGATCCATCAAATCATGATGAACCCGCCCCTGATCCTCAATACCACCATGAATAAGCGGCGGGGGCAGTTCGTGGAAACCAAACAAAACCCCCTTGAGATCGTTGACCTGGACAGTTCAGAATGGCTGTGCTATCCCGCCAAGGTGGGGAATCTGCTAATACATATTTATTTCCACCAAAAATTCTTCGAACTGGGATTCGCAGCCTGCAACCTGTTTGAGCTGGCATCCACCGAAGAACTTCAGCGCAAACCCGATGCCGTTTATGTATACGGTGTCCCCGGCAATGCCCTGGACGACCTGGCCGACATACCCACCGTCTTCTACGAGGACAAGGAAAAAGACATGCTGGTGGGGGCCTGCCCCAACGACGATGAATTTGGTTATTTTGGCTACCTCAAGAAGATGGTCCTGACCCTGCACAACATCATCAAGATACGCAATGGCATCCTGCCTTTCCACGGCTCCCTGGTCGAGATCTCGCTTCAAAATGGCAACAAAGCCTCTGTGCTGATGATCGGCGATTCCGGTGCAGGAAAATCCGAAACACTGGAAGCCTACAAAGACCTGGGTGAAGACCTGATCAGCGATACCACCATCATTGCCGACGACATGGGCAGCATTGAAATAGACGAAAATGGTAAAATACGGGGTGTCGGGACAGAAATAGGAGCTTTTCTGCGCCTAGACGATCTGCAACCAGGCTATGCCTTTGGTCAGATCGACCGCTCGATCATTCTGAATGCCCATCAGACCAATGCCCGCATCATCCTGCCGGTGGCCTATTACAACACCATCATGAATGGCTCTTCCATCGATTACATCTTCTATGCCAACAACTACGAAGAAATCGACGACGAGCACCCGGTCATTGAGAAGATCGAGGACCCGGAAGTGGCATTGGACATATTCAGCAAGGGACAGGTGATGAGCAAGGGCACCACCACCAGCACAGGACTGGTGAGTACTTATTTTGCCAACATTTTTGGCCCCATCCAGTTTAAGGAACAACATCAGGAAATCGCAAGAAAATATTTCAGGAACTTCTACGATAAGGGTGTTTTTGTGGGGCAGATACGAACACAACTGGGCATAAAAGGTATGGAAAGGAAAGGCCCTGAAGTGGCCGCAAGGGCCTTGATCGATATGATTTCCTAACCCTTCAACTGCTTTAACCTTAAACCGCTTCAACTTTCAACCAAATACCATCTATGGCGAAAACACTTAAAATTGATGAAACCGACCGCAGAATCCTGACTTATTTGATTCACGATGCCCGCAAGCCCTATCTTGAGATAGCACGCGAATGTGGGATATCAGGAGCTGCTATACACCAGCGCATCAGAAAGCTTGAAAGCAACGGAGTTATTGAAGGATCCAAGTTTAAGGTCAAACCCAAACGTGTGGGATTTGATATATGCGCTTTTGTCGGTATATACCTCGACCAGGCCCATATGTACAAACAGGCGGTTAAAGAGTTTGAACAGATACCCGAAATTGTCGAGTGCCACTACACCACGGGTGAATATGCCATACTGCTGAAGATATACTGCAAAAGCAATGAACACCTGATGGACATACTCGTCAATACCATACAGAACATAAGGGGTGTAGCACGAACCGAAACGTTCATATCCCTGGAGCAGACCATCAACCGGGACATAGAGGTTGGTTGAAAGTTGAATGAAATACTTATTTTTGCAGCAAAGGCCACGATATGAAAAAACCCGAACTTCTTCTTCCCGCCGGCAATATTGAGGCATTTCACGCTGCAGTGGAAGGAGGGGCCGATGCGGTTTACCTGGGACTAAAAAATTTCAATGCCCGCGAGCGTGCCGACAATTTCACACCTGCCCAGTTTCAGACCCTCCTCAGGGAAGCAGAAAAACACCAGGTACAGGTTTACCTGACCCTCAACATTGTCATCCGTAACGATGAGTTGTCCGAGCTGCTTGATGTCCTTTACATGCTTTCCCAGACCGATGTCTCAGCCGTAATCATCCAGGACTGGGGTGTATACGACCTGGTGCGATACCACTTTCCCAAACTTAAGGTCCATGCCAGCACCCAGATGGGCAACCACAACAGCCTGGGAGCCATATACTCTGACAAGCTGGGCTTTGAGAGGGTTATTTTTGCACGTGAGCTGACAACCCTGGAGATCAATGCCATAAGGGAAAATAGCCGGGTCGACATGGAGATGTTCATCCACGGTGCCCTGTGCTATTCCTTCTCGGGAATGTGCCTTTTCAGCAGTTACCTGGGTGGCATGAGTGCCAACCGGGGTCGCTGTATGCAACCATGCCGGAGAATCTACGAAGAAAGCGGGGAGAGAAAACACCTTTTCAGCCTGAAAGACAATGAGCTGATCGACCACATCCCCACCATTCTCCAAATGGGCATCTCCTCGTTAAAAATAGAGGGACGCCTTAAACCTGCCGAATACGTTTACAGGGTAGCCCAGGCCTACCGGATGGCCATCGACAACCCAGGGCAAATACCCGAGGCCAAGAAGCTGCTCAAATATGACATGGGCCGCACGAAAACCTCCTACTTCTTTGGCGGCGATCTATCACAAGCCATCACCGACAACCCCTCCACCGGCATCTTCCTTGGGAGGGTGCATGAGGTGAACCCGCAGTCATTCACCTTTCCTTCCGGTGAAGAGCTGCAGACAGGCAACAGGCTGTGGATACGCTCTTCCAGGGGCGGCAACAGGAAAGCCCTTAAAATCAAATCTTTCGAGAAAGACACCAACCAGCGGTTTGTCGTTCACGAAGCCACCGACAAGATACAAAAAGGCGACCTGGTGTACCTGGCCAATTTGAGGGATAAAAAATTTGCCGACAAATTCGAGCGTGAGGTGAAAGGCATCAAGCCCAACATGCCGGAAAGCCTGAAAAAAGACAACCTCAAATCAATTGTTCAACCCCAGAAAATTCAAAAAAACCAAATTTTTGCCCGCATCGACAGCATCAGGTGGCTTAAGAAAATACCCATGCAGGAGATCGACAACCTGATCATCAACCTGGATGAAAAAGAATGGAAGGAACTCGACCTGTCCGCCTTCCTGGTCAAAAAGAATGCCCATAAGATCTTTTTTGAACTTCCCCGCTTCATACCGGAAAGCAAAATAGGCTTCTACAGAGATCTTTTCCGGAATATCCGGGAGAAAGGCTACCGCAACTTCATGATCAGCCACCTTTCACAGAAAATCATCATTCCCAAAGCTTCCACCATAGCCACCAATGAACATGTATATACCTTCAACGATGCCGCCATTCACCACCTGAGAGAAGAAAACATCAAACTTTTTACCTATCCCCTGGAAAATGACCTCGACAACCTGCTCAGCATGCAGGACAAAAAAGGCATCGTCCCCATATACTTCTATCCCGAACTTTTCTACTCACGGATGCCGGTAAAAGTCAAAAATCCCCGGCATTCCTTCCGCGACGATAAGAACTATGAATTTGTACATCACAAGCGAAACGGGGTTACCATTGTCATACCCGGGGAACCTGTCTGCCTCACACAATACAGGGACAAGCTCGACTCAAAAGGGTTTGGACGGTTCCTGATCGACATGAGCTACGAAAAGCCCTCCGACAAACGCTTCCATACCATCCTGAAAAACCTTCACAACTCACAACAATTGCAGCCCTCCAACACGTTTAATTTTAAGATGGGACTGACCTAATATTGGCTGCCGTTTGACCGTTTGGCGTCTGAGCGTTTGGTGTCTGAGTGTTTGGCGTCTGAGTGTTTGGTGTCTGAGCGTTTGGTGTCTGAGTGTTTGGCGTTTCTTCCATTTGACTGCTAAGCGGTCGAATGGCCAGGGAAGACATGGCGGTTGAACATGTGGTGATCTTTTATGTTTAACGGGTAAAAAACCAAATCAATGGAACGCCTTGAAAATATAACCCCCAAAAGAGCGCGGGAACAGCAAAAAGAACTGGCAAAAAAAATTGAAACACAAGGAGCACCCAAAAACATCAGGATTGTAGCAGGAGTGGATGTAGCCTACCACAAGAAGCCACCAACAGGTTTTGCTGCCGTAGCCCTTTTCAGCTACCCGGAGATGGAACACATCAAAACCTACACCGAGCTGGACATCATAGGTTATCCCTATATTCCCGGTCTCCTGACCTACCGCGAGGGCGACCTCATCCTGGCCACCATAGAGAAAGTAGAGGAAGACGTGGACCTGTACCTTTTCGATGGCAACGGCATTGCCCATCCCAGGCGCCTGGGCATCGCATCCCACATGGGCCTGCTCATCGACAAACCCACCATTGGCATTGGCAAATCCCAGCTGCTTGGCGAATACAAGGAACCTGGCAGCGAGAGGGGTTCGACCGGTGACTGGACCGACCAGGGTGAGCGCCTCGGCACCGTCCTGCGCACCCAGGACAACACCAATCCCATCTTTGTGTCTCCGGGCCACAAGGTGGGCCTTGAAGAAGCCAATGAGATTGCCCTGAAATGTACAACGGATTACAGAATACCCGAGCCACTTCGCATGGCCGACCAGGAGGCTGAAAAATACAAGGATGAAGGGGATGTTTAACCCAACACCTTTGCAGCCCGGAACCTGCAAGCCGACCAAAGACCTTTTGGTTTATTTGCCTGTACGGTTGTAGTAGTGTTTGGGGTCGCCGCGCTCTCCGTAGGCTATCTCATCTCCTACCATTCCAATGCGCACATCCAGGCAGTTGGTGCAGTCGGCAGCCTCTTCGTCGGTGCAGGGTTTGTTCTCGTATAGTTTATAGTTGTTGCGGTACATGCCGGGGGTGACATTGGGCATGATCACGTTGGCACCGATTTTCAGGGCCTTTTCACGGCCTATGGGATCGATGGCCTGCAAAGCAGTTGCCGCAGCAATGTTGATGTCCTTCATCATGATGCGGAGAATGGCGGTCATCTTGAGGGTCAGCTGAAAGCGTTCCTCCTCAGATACCAGCTGATCGCGGTATTGATACAGGGGAGTGTCCTTGTGTTCAATGTAGGGGCCCATGCCCACCATGTCGATGTCGAAATCGCGCATGAAGATCAGGTCACCGGCCAGGTCCTCCCATGTCTGAAAAGGCAGACCTATCATCACACCGGTGCCGGTCTGATAACCAACTTTCTGCAGGGTTCGCAGGCTCTCCAGTCTTTTGTGGTAATCGTGGATGTCATCTTCGGGATGGATCTTGTTATAAAGCTCCGGGTTGGAAGCTTCTATTCGCAGCAGGTACCGGTGGGCTCCATTCTCCAGCCACTCACGGTAAACCTCTTCCGGCTGCTCGCCCAGGGAGAGGGTCACGCCCAGTGTTCCTTCCGAGATCTCCTGTATCCTGCGCAGCAAACCAGTGATGCGCCGGGCAAAGGCAGGCGAGGAAATCTCTCCGCCCTGCAGCACCACCGACCCATAGCGATTCTCATAGGCAAAACGCACGGCATCCAGAATCTCGCTGTCGGTCAGGTTGTAACGCTCAGCGTTTTGGTTGGCCCTGCGAATGCCACAGTAGTAACAGTTCTTGCTGCAGATATTGGAGAATTCCACCAGGCCCCTGAAATAAACCCGCTTGCCTACATACTGCGACTTGATCATCTGGCTGGCCTCAAAAAGACGGGTCTTCTCCTCTCCTTCAGCTTTCAGCCAATAAACAATGTCCTCGCGGGAGAAACGGTTTTTATTCAGTATGGCATCAACCTGTTTCATAATTTACCAAAAATGTCCTTTACGGCCTGCCGGCACAGAATGATCCATCTTCTTCCAGTACCAACCCAAACAACCATTGATTATGATACATGGCCGTAAATTTTCTCCTGCAAATATAACACGAAAACCCAAACCAACATCAAGCCGGCAATGGTCTGTAACAAACAGCAAAGGTCAATCCGGCAAAAAAGTAGATGTATGCAGGATTGGCATGCCGGATAATATTTATCAGGGTAAACGAAAAATTCACTTTCAGCAGAAAGGATAAAACAACAACCCTATTCATTTCTAACCAGTTAGGTTTATAGCCTGTCTGCTGACCTGTGAACTTTTATGTCTCATCGATTGTATAGTTATCTGAACAAATATGTTAAACCAGAAAAACCGCTCATCTATGAAATGCAATGTAGGTAAAACCGATAAAATCATCCGCGTCATTCTCGGATTGGCCATTGGTGGCCTGGGTATATATTTTCAGAGCTGGTGGGGACTCATTGGCCTTGTGCCCATTCTGACAGTCGTGGCCAGCTGGTGCCCCCTCTACTTTCCTTTTGGGATAACCACCTGCAGGAAACAAGAGGCCTGAAAGGGAGAAAACTCCTCATCAAAGATGGATTTGCCCCAAGAGAACAATCCCATAGGCCGGCTCTACCCTGAAAAGAAAGGGTGCAGGGCCGGCCTTAAAAACTTCCAAAACAAAATGAAGCGACTCATTGATGGCCAGATAACAACCGCTCCATGGTAAAAGCTGCATATTCAACTTCACATATGAAGTGCCAAATATTAATGGCCCCGATATTACGCCCTCTCCATCAAGCCCTCAATATGTTGGTCTCCTTGCCAAAGTAGCGTACCGAAAAAGCCACGGTCAGAACGGCAAAGAGGATAAGAGATCCATAAACCGCCGCCAGCAGGCCGTAATCTATGGTTCCGGCCACGATGTCCTTGGTCGCCAGGGCAATGTTCACAACGGGTATGAGTGCCGTCTGCAGGGTCAGCTCAATTCCCGGCAGCAATCCCACGATACCGGGCAGGATGATTAGTATGTTGATGGGTGTGATGATCGACTGGGCTTCCTTGAATGATTTGGCGTAGATGGAGATGGGGATCAGTATGCCGGCAAAAAAGATGGTCAGGGGGATGAGCATACTCAACAGCAAAAGGATAAAGCCGGGTTGCAGGATGTCGCCGGTAACCTTGGTGATCTCTGCAGGCAGGGTATCGTTAAAATTCAATCCCGCGAACAGACCCACGATGGCCAAAAGGGCAGAGATGATGCCCGTGGCCACCACCACACTCATTTTACCGGTGAGAATGTGAAGGCGCCGCACGGGAGAGGTGAGGATGGTTTCAATGGTTCCCCTCTCCTTCTCTCCTGTAAACAGGTCAATAGCCGGGTACATGGCCCCAATGAAACAGAAAATGATGAAGATATAAGGGATGAACCCCCCTATGTACTTGCCAATCTTCTCCTGCATCGTGGCCAGGTCCACTTTTTCAACCTGAACGGGCTGTATGGTTTCCTCAGAGATGTTCAGCCTGGCCAGCCTCTCCTTTCTCAGTCCGGCCTCGTAGTGGTCCAGCAGGGAGGTAAGACGTCTTTCGACCCCCTCCTGTGTGGACTGAAAATAGAGCTGAAGGTTCCCGGTCTTCATCTGGTGGACCTTAGAATTGAAATCACGGGGAACGACAACAGCCGCATCCAGGCTGTCGCCACGCACATACCGACGGTATGAAGTATCTGCAGAAAAGGATACGAGCCGTATGTTGTTGCCTGCTTTCAACTGTTTCTCAAGTTCTACCGGTACATCGCTGCCGACAACAGCTATTTTCAGCTCCCTGCTCATGGCTTTTTCCATGCTTTCACTCTGCAGACCACTTACCAGGCTGAAGATGACGGGGAAAAGAAGCAGGGGCACCACGATCATGGCCATCAGGGTACGCTTGTCCCGGATGGTATCCTTAAATTCTTTACGGGCTATTTGGAAAATATCTTTCATACGATTTTTTTAATTCATTGTTATTATGGAACTTACTCCTTGCTGGCGGGAACTTTTCATATCGGTCTTATTATAAATCTGATCATAAGCAACTTCCCCCCAACGAGGGGATATTTCATCGGGTTGTGGTTTTGGCGTCGTTGACAATGCGAATGAATTCCTGGGTGAGGCTGCCGTTGACCATCTGTGAGCGAAAATCGCTCATCTCCCCGTTGTACAGAATTTGTCCATCATGGATGATGGCCAGGTCATCGCACAACAAGTCCACCTCACTCATGATATGAGAGGAAAAAATAACGGTCTTGCCATCTGCCTTGCATTGGCGTATCAAATCGATGATGTGTTCGGCCGTGATCACGTCTAGCCCGGCAGTTGGTTCATCAAAGACCACCACTTCGGGATCGTGTATCATGGTGCGGGCGATGGAGACTTTCTGCCTCATACCGGTGGAAAGTTCCGCGATGCGCTTGGAAGAAAAGCTGAATATTTCCAGGGTGTGAAAAAGATCGCGCTTTCTGCGCTCAAGGGAGGTGGCATCCATCCCGTTGAGCCTGCCAAAATAAGTAACCAGCTCATCGGGTGTCAGACGGTCGTACAAACCTGTGGTACCGGTTAGGAAACCAATCTTGTTGCGCACGGCCCGTCCTTCTTTGACAGTATCATGTCCGGCCACCCTGATCGAACCCGAGGTGGGCTGCAGGATGGTGGCAATAAGCCGGAGCGTGGTGGTCTTTCCTGCTCCGTTGGGTCCCAGCAGAGAAAAAATACGCCCCGGACGGCAGGTCAGGTTGATCCCGTCAACGGCCTTGATTTGACCGGCCCGGGTTCCCAGCTTCTTTCTCTGCTGTTTGTTCAGATTAAATGTCTTGGTTAAATCCTTTATTTCAATCATTTCTTTCTAGGGTTATGGATGATTTTTCTTGCAATTCATTCAGGTATGAAATGAGCGAATCAAGATGCTTTCCGTACAGCCTTTTCAGGTAGTACCGTATCAACGGCCTGATCACTGAAAAGAATAAGGCCAGGGCGATCAGGATTCCCACAGCCAAACGGGGCAGTTCGCCCGTCAGATTGTTATAAGCACTCACCAGCAGGCCCACGACAAAAACAACAAAATAGAGTATATACCCGATCACGGCATAATTCTTCATGAAAAGCTTCAGGCGCTTCACCTGTTCTTCCAGTTTCTTCTCCAGGGGCATATCCAGTTGTTCATAACGGAAGATCTTCATATACGAATTGTAGAGAAAAACAAGAAAGGCCAACAGCAACAATACCAGGAAACCCGACAGGTAATAACGGTGATCGCCCACCTGCGCAAACTGGTTGATCACAATAACCAACACAATAGGGATGGCCGCCAGGTTGATGCCGGCCTCAATAAAGAAGTTCTTGCGCAACCTCCTCAGCGATTGCTCGCTCTTGCGGGAGAGTATCTCCCTCAGCTCGCTGGTGTTCTTGGAACCCTGCTCCCTTAAATCGTCGGTGTAGCTTTTCCAGGCTCCTTTTAATCGCTCAATATCCATTGGCTAGCTCCTTGTATAGTTTCTGCAATTTTTTCTTGATCCGGTTGATCTTCACCCCCACGTTGGTCCTTGTCATACCCATGATCTCAGCAATGTCGTCGTAGGTTTTTTCCTCCATATAAAGCATGATCACCGCTTTCTCTATATCGGTAAGCCTTTCGATCGACTGGTAAAGCACATCGATGTCCTCATTGGAAACATTTTCCCGCTCGGGTTTGACGAGCTCGTCGGATATATTCACGTCTGAACGATTGCGGTGTACGCGGTTGGAAGCTTTCCTGAAACCGGATATCACGGTATTCAGAGCCACCCGGTACATCCATGTGGTGATCTTCGATTCTCCGCGGAAAGTTGGATAGGCTTTCCAAAGGTTCACCAGGATCTCCTGGAAAGCATCCTCCTGATCGGCTTTGTTCTTATAGTACATGGCCGCCACCTTGCGGATAAGATCCTGGTGTTCACTGATGAGCTTAAGAAACTTCTCTTTTTGGCGCCTTTCCTCCAAAATTTCGGGGATTTTTATACATAGGTAGCAAAGAACGGGAAAATATTACAGGTGAAGACAATGATAAGATGATAAAATGCGTGAATGCGTAAATGCGTGAATGATTGAATGAGTGAATGAGTGAATGATAAGATGATAAAATGCGTGAATGCGTGAATGAGTGAATGAGTGAATGAGTGAATGATAAGATGATTAAATGAGTGAATGAGTGAATGAGTAGATGGGTGAAAGAATGAATGATAAAATGATTAAATGATTAAATGATAAGATGATTACATGATTAAATGAGTGAATGGGTGGATGGATGAATAAGTAAATGGATGGGTGGATGGATGGGTGAAGAGGGTGAACAGGGTGAACGGTTGGGTGGGAGCATAAAAAAGGAGAAGAATTAAAACTCGAGGCGGAAGGTGGTTCCGTCACCCAAAGCGGAAGACAAGCCTATCCGTCCGCGGTGCTGGAGCATGATCTGCCGGGCAAGGTTCAGTCCAATGCCAGAGCCATCCTTTTTGGTGGTATAGAAAGGGACAAATATCTTCTCCTGCAATTCGGGTGACATACCGGGACCATTGTCCTGCACTTCCAGGCAGGGCCGGTCGTGCTGATTGACCCGCCACCGGAGAACAATCTTTTTACCGGTTTGCCCTTCCTGAAAAGCCTCTGCAGCATTTTTCACCAGGTTGATCAACACCTGGTGGATCTGCCGCTCATCCAATTCAACCACTGGTATGCCATCATCCTCCTCCACGAAAAGCTCAATGCCCAGCTCTTGCAGGTCCTCGGCCATCAGGTTCTTAACCCCTTTCAGTACCTCAGCGCCGCCAACATGCCGCTTACGGGGAGCAGGAAGGCGGGTTAACTCTCTGTACGACTGCACAAAACGCATCATTCCCCTGGTCCGGTTGTCGATGGATTGCAATCCGTCTACCGCATCGTCGATGGTCTTGTCGTTCAGCTCCGCAACCCTCTTGTTGCGGCCACCCTTGCGAAACATACGGAGCAGTGTGCGGCTCAGTGAGTTGACCGGTCCCATCGAATTCATCAACTCATGGCGCAAGACGCTGATCAGTTTCTGCCACGCTTCCTGCTCTTCCCGGTCCAGCTCATGTCGTATGTTTTGAAACGACAGCAACTTGATCTCACGACCAAAAAGGGTGAACATCCTCGCCCTGACCACCAGGCGCTGCCGTCCCCCGGGAGAATCCACCTCTATAAGCTCCGATGCCTCGGATGCCATTCCTTTCAACTCCCCGGCCAAACCCTGTTTGACCCGGTCAAATTCATCAATATACGAAGGTTTCGACATCCCCATGAGCTCAGATGCTGCTGCATTGTATATCTCTATGGCCCCGTCATCTTTATTAAAAGACAGCACACCAACGGGAATCAGCTCCAGGGTATACTGAAAATAGTGCTGCTGGGCCTCACGCTCTATCCTGGCCCCTTTCACCACATCTACAATCTCGTTGTAGCTGATGTTAAGGGCATGAAAGGAACCGGAGGCATCGTCGCTGCGAACAAAATCGGAACCACGCAGACTTTCCAGGAAAACCGAAAGCGACCGGTTGGTTTTGTTTACATAGTGCAGAAGGTACATGACTTCAAGGATCCACAGCACCACGAAAGTGAATCTGGCGACCACCAGGCGGTCCTGATCAAAAGACCAAACCATCAGAAAGCTCGTGGCAGCTATCAACAAAACCTGGAACAAAACCGAAAGGGTAAATTTATTGAAGGCCATAATGCTTGAGCTTGTTGTAAAGTGTTCTCCGGGTGATGCCCAGTTCGGCAGCAGCCCGGGTATAGTTGTTTCGGGTCTTTTCAAGAGCCTCTTCAATGAGCATTCGCTCGTTCTCTTGCAGGTTGAGTGTCTGGCGGCTTCTTTGACGGGCCGCCTGCGCAAACATAAGGTCTTTCTCTCCCAGCCTGACAGTATCATTCATGATAACTGCCTTTTCCATCTGATGCTGCAATTCCCTTATGTTACCAGGCCATGTATGTTCCGTCAGTTTCTTAACAGCCTGGTCGCTGAGCGTTATTTCACGCTGGTGATACTTTTGTCCATAAAGGTTGGCAAAATAATGCGCCAGCTGAGGAATATCCTCCCGGCGCTCACGCAAGGGCGGCAGCTCAATGGTGATTGTATTGATTCGGTAAAGCAGGTCCTGACGAAAGCCACCCCCATCCACCATATCTTCCAGCGAACGGTTGGTGGCACTAACCAGGCGTATGTCCACGGGAATCTTGCGGGAGGAGCCGACAGGCGTGATCTCCCTGTTCTGGAGAGCCACCAGCAGTTTGGCCTGCATGTTCAAAGACAGGTTCCCTATCTCATCCAGGAAAAGGGTGCCACCGGATGCCATCTCAAAACGCCCGGTACGGGCATCGCGGGCATCTGTAAAAGCTCCCCTGACATGCCCGAAAAGCTCACTCTCAAAAATATTCTCATTCAGGGCAGCCAGGTCCACATTGACAAACATCTCATTAGAGCGGTTCGAAAGATGGTGCAACTCACGGGCCACAACTTCCTTACCCGTACCGTTTTCTCCCAGGAGCAAAACATTGGCTTCTGTAGCCGCCACCTTGTCCAACTGCTGATAGACACTCTGCATGGCAGGACTTTTCCCACGAATCAGTGTATGATCTTTACGCAAACGCTGGTTCAAATGCCTCTGATTTTGCTTCAGTCTCCGGATCTCCTTTTTGGACGCACGCTGGGATATTGCTTTAAGGACCGAGGCCACCAGCTTTTCATCATCCCAGGGTTTCTCGATATAATCCAGCGCACCCTGCTGTATCGCCTGCACCGCCTTTTCTACATCGGCATAGGCAGTAAGGAATAGCACAGCCGCCTCCCGGTCGTATTCAAATATCTTGTTGAGCCAATAGAATCCTTCATTGCCGGTATTCATGCCGGCAACAAAATTCATGTCGAGGAGGATGGCGTCGTAAGTTTCCTCTCGAAGCTGGCCGGGCAGCACATTGGGCGATTTGAAGGTGTCGACCTGGTTGAAATGCTCCTGGAGAAGAAGTTTTAATGCAACCAGCACATCTTTGTTGTCGTCGATGACGAGAATTTTACTATCTTGTTTCATGGTTGTCTGATTTCCGCTAAACCCATTGGGGTATAACAGATGCGGAAAAAACATACATACAATTATGGAGCCATTTTCACCAGGAAAATTCCAACACGCAGTTAATCAGAGCATAGCCCGTACCAACAAAAAAAGCTTCCATTATAAAAATATGAAATCGGGTAAAAATTTCACACCCCGATGTGAAAAATTTTCTCAGTCAACCGACAAACAAATTAATTAAACAATTCAAATACAAAGCTTTGCGGTTTTCGGCATAAAAATTGGCCCCATCTTCAAAACCAAATTAGGAGTACATTTGAAGCCATGAAAACACCGTTAATCAAACTTACCCTTCGCAATTTTGCCAGGAACAAGGCTTATGTTTTGTTCAACCTTTTCGGACTGACCACGGCCATTGCCACTTTCATCCTGATCTCCATATATGTTCAATATGAGACATCCTGGGACAGGTTCCACGAAAACCACGAGCGCATCTACCGTCTGGAACCGGAAATGCATGTTGCCAACAAGGGCACCTTACAGCTCTTTTCCCAGGCTCCCTGGCCTGCCGGACCGGCCATGAAGGAGAGCTACTCGGAAGTAAAAAATTATGTTTGTCTGCGGGAGACCTGGGGTGAACACCTGGCGACATCACCTGAAAAGGATCCTGTGCATGAAGAACATGGCTACTATACGGACAACCGTGTTTTTGATGTTTTCACCTTCCGTTTTATCTCCGGCAATCCCGACCAGGCACTTTCCGATCCCAATTCGGTGGTGCTGACCCGTTCGCTCGCTGAAAAGCACTTCCCGGGAGAAGACCCCATGGGCAAAACACTGGTGGCAGAGAAAAAACACCACTACAGGGTCACCGGTGTAATAGAAGATCCCCCAGAAAATTCACACCTGCAGGCAAGCTATTTCATCTCCAGCAGCAGTTTCTACCAGCGGAAAGGCTGGGATATCATACAAAACTGGGGAACCTACTCCACACGTGTCTACATACTCCTGGAAGAAAATACCAATGTCCCGGCTTTCTCTGAAAAAATAAAAGGTTTTTTGAACGAGTACCAGGATGAGACACGCTCCACCCTGCACATAGAAGAACTGGCCATGCTGCACCTGGCACCAAAAATGAATGGCGGAGTAGTTGTCATCCTATACCTTTTCGCCTTTTCCGCGCTGCTGATCCTTTTCCTGGGAGGCATCAACTATACCAATCTCACCACTGCCTACATTTCCTCCCGCAACAGGGAAATGGGGATAAAAAAGGTAATGGGAGGCAACCGCCGCCGATTGCTACGTGAGTTGATGGGAGAATCCTTGTTCCTGACCTTTGTTGCCCTGTTGCTGGCCTTCACGGTTGCCGAACTGGTCCTGCCCGTTTTCAACCAGATCGTCTCAAGAAACCTGGATCTGAATTATATCGAACAATGGCCCTTCATCCTTTTCCTTGCGGGTGTCGCCCTTCTTACGGGTTTTTTAGCGGCACTTCATCCTGCCGCCAGGTATTCCCGCATGTCACCTGTAGAGGTGCTCGCGGGCAATAAACAGTCATCCGGCAAGCCCTCCAAACACAGATTGACCCGGATACTCACCGTATTCCAGCTCTTCATATCCATATCCTTTGTGCTGTTTGCCCTGGGAACCCACCAGGAAGTGCAGTTTCTCATCAACAAGGATATGGGTTTCAACGAGGAAAACCTGCTCATGGGCCCCATTGAAGGGTCTGAGGAGGTCAGGGTCAATGACTGGCCCACCCTGCGCAACGAATTGCTTTCCATCAGGGGGGTGAAAAACGCCAGCATCTCCTATCACGCCCCTTTTCATGGTAATGAGGGTGAATTCATGAACTGGGAAGGCAGTACGGCAGATCAAAAACTGATGTTTTTTAAAAACTATGTGGGCTACCATTTCATCGACACCTATGAGATGGACATCGTTCGGGGCCGCAATTTTCAACCTCACCTGGCTTCCGACAGCACAGCCTGCCTGGTCAATGAAGAAGCCGTGCGATCAATCGGGTGGGAAAACCCCATCGGAAAAACCCTTAAAGATGGAAATCACAGGATAATCGGGGTGGTCAGGGACTACCACAAGAACACCCCCTTCGTGGAAATCATGCCCCAGATATTGATGTTGCACAAGGAAAACCTGAATGGCTACAAGATGCTCACTGTACGCATCCTACCCGACGATTTTCTAAACACCCATAAGGTTGTACGTGACAGGCTGAAAGAATTCTTCCCCGGGGTGGTGATCAACCTGTCAACCATGGAAGATGCCATACAAAACAACAAGGCCACCGAGATCTACAGAAGCCTGGCTGCTGCCTTTACCTTCTTTGCGGTGGTGGCCATTGCCATTGCAGTGGTGGGACTTTTTGCCCTGGTGGCCTTCTCAGCACGCCAAAGGGTGAAGGAAATAGGCATCCGAAAAGTTATGGGGGCCACTTCTTCCAGGATATACACCAGGATGATAGGACAATATTTGAAATACTATCTGCTGGCCGGAACTTTAGCCATTGTTGCCGACCACTTTATGACCCACACCGACCCTTCAGCCCATAAACCCGGCACCGACCCACTGATCATTGTTTTCACCATGGCCGGGGCATTGCTGGTCATCCTGATGACCATAAGCCTTCAAATCATAAAAACGGCCCATACCAACCCGGTGGATTCGCTGAGGGATGAGTGAAGAAATGCTTAAGCATCGATGTTGGCATACTTCGCATGGCTCTGGATGAACTCGCGGCGGGGCAGCACATCATCGCCCATGAGCATGGAGAAAATGCGGTCGGCTTCGGCAGCGCTGTCAATGGTTACCTGTCGAAGCTTGCGAAATTCCGGGTTCATGGTGGTCTCCCAAAGCTGCTCGGAGGTCATCTCACCAAGTCCCTTGTACCGCTGCTGGGTCACGTTGGCTTCCTTGCCGCTGCCCAGCTCTTCAATTGCCTGTTTGCGTTCATCTTCATTCCAGCAGTAGCGTATCTGCTTACCCCTGCGTATCTGATAAAGAGGTGGGGTGGCGATGTAGAGATAACCTTTCTTTACCAGCTCAGTCATATAGCGGAAAAAGAAAGTCATGATCAGGGTTTCAATATGGCTGCCGTCGACATCCGCGTCACACATGATGATGATGCGGTTGTAGCGGAGCTTTGATATGTTGAGCTCTTTGCTGTCTTCTTCTGTACCTATGGTCACCCCCAGGGCCATGAAAATGTTCTTGATCTCGTCATTCTCAAAGATCTTGCTCCGAAGGGCTTTCTCCACGTTGAGAATCTTTCCCTTCAGCGGGAGGATGGCCTGAAAGCGCCTGTCGCGGCCCTGCTTGGCGGTGCCACCTGCCGAGTCGCCCTCCACCAGGTATACCTCTGTGTTGTCGGCGTTGCGGTTTGAGCAGTCGGCCAGTTTTCCGGGCAGACCCGAACCGTTCATGGCGTTCTTGCGCTGGACCAGTTCACGTGCCTTGCGGGCTGCATGCCTGGCCTGGGCAGCTGTAATAACCTTCTTGACGATGGTACGGGCATCCCTGGGGCTCTCCTCCAGGTAATTAGAAAGCAGCTCACTGGTGGCCTGGTCCACGGCTCCAATAAGTTCCGAGTTGCCAAGCTTGGTCTTGGTTTGTCCTTCAAACTGGGGCTCCTGAACCTTCACCGAGATGATCCCGGTCAAACCCTCCCGAAAATCGTCGCCGCTGATGGAGAATTTCAGCTTGTTGAGCATACCCGATTTTTCGGCATAATTCTTCAGGGTGCGGGTCAGTCCCCTACGGAAGCCTGCCAGATGGGTTCCTCCTTCTATGGTGTTGATGTTGTTGACATAACTGTGTATGTTTTCCGAATAGGAGTTGTTATATTGAAGGGCTATCTCAACAGGTATATCGTTCTTGCTGGTCTCTACGTGGATGGTGTCCTCGATGATCTTTTCACGGGTGGCATCCAAAAATTCCACAAATTCCTTCAGGCCCTCCTCCGAATAGAACTTCTCATGACGGTAATGCCCGCCATTTTCATCCTCCGATCCGTTGCCGTTGGTATCCTCAACATCCCGCTTGTCGGTGATGCTAAGAGAAATACCTTTATTAAGGAAAGCCAGCTCGCGCAGCCTGGAGGCCAGGGTTTCAAAATTGAAATCGCGCATCTGGAAAATCTCTTCATCAGGCATAAAAGTGATGATGGTACCTGTTTTTTCAGTGTCTCCTACCTCTTCGATGGGCCCAACCGGCTTGCCCTTTTTGTATTCCTGGAAATAAATTTTGCTGTCGCGGTGTATTTCCGCCTTCAGGTAGGATGAGAGGGCGTTGACACAGGAAACACCCACACCATGGAGTCCGCCTGATACCTTATAGGAATCCTTGTTGAACTTACCCCCGGCATGAAGCACGGTCATGACAACCTCCAGAGCGCTCCTTCCCTCCTTCTCGTGGTAATCTACCGGTATGCCCCGGCCATCATCCATGATGGTGATGGAGTTGTCCTCATTGATGACCACGTCAATATTTTTGGAATATCCGGCCAGCGCCTCATCAATGGAGTTGTCCACCACTTCGTATACGAGATGGTGCAGGCCTTTTTCACTGACATCCCCTATATACATGGCCGGTCGCTTACGGACAGCCTCCAAACCTTCCAGCACTTGAATGCTACCTGCCGAATAATCTTTTAAATTCAATTTTTCCTGATCTTTCTTCTCTTGACCTTGCTCTTGATTGCTCATTAGAATTTATGTTTTTATCAATTTTTTTCAAAATACTGAAAGCCAGCTTTTCTTGTGGCATCACAGAAATGTAAATTTAACAAAAATAATCCGCAAAACATGGAGAAAAAGCCGGTAAAATCAGCATTTTTTGAACATTTTACCAACTTATAAACACCTGCTGTTCAGCCTTAAAATGCATAAGTAATACCTGCATATACATGCAGGCCGTAAACGGGATAGTAATTCCACATGGAATAATTGTTGGAAAGGAGGTTGTTGAGCTTCAAATACCCCGACAGAACCTTGGAGTAACGATATTCCAGCTGCAAGCTTACATCGGTGAAACCATCCAGCCTGGAGACTTCTCCAAAGTTACCGCCCGATTTGACCCAGCGCTTTCCACTCAGAAAAACATCCGCTTCGGCAAGAATCTTATCTCTTAGATTATAACGAAGCGAAAAGGTCATGTCGTATGAGGGTTTATGCCAGGCTTTGGCATCGCTTTCATAGAGTACATAATTGTAATAATTGCCCTCCATGCGCAGATGCAAATCATTGCTCAGGTCCATGGCCAGCTCGCCAAAGAGGTTCATCCTTTCTCCCTCGTGGTATTCAACGCGGAACTGGTTGGCCGCTCCGCCGGTGGAGGCAACGTCATTGACGAAGAAATACATGTCGTCGAAAAACGTGTATTTGGCCTGCAGGTTGTAATAGACCGAAGAGCTCAGGTTGCCCTTTATACCACCGTAGAAGATCATCTTATGGTTGGTGTTGCGCACGTGCAGACCGGGACGGACAAACGGGTTTTCACCGGCAATGTGGTCGTAAGGGTTCAGCTCCAGCCTGCCGTCGATTCCTCCATAAGGTATGATGTACTGCGAGATGATGTCGTATTCCACACTGCCCACCGGATATAACCGGGTGGTGGTATTTCCGCCGGATGCATCGGCAAAGAAGTTGACGCCGCCTTTCACCCTCCATCCATCGCCAAAGCGGGCCACCCAAGGTTTGAGATGAACCAATGTATGGCTGGAAGTGTCGGTGGGAAAAGCACGGTCGAGGTAGTGGATGCCGGTCTGCAGGCCCAGGTGATTCTGATCATAATATTTGTCCAGCGCTCCTGTGAAGACGACACGGTTTTCAGCACTCTCAAACCGGTCGCCCAGATGATGATAATCCAGCTGAAAATCATAATTCAGATGGGTGGAGTCGATGTGGGTGCTTTTCAGCCCTGCGCCGGCCTTGAAGCGGAAAAAGTTCTGTTTGATCTCCTTTTTGTCATCCAGCGAGGTGTCGGCCAGCGATACATCATATCCATAAAAATAACGTGTGTTGCTGCTGACAGACAGATCACCATCGAGCACGGCATGATCGTAAAACTTCTTGCCAAAAAGTTTCAGCCTGTTATCGGCATACCCGGCAGGAGCCCTTTCATCGTTGGCAAGCGTCACTTTGCCGGTGGAAGAGTGGTGGCGCAAAAAAACGCCCAGGGCATGATCCTCCGATCGTTTGTTGGTCAGGGAAAACTCCACCAGAGGAGCTATCTTATGTCCCATGCCAAACTTAAAATACCCCCCGTAAAGCTCGGTCAGGGGTTCACCCACCATGGTGGCCGCAGGTATAGGCTCCACCTCCACCTTGGTCTCCATGCGCCTTGGAAGCAGGTAGTAATCAAACTCCGTTGTTACCTGGCTGGTATCGGTGATATCCGGTAATTCGGTAATCTTGTAGGCATCCTTAACCTTTGGCTGATAAGCCTTAACAACCTGCACCCGTTTCTCAATTTTCTCCTGGGCCTCCAGGTGGAAGCCGGAGAAAACCAACAGGCTGAGAGTTGATAATACCCAAAATATCTTATTGCTCATTGCTGTTGTTTTTTGAAGTGGGTTCCTGGATGGTGACCGAGTCGACAGGCTGGTTGGCCCTGTCTTCCTGCAACGTATCAGATGGTGCATCTTGCTGCTCTCTGTCAGTGGGATCATCGGCAGGGGCTTTGGCATCTTCCTGCCTGCCGGTGGTATCTGGCAAATTCTGCTCCAGCCTGATCTGCATCTCTTCCCCGGTGGTGTCGGATGCGGCTTGCTGCTCTTCCTCCTTGATGATCTGCTGGTATTTCTCCCTGGCAACAGACAGTATGTCGTCGTCCTCATCCACCGGCTGGTAATTTTCCAGGATGCTTTTCAAGGTATGGCGGGCCTGGAAAAGGTCGCCCATAGCCTTGTACACATCGGCCAGCAGAACAAAGCTTTTGGCTTTCCAGTATTCCTGAGAAGAGTTCTGCTCAACAAAATCAAATATCTCATTCTCGGCAACCTTGTATTCTTCCTGCTGGTAGTAGATCTGTGCTATCCGGTATTTGGCTTCCGCTCCCTCCCGGCTGTTGACCTCTCCGGCAATGGTACGAAACTCATCGCGGGCCTTTTCATATTGTTCACTGTGGAAAAGAACCTTGGCCTTTATGAAATGCGCCTCCCGTTCCTCACGGTCATTGATCTTATCGGTGTGCAGCACCTTGTCGGCCATCTTTAAAGCACAATCGCGATTGTCCAGCTCATGACAGGCACGCATCTGACCAACCCTGGAAAATACCAGGTTGCGCTGAACCTCCGCGAGTTTCTCAAG
>CAJXLE010000038.1 GCA_913055895.1 uncultured Bacteroidota bacterium | reverse complement strand
GCCACGCTTCCGGCCGTCCTCCAGACGGCGACCCCCACGCCGGGGGCCGGAGTGGACGAACTCGTCGATTACTGGCCCGCACTCGTCCGTGGCGGCTGGTTTCTCGCCGGCTTTCTCGTCGTCCTCCTCGTCGGGTGGTTCGTGGTCGATCCCGTGCTTTCGAGGGTCGTCCGACAGCGAAACCGGAACAACCCGACCATAGACGACGCCGTCTCCAGGTACTTCCGCCTTGTCGTCCTCGTCGTCGCGGTCTTCGTCGGCGCCGGAGTCGCGGGGTACGGGAAGTTCATCGGCGATTCCGCTATCGTCATCGCGGCGGCCACGCTCGCAATCGGCGTCGCGGGTCAGACCGTCATCGGATCGCTCGTCAGCGGCCTCGTTCTCGTCCTCGACCCGGAGTTCAACGTCGGCGACTACATCGAGTGGGATAGCGGTAAGGGCACAGTGCAGTCGATCACGCTCCGGGTGACGCGTGTCCTCACTCCGGGTGGCGAACTGATCACGGTTCCCAACGAGGTCCTCACTGGTCAGGAGATCAGGCGCCCGTACGGCCAGGGGCGCCACCGCGTCGTCGACCGGATCGGAATCGCCTACGAGGCCGACACCGACGAGGCCATCGCTCACCTCGAATCGGCGGCCGAAGACCTCGACGACATCTCCGATGCGCCCTCCCCGAAGGCCTACGTCGACGAGTTCGGATCCGACGCCGTCGTGATCGCCGTCCACTACTGGATCGTCGACCCGAGGCGGTCCGACATCTTCGCGATCCGATCGGCGTACGCGAGGGCGGTAGAGGAGCGCCTCGACGACGCCGGTATCGCCATCAGCCCGGCCTCCAAGCGGGAACTTCAGGGCCGCATCGAGGTCGAGGGTTTTGGTGGCCTTGGGTATCAGTTGAAGGCCTGAGTTTTCGGGCTCTATGCCTAGCTCCTCCAGTTTTTTCTGCACGGAGCCAAAATCTTCCTTGGCGGTGGTCACGGTCAGAAATTCGTCTTCCACTTCAAGGTCTTCGGCACCGGCATCGATCAGTTCGAGTTCCAGCTCTTCGAGGTCCATATCCTCTTTGCGGGGAATGGTGAAGATGCCTTTCTGGTCGAAAAGGTAGCTGATGGAACCGTTCTTGCCCAGGCTGCCGCCATGTTTATTGAAAGTGGAGCGGATGCTGCTGACCGTTCGGTTGCGGTTGTCGGTGAGACATTCCACGTAAACGGCCACACCATCCTGGGCGTAACCTTCAAAAGTGGCTTTCTCCAGCTGGCTGCCATCGCTGGAGGCCTTCTTGATGGCCCTTTCAATGTTTTCCTTGGGCATGTTCACGCCCTTGGCATTTTGCAAGGCCATGCGCAAACGTGAGTTGGATTCCGGATCAGGTCCGCCTTCTTTCACGGCCACACTGATCTCCTTGACGTAACGGGAGAATATTTTGGATTTCTTGGCGTCCTGCGCCTCTTTTCTGCGTTTTATGTTAGCCCATTTACTATGACCTGCCATATTGATGCTCCTGTTTAGAAATTTTGTTTGGCAAAGATAATATATTTTGTTCAAATCCAGTTTGTATAACCCTGTCCATACTACACCAGCAGAATGGAACAGGTAAAACAGCAGTTGAAAGATGAAATGCTGTGATATTTTCTTTTGTTCGTTGTAATTTTGCAACGGTTGTGAAAATATCCTTATTGTTAGAATGCTTCACAAACAGGATGGATATGGAAGGTACAGACAAGAAAAAAGTATATATTGAGACATACGGCTGCCAGATGAATGTGGCCGACAGCCAGGTGGTCCTGTCGCTGATGCAGGAGGAGGGGTATGAACCAACTGAGCGGATGGAGGAGGCCCACCTGATCCTTGTGAACACGTGTTCGATCAGGGAGAATGCCGAGCAGCGTGTATGGGGCCGGCTGGATGTTTTCCGCCAGCAGAAAGAGCAGCATCCCAACACCCGGGTAGGGGTTATTGGCTGCATGGCCGAGCGCTTGAAGGAGAAGCTCATCGAACGGGAACAATCGGTCGACCTGGTGATCGGCCCGGATGCTTACCGTGCACTTCCCGACTTGCTGGAAGAGGTGGAGTCGGGACAGAAAGGGGTCAACACCCTGCTCTCCAGGGAAGAGACTTACGGCGATATTCTTCCCGTGCGCAGGGGTAAGAACAAGATTTCGGCATTCATATCGATCATGCGGGGTTGCAACAACATGTGCTCCTATTGTATAGTTCCCTATGTAAGAGGAAGGGAGCGAAGCAGGGATCCGCAAACCATCATCCGGGAGGTTGAGCAGCTGGCCGGTGAGGGCTATAGGGAGATCACCCTGATTGGTCAGAATGTAGATTCCTACAAATGGAAGGATGCCCGCAACAATCCACATTCTTTTGCCTGGCTGCTGGAACAGGTTGCCAAAGCAGAACCCGGGGTTCGCATACGCTTTGCCACCTCGCATCCCAAAGACCTTTCCAACGATGTTTTGCAGGTGATGGCCCGTCATCCGAACATATGCCGGCACATCCACCTGCCCGTACAATCGGGCAGCAACAGGGTTTTAAAAGCCATGAACCGCCGTTACACCCGTGAGTGGTACATGAACCGCATCGATACCATCCGCAGCTATCTTCCCGAAGCCGAGATCACCACAGATGTTATGACCGGTTTTCCCGGCGAGACAGACCAGGACCACCGCGACACCCTGAGCCTGATGGAGTATGCCCGCTACGATTTCGCCTATATGTTTGCCTATTCAGAACGACCGGGAACGCGCGCCGCACGTAAGATGAGCGACGATGTTCCTGATCATCTAAAAAAACAAAGGTTGCAGGAGGTCATCAACCTTCAAAACCGGCTTTCGGCAACCAGTAAGGAAAAAGCCATCGGCAAGACATTCCGGGTGCTGGTGGAGGGGCCCTCCAAAAAATCGAAAGATGACTACCAGGGGCGTAATTCCCAGAACCAGGTGGTGGTCTTTCCCAGAGAAGAAACAAAGACGGGTGATTTTGCCGAGGTAAAGATTGAAAAATCGACACCCGGCACGTTGATCGGAAGACTAGCAGACAATCAATAACCCATATGTTATGAGCGATATTTTACAATCATTCCGCGAGTACCGGTCCAGGATGAACCAGAAACTGATGGAGACCGACAACAAGGTCATCAAAAGAATCATGAACCTGGACACCAACACCTATAAAGAAGGGGCCCTGGATGAACGAACAAAGGAGATGCTGGGACTGGTAGCTTCCATGGTTTTGCGCTGCGACGATTGCATCAGCTACCACCTTGAGCAGTGCCACCAGCTGGGCATCAGCAACGAAGAAATGTACGAGATATTCTCTGTTGCCAACCTGGTAGGGGGAACCATAGTTATCCCGCATACCAGAAGGGCCCTGGAATACTGGGAAGCATTGAATAAAGAAAAAGGATAGACACGGGGGCCTTAGTAACCGCATTTTCAGGGCCCGGCAAGGTGCCCTGAACCGATTTTCCATCAGGAATGGTTCTTGTTGATGCTGAAGACATTCTCCAGCTGCATCAGCTTGATCAGTTCCATGGCATCTTTTGAGATGTTCGCCAGTTGAAATTCCGTATTATGAATCTTGGCGTTGCGAAGCACCCTGAGCAGTGACTCGAAAGCCGAACTGTCGATGAAATCCACTCCGTTCAAATTGAGTGTCACCCGGGCTGATGGCTTTTTAACGTATTCCATCAGTTCATTCTCCACTTCCCTGGCATTATAGACGTTAAACTTATCCGTACCCTGGAAGTAGAGTCTGTAGGTATTGTTATACTGTTCAACCTTTAACATAACCTCACTATTTGACCTTTGAATAAGTTGGCAAAACTAAAATCAATGAACGAAAACAAGTAACAAATTATTGAGAAATTAGGTTGAAAAACAGAGCCTCCTGCTATTTAGATTAATTTTAAATGGTTGTCACTCCTTTTTGTTTTGTTGATCAACCAGTTTGATTTGCAGTTCATTCAGCTGTTCCTGCGAGATGGGTGCAGGAGAATCGATCATCAAATCCCTTCCGGCATTATTTTTAGGGAAGGCGATGTAATCGCGGATGGAATCAGATCCTCCCATCACGGCGCACCAGCGGTCGAATCCAAAGGCGATCCCTCCATGTGGCGGGGCGCCGTAGCGAAAAGCATTCATGAGAAAGCCAAACTTCGCATTTGCTTCTTCTTTGGAGATACCCAGGGCATGAAACATTTTTTCCTGTAGGTCGCGTGTATGAATCCTTATGGAACCACCGCCTATTTCCACCCCGTTGATGACAAAGTCGTAGGCATTGGCCCTCATCTCTCCGGGGTTGGTCTCGTACAGGGGTATGTCTTCATCTTTGGGAGATGTAAAGGGATGGTGCATGGCTGAATAGCGCCCCTCCTGTTCATCCCATTCGAGCAGGGGAAAATCCACCACCCAGGCCGGGGCAAAGGCATCGGGATCACGCAATCCCAGGCGGTTGCCCATTTCATTACGCAACACGCCCAAAGCAGAAAGGGTTTGTTCTCTCTTGCCGGCCAGTATCAGCATCAGATCACCGGGATGGGCGTTCATAGCCCTGGCCCACTCTTGGAAATCTTTCTCCTCAAAGAATTTATCCACAGATGATTTGAAAGTACCGTCTTCGTGATATTTCACATAAACCAACCCTTTGGCCCCCACCTGCGGCTTTTTAACAAAAGCTGTCAGCTCGTCCAGTTGCTTCCGGCTGTATCCGGCACATCCTCCAGCTGTGATGCCACCAACATACCCGGCGTCGTCGAAAACCTTAAACCCGCTGCCCTGCACCTGAGGGGTGATTTCGGCAATCTTCATGCCGAACCTCAGATCGGGTTTGTCCGTACCGTAATATTTGATGGCATCGTCATAGGTGATGCGCGGAAACCGGTCCTTATACTCATAGTTGGCCACCACACGGAAAAGATGTTTGGCCAGTCCTTCAAAGGTGTTGAGCACATCTTCCTGATCGACGAAGGTCATCTCGCAATCGAGTTGCGTGAATTCCGGCTGGCGGTCGGCCCTGAGGTCTTCATCCCTGAAACAACGCACGATTTGAAAATAACGGTCGTAGCCCGAGATCATCAACAGTTGTTTGAAAGTCTGGGGGCTTTGTGGCAGGGCATAGAACTCACCGGGATTCATGCGCGAGGGCACCACAAAATCGCGGGCTCCCTCGGGGGTGGATTTGATCAGGAAAGGGGTTTCCACCTCCACAAAAGCGTGTTCATCGAGGTATTTGCGTATCTCCTGGGCCATGCGGTGGCGCAGCATCATATTGTTTTGAAGCGGCTCGCGGCGCAAATCCAGGTACCGGTATTTCATCCGCAGCTCATCTCCGCCATCGGTGTCGTTTTCGATGGTAAAAGGGGGTACTTCTGAACGGTTGACAATCTCCAGCTCCCCGGGCGATACTTCTATATCGCCTGTGGGCATGGCCGGATTCTTGCTGGCACGTTCCCGGACCTTACCGGTTATGCGGATGATGAACTCCCTCCCCAGCCCGTGCAATTTTTCACTGACGGGGAGAGGGGTATGCTCATCGAAAACGAGTTGTGTAATGCCATAACGGTCGCGCAGGGTGATGAAAGTCATGCCTCCCATCTCCCTGATGCGCTGTATCCAGCCTGTAAGGGTTACGGTGGCTGCTGTGTCTTCAAGTCGCAATTCTCCGCAGGTATGCGTTCTATACATGGATATTGGCTTATTTAACTGTTAGACAAATCAAACGTTGCGAAGATAGAAAGTTTTTTATACAAACCGTGAAAGGCAGGGGCAAATTCAACGGCAGGAACATCTGTTCCCCCAGCATTTTGCCGGAGAAAATCCGCGAGGTTGCTGTTAAAAATGCAGGGATTTATTATATTTGTACCATCAATTTTCATTTGGGGTATTAGCTCAGTTGGTTCAGAGCGCTACCTTGACAGGGTAGAAGTCGGTGGTTCGAATCCACCATATCCCACAGAAAGCTCTTCGCCAAAAGCGTAGGGCTTTTTTTTTGTAACACTGCCCTTCTTGCCGGATAAGTTCCATGCGGCCGGCAGATTGATAAAAAACATTTCCCCTGAAATAAAATCAACTTTCACACGATTATTTTGTTTAAACCCTAAAAAAAGGAGTTTAAACAATATGATCGCCAGGAAGAAAATATTCTCAGGCATGTTGCGGATTTTGATTCTTACCATGGTCATCTCCATGGCCTCCTGCACCACCATTGAGATCAACGAGAAAGATGTATTCGACGTAAAGCGGACCATTGATCCGGAGTATTTTGAAAACACCCGCTTTCAGCTGGATGAGGTCCATTTCATATCAGGAAGGGACATCCAACTGGAAGGCTGGTTTATTGAGCATCCTGAAGCCATGGGAACGGTTCTTTACTTTGGGGGCAACGGTTTTTTGATGGAAACCTCCCATTGGATCATCCGCTCTATTGTTGAACAGAGGATAAACCTGCTGGTGTTCAACTACCGCGGTTACGGAAGCAATCCTGGCGAGCCCACCATCTCGGGTCTTAAAGCCGATGCCATGGCGGCATACAACTACCTCACCAAAGAAAGGGGAACAGCCCCGGAAGAAATAATCATACACGGGCATTCTATGGGAACCATGCTGGGCAGCTATGTGGCCGACAAGCAGCCGGTGGGGGGACTGGTCCTGGAATCGCCCCTGACCGACGTGCATTATTATACCGAACAGATGGTACCCTCGCTGCTGAAACCCTTCATCCAGTTCAAAATAGACAGCAAGCTGCTGGCCGACAGCAATACGGAAAGGATTGCCAGGATATCGGCCCCCCTGTTGATTGTGGTTGGTGGTGAAGACCGTATCACGCCTCCGGCAATGGCCCAAAAGCTTTACAAAAAAGCGGCCACCTACTCCAAAACACTCAAAATACTTGATAAAGGTGGTCACAACGATCTGGCCGAACGCGATGATTACCGATCCATACTGCAGGGATTTTATAATCAGACGGTGAACCACCAGGCGTCCGGAAAGGTGGTGAAAGACCGGCATCAAAAATTATCCGGAGAAAAAGCGCAGTAAATCCGTGGATTTGTATAACTTTTTTACATCTTTCTCGTAGAGAGTAGGTAACAATTTGTTGATAATTTATGATTTTTTTTGCAAAAAGCACATATCATCCGCATCAACAACTTTTACCGAACGTTAATTTTTACAGCCTGGATGATCAAGTTCAGGATTTTTTTTTACCTTTATATACAGATTAATCATCTTTTAGAATCCTTCTAACATGCTCAAGGCTCAGGATTTTGAATATCTGAAAATGGAGAAAAAGGAAGAGTACCTCACTTCCGAAGGCAGTTTCATCGCCTGCCGTTCCCAGGATCCATACTACGTAGACCTTTACTCCATCGGGGATTTTTTCGTTGAGGTTTGGTATGTCAACATGGAAGAAGCATACAGCAGGGAAGGTGTTGGAGAGATGTCGCTTTTGACCGACATTGTCACCATCACCCAGGAAAAAGACATCAACCGTTACATTGAACTTTACGAAAATTCCAGGGCATAGAGCCAGCCGACCATCAACACCCGCGGCACAAACCAGCCATTTAAGCAAACACCAGGCGACAATTCTTTCCATCTCCGGTTTCTCTAATCCAGGGTTGCTTTCGGTCAACCTTTGAACAACAACATAAGCCAGGACTGTCAGGCTGACCGGGTTCATGGAGATTCTTCACCGCTGTCGTCAAGCAACGGGCCATAGGAATCTCAACTACCGGTAAAAGCAGCAAAGGCTGTGGAGGGTCGCTTCATTAACCAAGGTGAAAAGGCTGTTCCGTGGCGGCCATGGTCGCTTACGATCTCCATGCTTTGCCCGGAGCAGCCTTTTTTTGGGGGTATAAATTCACCGGGTCATTCCATGTTCAACTTATAGGCCATGACGCGGTTGTCGTGGAATGTAGGCACATACAACATGCCGGTTCCGGGCACATACTCTATATCCGCTGCATTGATATCATCATCTGCGGTATCCAGCAGGAGGATCTTATCTTTGCCGGGGTGAAGCAAATGTATGTGGCCGGCCCAGTCCGACTTAATATAGTGCTTACCCTCCACAGCTTCCAATCCATCAATGCTGCCTGTTCCCGGAATGTAGGTCTCCAACTGTCCGCCGTCATAGTTCACCTGCAGGACCGATCCGTCGATGCCAATCATCAGTTTATCGTTGGTAGTAAAAAGGCCATTGGGGCTTTTCAGCTTGTCCGATTCCAGCCAGGTTTCCACACTTTCCCCTTCCAGGCGGTAAATCAAGTTGGCTGCCATATCGGAGGCAAAAACCACGCCTGAATTGTTGATGGCTATGTCATTGGCAAATTGTGCTCCCGGGCATGAATACCGGTTGGCAACCTTTCCCGCAGCTATATCGATCTCTACAATCTCGTCAATGTTGGTTACGTACAATTTGCCTTGATAAACGCCCATACCCTTGGGGGCATCCAGACCATCGACCCATTCCAGGTCCAGGACCTCACCTTCTGTAGAAAGTCTGGAAATAAAGCCTTTACCATCCTTATTGGTGGGCTTGCCCTGTATGTTGGCAACATACAGAACCTCTCTCTCGGGATCGTAACATACCGATTCAGGTGTTTTCATCACCTTGTCGGTACTCCACTGGTGGACAAGTTCAGGCTTTTCTTTTTCTGCTTTTTCTTGAGCATCGGAGGTTTCGCCGTTTGCGGAACTGGACGATTGCCGGCCGCATCCCATGAGTACAAGGGATGCCATTGCAACAATAACAAATGCTTTGAGTGTTTTCATATGCATGTTTTTTGGGGTTAAAAGGTATATTTTTATAATTTACAATTTTTCCTTGTGCAACTTATCCCGCAGGTGAAGGAATCTTTCATCAAAATAAGAAAAAAACCAAACCTTGTCAACACAAATCTGCCATGCAGCAGCTCATAAAAAGCCATCCCATTCAATGTGTTTTATAGCATGTTTCAAAATCCCGGCATTCAATTTGTTGGCTGATAACAGACATGTCGCCCGGAGAAGTCATTAATGACAAAGGGTGAGGTGTTAAGTCAAACTTAAATCTTTCAACCATCATGAGAAAAACAAATTTGAACATCGCCAGATTATTGGCGTTTTTTGGAGTGATTGTCATTATGAATGCCTGCAGCATTGAATCGGACAACAACCTGACAGATTCGGACATCTTTGGAGAGGAACTGGAAGAGGTGATCGAGGAAAACGAGATCTCCCATGCCAGCATTTACCTCCTTAATACTGAATACCAGGGAGATATTGAATATTACCGAAGGCACAACCAGGAATATTTCACCCTTCATGACGCTTTCATCCAGGTGGATGACATCTATTACAGCCTGGACAAACTTGCCAAATATGAGGTCAGGGAAAGCAATGACGGGAACTACCTGATGATCTATTTTGACATATACCTTTGAGCCTGCTTTACAGACCTGTCTTAACCGAAAAACTGAAAAACCGGCTTTCCCCTGAAAGCTGGTTTTTTTTATGCAGCAAATCTTGACTTACCTCGTCCTTTATTTTAAATTGCAATACACAGGCCGGTGATTTTCCGCCACATAGTAAAAAGATTTTAACTCCCTGCCATGTTACAAAACTACATCCGTATTGCCGTCAGAAACATTGTCCGCCACCGGACCTTTTCCCTGTTAAACATATTGGGCCTTACCATCGGCATCATCAGTTTCATGATCATACTGTTGTTCATCGATCATGAGTTGAGTTACAACGACCACATAAGGCAGGTAAGTGACAAATACCGTGTGGTGGAGATACAACATCCGCCGGGGGTAGGCGAACAGCATGTGGCCGTTACCATGGGCCCACTGGCTCCCGCACTGGTAAGTGAATTTCCGGAGGTGACCAGGGCCATGCGCATCAACCGCGGATACGGACTGAACGTCAAATTTGACGATAAAACCTTCATTGAAAACGATTTTGCCTTTGCCGACTCGAATGTCTTTGAGATGTTGGAGGTGCACCTGCTGCATGGAAATGAGACAACGGCTCTACAGGATCTCAACGCCATTGTTCTCTCAGAGTCGCTGGCAAATAAATATTTCGGCAGTGCGCAGGCAGCCATGGAAAAAACACTTACCATCATGGGGGAGTCGTTCATGGTACGGGGCATCATGGAAGATTACCCCCGGACCAGCAGCGTGTATTTTGAGGCCCTGCTGCCCTACAAAACGATAGAGAGACGTTTTGAGTGGCTTCAGCGGTGGAGCAGCAACTCCATCGACACCTACCTACAGCTGGCACGCGGTGCTGGCAGGGAAGAACTGGAATCCAAGCTGCCGGCTTTTATAGAAAAATACATCAGCGAACACTGGAGCAGCGGGAAGATGGAGATGTACCTGCAACCGATGGAGGACATCCATTTGCACTCCAGGCACATTAAATTCCAGACATACAACCACCAGCAGGGCGACATCCAGCAGGTGAGGATTTTTTCTGTCATTGCCCTGCTGATCCTGTTGGTTGCCTGCATCAACTACATCAACCTGGCCACTTCCATGGCTTTGAAGCGCTCGCGCGAGGTGGGTGTGAGAAAAGTAGCCGGTGCAGACCGAAGGAAGCTGATCCTTCAGTTCCTGGGTGAATCGTATACATTAACCCTCTTATCAGCTCTTATTGCGCTGGCAGGCATTCAGCTCTTCCTGCCCATGATCGGCAACATCCTGGACATACCCCTGACAATGGATTTTAGCAATCCTGTTTTCACCGGTGGATTGGTGGTGACCGTCGTGGTGGTGGGATTGTTTTCGGGCCTCTACCCGGCTTTTTACATATCAGGATTCCGCCCCACAGTGATCTTCAGCGGGTTTAAGAGCTCCGGGGGCCGGGGTGCCTCGGCAGGTCTGAGGAAAACACTGGTGGTGACCCAGTTTGCTGTATCGGTGGTGATCATCATAGCTACCCTGATCGCCTTCAGCCAGGTAAGGTTTTTCCAGACAACCGACAAGGGCTACAACGACGAGGCCGTTTACGCCATCCCCCTGCATTTTGAGGATGAGCTGAGGCGAGACAACGTCCAGCTGCTTAAGGAAGAATTGAAGATGCAACCCGGTATCCGGTCGATTGCGGCATCCTCAGGCTTCAACGGTGTGGCGGGAAACCAGTCATCCATAACCACAGCCGACTCGGCCAACCAACAAATGATGGCGCGTTTTGGATATGTAGATGAACACTACTTCCCGCTGATGGATATACAGGTAACCCGCGGGCGCAACTTTTCACGCAGTTATCCTACCGACACCGTGCAGGCTGTCATCCTGAACGAGATTGCCGTGAAAAAGTTCGGCTGGGAGCAGCCCCTGGGCAAACGCTTTACCCACCCCGAGAATGATTCCGCCTGGGTCGAAGTGATCGGGGTGATTGAAGATTACAACTACTATTCCCTGAGAAGCCCTGTTGAACCTGCTGTTTTCTTCTACAACCCCAACCAATTCCAATACGTTATTGCAAAAATGGAGCCGGGCCGCCTCAGAAACACCGTCGACCAGGTGAAAGACGGTTGGCAGACCCTGTTTCCAGGCCAACCCTTTGATGGATTTTTTGTACAGGACCGCTACAAAGAAATGTATTCGGCAGAAATCAACACCATGAAAATATTTGGTATCTTCTCATTGTTGTGCATTTTCATAAGCTGCCTGGGTCTGTTTGGACTGATATCGTTTGTTGTCATTCAAAAAACCAGGGAAATTGCCATACGCAAGGTATTCGGATCCAACATAAGACAAATAACCCTTAAAATCAGCAGGGAATTTCTTGTCCTGGTCCTGGCAGCGAGCATCATAGGTGTACCCGTTGCTTACTATTTCATGAATCGCTGGCTGGACAATTTTGCCTACCAGATATCCCTTCAGTGGCATCATTTCTTTGCAGGAATAGCACTGGCGCTGATCATTGCCTTCCTGACCATGGTCAACAAAGTGGTGTCGGCTGCCAAAAGCAACCCGGCCGAAAGCCTGCACTACGAATAATTCCCGGGATTCATCCATGCCGGTCCGACATATAATTCATCAGCTGGATGTCAGACAATGCATCCCCGTCAATGCGAAGCAAGGCGATACTTACGGGTCCATGCACTTCCGGCCGGCACATTTCATTGAATGCACACCGGTCAACGCAGCCAAAAATCACTGCAAAACAAGACATTGCCACACAAACCAATGGGTCGCAAACGTTTTCGTGGAAGCTGCCGGTTGGCATCTAAAAAAAACTGCCCGGCAAGACACCCATAAACAACTCACTTCCAATTTAATGAACGGTGATCCCGAACACCACATCCCAGGTATTGTGAAATTTTGTTTCTCTCCTTTTGATGTTCATGATTTATTAATATTTTGTTAAAACAGGATGACCCAAACAACCCGCTAAAAATGAATACCTTAACCCGTGTCTTGTTCGTTTTATCCCTGGTGGCTGGCTTTTCTTTTTCCCTTTTCGCACAAAAATCCGCACCCCCCGATCATTTTAAAAGTTATGGCCAGAAAGACGGCCTGTCGCAAAATGTGGTCCGGTCAATCGCCCAGGGCAGCCTGGGATACCTTTGGATTGGAACGGAAGACGGCCTGAATAAATTCAACGGCTACGAGTTCACCGTTTTTAAAAAATCGGTCCGACAAGAAAAATCACTGGCCGACAACTTTATCTATTCACTGGCACCAGGCAGAGACGGTGTAATGTGGGTGGGGACAAACAGCGGGGGGCTGGCAAGGTACAACCCCGCCACCGAAGACTTTAAGGTCTTCCGGCACGATCCCGATGATCCCACCTCGATCAATAAGGGAAGGATCTATTCCCTTCATGTGGACGGTGATGGAAACCTCTGGGCAGGAACCCTGGGCGGGGGGCTGAACAGGTATCTCCCGGAGAAAGAAGGATTCATAAGCCATACCAGGGACACGTCACGGGAAAATGCCCTGACATCCAACAACATTTACGCCATAACCCATGACAGCCGGGACAACCTATGGATACGCACCGAAAAAGACCTAAACCTTTACCGGCCGGAATCTCAGACTTTTCTGTCGTTCGAGGTGCCGGGAGCAGAGCTTGTTTTTGAACAGACCAACTCCATGTTCATGGACGATCAGGACATGCTATGGCTTGCCTACCCCGGCGGCATCATGAAATTCAACACCCGAAGCAGGGAATCCACACTGATCGAACCACCGGAGTTCAAAAACAACACCATAACCAGCATATGCCGCCATAAGGAAGATCAACTGTGGATAGGCAGTTACAATGGTTTGTATCTTTTCGACAAACAGCAACAGCGCGTCATAGCATCCTATACCCCGGATGCTTCAGATCCCAACAGCATCAACGACGACATGGTGGTGGCTCTCTTTAAAGACCGTACCGGGTCCCTGTGGATAGCCCACGGCAACACCGGCATGACCAAGCTAAACACACGGCAGAAAAACTTCAAACATTACAAGCAGCGCGAAGGCGAAAAAAATTCCATACCCGGAAACATCATCCGGGCCCTGATGGTGGACAGGCAAAACCGCATATGGGTGGGGACGCGCAACAGCGGCACATTTGTGCTTAACCGCAACCAGGGCTCCGTCAGACGCTTCAAGCCCCGACCCGAGGATCCAAACGGCATGTACAACGAACGGACAACCTGTTTTTTCGAAGATCAAAACGGGGATGTCTATATGGGTTCCTGGGGCGCCGGTGTAAGGGTGGTCAGGGATGGAAGAGCCATTCCTGCAGAAAGCGGACCCACCTACAAAGGCAGCGGCGACAAAGCTTTGCGTGACAGCATCATACAGGCCATCTACAGGGATGATGACGGCACCTTCTGGGTGGGCATGGAAGCCGGGCTTGACCTGTACAACCCGCAAACAGAACAATACCGCCATATACAACACGACCCCGACAACGCCAACTCCATAGCCCCCCTGGGAGTCCAGTCGAACTGCATTGTGCAGGATGGTAAAGGCAATTTCTGGATTGGCACCTGGGGCGGACTGACCATGATGCGCCCGAAAGATCCTGAAAAAAGCACCTTTCAGACCGATTACCAGTATCAGCGATTCATGTCGAACCGTGACGACACCAACTCGCTAAGCGACAGCCGCGTTATTTCCATGCACTACAACCCTGAAAACCCGGGCATCCTTTTTGTCGGAACCTATGGAGGCGGTCTGAACAAAATCGACATCAACCATGAAAATCCTGCTGCCTCGCAAATCACCGCCTATACCAAATCGGACGGACTGAGCAACAACGTGATATATGGCATCCTGGAGGATGAGCAGGGCAACCTGTGGCTGAGCACCAACAAGGGGCTCTCCCGTTTCAACCCCACGAGAGAAACCTTTACAACATTTGATGCCAACGACGGCCTTCAGTCGAGCCAGTTCCGGTGGGGCGCCTATGCCAGGGGACCGGGAAACGAGTTGCTTTTTGGCGGACCCAACGGGTTCAACGTCTTTGAAGCCGACAGGATCAAAAGGGACTCTACGCTTCCGAGGGTTGTCATCACGGATTTCAAAATATCAAACCAAAGCATTGTGGCGGGTGAGAAGATCGACGGAAAAACGGTCCTTGACAGCAACATCAACCGCACCCGGAAGATCACCCTGAACCACAACCAAAACATCCTTTCGTTTGAATTTGCCGGGCTGCATTATGCCTACCCCGATGACAACCGGTATCAATACAAGCTGGAAGGCTTCAACGACAAATGGATAACCACAGACAGCGACAAGCGTTTTGCCACCTATACCAACCTGGATCCGGGATCCTACACCTTCATGGTAAAGGCCTCGAATTACGACGGGGTCTGGAATGAACAACCTGTGACGGTGTCCATCCGCATCACACCGCCATTCTGGCGAACCGCCTGGTTCTGTTTACTGGCCGTGTTGGTTGTCGGCAGCCTGATCACCCTCATCATCAGGCAACGGATCATATCGACACGAAAGGAGAAAGAACGGTTGCAGCACAAGGTAGACGAGGCAGTATCGGAAGTGAAAAAGCAGAAAGAGGCAACTGAAGCGACCAACCAGGAGCTGATGCAAAAACAAAAGGAGATTCAAATCAACAACTGGCTGGCCAACAGCCGTGCAGAATTTGGTGACATCCTCAGGTCTGATAAAGCAGACCTGCATGATTTTTCCTATCACATCATCAAAAACCTGGTGAAATATTCGGGGGCCATTGCAGGTGCCCTCTACCTGGTCAACGAAGAAGATGAACAGGAGCCTTTCATCGAGATGCAAGCCTGTTACGCCTATGAATCGCGCAAACAGATAGAGAAACAAATTATGATGGGAGAAGGCCTGGTGGGCAGGAGCATCGAAGGACACGAGAAAATCCACCAGACCAAACTGCCGGCCAACTATCTCAACATCAAGTCGGGACTTGGCCAGACCCAACCCGATGTGCTGTTTATTATGCCCCTGGTCACCGGCGACGAAGTATACGGAGCTTTTGAGCTGGCCGCTTTGGGCAGGTTTGAAGAACACGTGAAAAAATTCCTGGAAAAGGTGGCAGAGGACATTGCCATCACCATGAAAACCACCCTGATCAACCTGAGAACCAACAAACTGCTGGAACAATCAAGAACGCAGTATGAAGAGCTTTCCTCTCAAAAAGAGGAACTGCAGCAAAACATAGAGGAACTGAAAGCCACCCGTGAGGAAGCCGACCGCATCAAGGGCGAAATGGAGAGGCTGGTGGAAGCCCTGAAAACATCCAGCTACTTCGTTCAGTTCGACAAGGAGGGCAGGATCACCGACATCAACGATGCCTGGCTGCAGTTGATCAACCAAAACCATCAGGATGTGAAGGGCCGGGCTTTCTCCGACTTCTATCATTCGCTGGGTGACGGCAACAACGGCTACAGTGAGATCTGGCAAGTGGTCATCGAAGGAAAAGCCCAAAAAAAGCTCATCAAAATAGAGAACAACCAGGCCAATCATTCGCTGGCAGGCTCTTTCATCCCGATAGCCGACAGCCAGGGTGATACGGAAAAAGTGGTACAGATAGCCACCGACATCACACCATACATCCAATAAAAGGATACATCCGCGAATAAAACAAATGGGTTCTAACCATGCACATTTGCCAATTATCCATTATCTTGCATAAAACATACAAACCTTATGCTTATGGAACCCAACCTAAACATACCGGATCAATTCCTGGTACTGGCACACAAACAGGATAAATCCGGCTTCACCGGCTCGGGTATATCCGACCAGTACCTGATATTCGGACTGACAGGTGCCATCCTGCTTGACCTGTCGCGCCTCGAGGCCATACGTACCGAAGGGGGCATGATCGTACCCACCGGCAAGGAGCCGGAATTGTACGATGCAGCAAAAGAAGCCCTTCATACCATCAGGCAGTCGAAAAAGAACAGGAAAGTGAAATACTGGGTGAGAAAGTTGGATTCGCTGGGCCACCGTTACAAAAAGGATGCCCTGGTAAACCTTCACCGCCAGGGCATGATGAGGCTGGAGAAGAAAAAATTCCTGGGGCTGATACCTTACCGGAAGAGCTATTTGCTGAACTGGACGTATCGAAAAAAGCGGCTGGAGCACCTTAGGAAAGTAATGTTTTCAAACAAAGAGGCCAGCACCGAGGATGCCATTTTGCTTGCTCTGATCAGCGCCTGCGGCATTTCCGCGATACTGGCCAGCCATAAGAAGGAGCGGAAGAAAATCCGGAAAACATTAAAAGCTTTCACCCGCAACAATGAGATAGCAGGAGCGGTGAGCAAGACCCTGCAGGAAATACAGGCAGCGGTGGCGGCCAGCGTTTCGGCAGCTGTGGTGGCTTCCACGGCGGGTGCCGGCAACTGAAAATAAATTTTCCTGCCCCGGAACTCCAGTTCCCGGAATTCGTACCATTCACCCACGGTGTTTACAGACCAGGCTTTTGCGTAGCCCTGATCCATACAAAAAAGGATGCACTCCCCCTACTCCATCAGAAAACCTGCCATAAGAAAACCTGTCCATAAGCATATGAATGACCATTCCATGGATGGTCATCCAATAATGGGGCAAAATCATTACATTTGTGAAGATCCAAAAGTTCATGCCTATGAAAAAACTGGTTGTATTAAGCGGGTCGGGCATCAGTGCCGAAAGCGGACTGAAGACATTCCGCGACATGGGTGGCCTGTGGGAACAGTACGACGTAACCGAGGTTGCCAGCCCCGAGGCCTGGGAACGCAACCCTGAGCTGGTCCTGCGTTTTTACAACGAGCGGCGCAGGCAGCTGCTCAAAAGCGAGCCCAACGCCGGTCACCTGGCCCTGGCAGACCTTGAATCCCACTTTGATGTGCAGGTCATCACTCAAAATGTCGACGACCTGCATGAACGGGCCGGCAGCTCCAATGTATTGCATCTGCACGGCGAGATCAGAAAAGCCCGGAGCACCGGCGATGAAAACCTCGTTTACGAGATCGAGGGCTCTGAGCTGAACCTGGGCGACAAGTGCGAGAAAGGCTATCAACTGCGCCCGCATGTGGTATGGTTTGGCGAGGCAGTGCCCGCCATAGGCGAGGCGGCACGCATCTCTCAAGAAGCAGATATCTTTGCGGTGGTGGGCACTTCCCTGCAGGTATACCCGGCCGCGGGACTGGTGCATTATGTAGATTCCCCGGCACCCCTTTTTGTTGTTGATCCAAGTGCAGTGGAAACACCGCGCAGTGAAAACGTGCACCTGATCAGGGAAAAAGCCACCACCGGAGTGGCAAAAATGAAGGATATGCTGATCGACAAATACGCAGAGACATGACCAAACCTTTCCGCGAACTGTTCTCCCACATTGGCCGTTACATGATACTGATGGGAAGGGTCTTTGCCCCGCCCGAGAAGAAGAGAATGTACTACCGGCAAACAATCAAGGAAATTGAGTTCCTGGGCATCAACTCAATGGGCATTGTGGCCATCATATCGGTTTTTATCGGGGCTGTGATCACCATACAAACAGCCTACAACACTGAAAGTCCGCTCTATCCCAGTTATCTACTGGGACTGGCGGTACGCGACATCCTCCTGCTGGAATTCTCCTCCACCATTGTGGCCCTCATCCTCTCCGGGAAAATTGGCTCCAACATTGCATCCGAACTGGGTACGATGCGCGTTACCGAACAAATAGATGCCCTGGAGATCATGGGCGTCAATTCAGCCAGTTACCTGATCATGCCCAAGATCGTGGCTGCCGTATTTTTCCTCCCCTTTCTCACCATCATGAGCATCTTCATCGGCCTTTTCGGGGGATGGCTGGGTGGGGTTGCCACCGGGGTGGTCAGCTCCCACGATTACATCTACGGCATACAGTATGCTTTCATCCCTTACTATGTGACCTACACCCTGATCAAGGCCGCTATTTTTGGCTTCATCATCACCTCGGTCTCTTCCTACCGGGGGTACTATGCTTATGGCGGTGCCCTGCAGGTGGGTAAGAACAGCACCCGCGCCGTGGTGGAAAGCAGCATCATCGTTCTCATTTTCAATTATGTTCTCACCCAATTGTTGCTGACATGATCAAGATCGAACATCTGTACAAAGAATTCCAGCATGCCGAAGTGCTGAAAGACATATCGGTGGAATTCCAGGAGAAAAAGACCAACATGATCATCGGGCAGAGCGGATCGGGCAAGACCGTGCTGCTCAAATGCATCATCGGCCTGCTCGATATCGACCAGGGCCGGATCCTCTACGACGACATAGTATTCAACCAACTGAACTTCAAAAAGAAAAAAGAAATCCGCAAGAACATTGGCATGGTCTTCCAGGGCGGGGCTTTGTTCGACTCCGAGACGGTGGAGCAAAACGTAAAATTTCCCCTCGACATGTTCACCAATATGACGGAAGACGAAAAGCACCGCCGGGTCAATGAATGCCTGGAGCGGGTGAACATCCACAACGTCAACTCCCTTTACCCGGCCGAGATCAGCGGCGGCATGCAAAAACGCGTGGCCATCGCCAGGGCCATTGCCCTCAATCCCAAATACCTGTTCTTTGATGAACCCATCTCCGGCCTCGATCCCAAAACGGCCATACGCATCGACAGGCTGATCGGCGAGCTGACAAAGGATATCGAAACCACCACCATCATCAACACCCACGACATGAACTCGGTGATGGAGATAGGCGACAAGGTGATCTTTCTCTACAACGGCGAAAAATGGTGGGAAGGATCCAGGGAGGAGATCCTGCACAGCGACAACCCGGAACTGAACGATTTTGTCTTTGCCACCAACCTGGCCAAGACAGTAAGGGACCTGCGAAAGTCGGGTCACACCTGAGCTCTCCTTTTCTCAGTGTGCTTTGCCTGGCAGCCAACCAAAGACAGGAGCCTCGATCCGCCACCTGTCCGGCAGGAATCTGTCAGCCAAGGTCATAGACACGCTGCAGCTTCCCGGCATCCAGTATCCGGATCAGCTTGCCCTCAATCTCTATGATCTTGTCTTTGCGGAACTCCGAGAGTATGCGTATCACATTTTCCGTGCTCATATCGATCAGCTGGGCCATCTCCTTCCTGCTGATGGGCAACTCGAATTCATGGCGGTTGTAGATGTGGTCGGCAAAAAAAAGGAGTATATAGGCTATGCGGCCCCGCAACTGCTTGGTGTTGATGCTGATCCTGGTATTGAGCACTTCATCCGCCACCCGGCTCGATTTCTCAAGAAAATCCAGCGCAAATTCGCCGTTCTGCCGCATCAGCTCCTTGATAACGGCCAGATCCACAAAACAAACCACCGAATCTTCAATGGCGGTTATGGAATAGATGTGATGTCGGTTGGAAAAGATGCTCAACAAACCAATAAAGTCCAGGGGCTTGCCAATGCTAATGATATGCTGTTTTTCATTCTTCTCGGTGGTGAGCAGTTTGACCAGGCCTTTGCGGAGGTATAAAAAACTGTTGATCTCCTGTCCTTCGTGACATATCGCCTCCCCCTTCTCATAAAAAACCTCTGTCTTGTGGGCATCGATTTTCTCCATCGATGCCTGATCCAGTTTATTAAAAGCCCACGAGCGGTATGCACAATAGGTGCAGTTGGATGTATCCAAAATTCTACTCATTACCAGTCTCCTATGATATATATCAGTTATGATAATTATTAGTCATATAAATACATCTAAATATTTAGATAAAATGTACTTTCGTTACAACGAGAAATGTTATTGTCTTCACACTTGCAACAGGTGTATAAATTTAAAATAAAAATAATCGAATAGGAAAGCCACACGGCCAACCGAAACAGACAAAAAAAAATTAAACCGGGAAATTCCCGGGCCGGTAGCGGAAAGTAGAAACACATTCAAAATAAAATATAAACAACCCCGGAGAACTGACCCGCAAAAACGGGTTAAGTTCCATGTAACTATAAATCTACAATAAAATACCAACAACCTTATGAAAAAGATCGTCATCTTAGGAGCCGGTACAGGTGGAACCATCATGGCCAACAAGCTCCGCAAAGTTCTCTCAAGGGACGAATGGGACATCACCATTGTGGATAAAGACAAAACCCATTACTATCAACCGGGTTTCCTTTTCATCCCCTTTGGGATTTACAACAAAAACGATGTGATCAAACCCAAATCCGATTTTCTGCCCCCGGGGGTCAATGTCCTTTATACAGGCATCGACCGGATAGAGCCAAACGACAACCGGGTATTGTTGGAAGGCGGGCAGGTGCTGCAATACGATTACCTGGTAGTAGCCACCGGCACCGACATCAACCCCGACGAGACACCGGGACTGAAAGACGGCAGTCTGTGGAGAAAAGAAATTTTTGATTTCTACACCCTGGATGGGGCTCTGGCCCT
>CAJXLE010000037.1 GCA_913055895.1 uncultured Bacteroidota bacterium | reverse complement strand
ACGGTCGGCCAGCAGGATGCTTTTTCCGTAATGGCTAACCGGGTTAGTGGGAGTGGAAGAGTCAATGTATCCATGATGTCCGTATACACTCAGGTTGCTCATTTGGATGAAATACTTCACCCCGTTTCTTTTTGCTTTCCTGGCGTTGTCTTCAGCAATGCGGTAATTGATGCGATAATACTTTGATGAAGATGTGAAGGGGGAGTATCCGATGGTTGAACAGTTCAATACCACATCTGCCCACTGAAAATGAAGGTCGGAGATCTTTGTAAGGTCGGAAGAGATGATCTCATTGGAAAATGAAGTGCTCACCCTGGAAAAGACCAGCAGTTCAACGTCAATACGGGTTTTTTGAAGAAAATTCCAGCCAACAAAACTTTCTCCCCCAATGATAAGCAAACGGGTGTTTCTCATCTTCAGAAACTGTAACCAAACTGTTTGATGGTTCTGTGGAACCTTTCCTGAACCAGCTTTTGGGATTGATCATCGTAATAATCTCTGTAGTCCGACCGGCGTGTGGTGTTGGTTTGGGGCAGGGAGACTGGCGGGATGCCTGTGATCTGGCATATTTTGTTGTATTCATCCTGAAGTTGTTCATAACGGGCTACGTAATCCACTATGATGCCGCCATCTTCATCAGTCAGCCAGTCAAAAATGTCACCCCGGGCCTCATTGATTCTTTCCCGTCCAAGATCCGATCGTATGAACCGGTCAAATCCATCCATCGCCCTGACGGCTTCGTGGTAGGGTTGCAGCTTTTCCCATATCTCTGCATGTTGAAGCCACCAATGGTAGGAGGATACCATCAGGTCCCAGGGATTACGCACAATGGCGAAAGTGAAATAGCTGTTCCAGATCTTTCTGCCCACCATTTTTTTGATGTCTTTGGCTTTTGCATGTTTGGGGATGGGCGGTTGTGACAGTCTGGGACTGGCAGGTCCCGGCAGAAGGCGTGTATGAAGATGGGTGAGTTTGCGTATGGCCTTTCTGTACAGGGGAACCTCCTGGCTGAGCAAAGCCCTGGTGATGGATGTGCCTGCTGTTTTGGGAATGTGCACAAAGATGAACCGGTGATCGTGTGAGATGATGGCCATGGCTTATTGTCCCATCCAGGTTACACTGGGATAATGATCCTTAAGTGAATGCTCGTAGACAGCCTGGTTTTTGTAGTAACTGTTGGGGTAAAAATAGGTTTTCTTGCCCAGCAGGGCCCCGATAATGGCAGCATGAAGGCGGTTGGTGTATATCTCATCGTACTTGTTGATCAGCCTGGTCATCTTGCTGGCCGAATAGTAAACCAGGGGAAGGTAACCTATCTCCTGCTTATAGATGCGGGAGACATCCAGGTTGTCTTTTGGAAGGGGGATGCCTGTTTTCTCGGGATCGTCTCTGAAGCAGTAAAGCTTCCTGTTGCTATGGGATGCCCTGTATATTGAACTTTTTAATTCGGCCGTCTTGCTTTTCAGGAGGATGCCCGGACTGGGAACCTCTTTTATTTTGGGATTTCCTGTAATTTTCCAGTATATTTTTTTCAGCAGGACCCCGGCCAGGGTGGGCAGGCGGTAAGACATCAGCTTGCTGGTGTCGAGCATAAAGGCCATGTCGCGGGCAAGATACACATTGCATTTGGGTGCATTTTCCTTTAAAAAACGGTAGGTGTATTTCTCGCGGGCAAGGATGTCGACGTTTGCGCCAAGCCGGGCCAGCATCTTCTCATTGGCATTGATCGTGTGTGGCAAAATAACCAGCCTTTTGAGTTTTTTGTGGTTGTTTTCAATAAAAGACGTGGCCTCGGGGTAGTAATTCACCAGGTAACCCCCCCCGCTGTAGAAGACTGTCTGGCCTTCAGGCTTGAAATGATGGGTATCATGGATCAGTTGGTAGCGGATGCCTATGGCATCGAAGAGCTGGAGGGTGCCGGCAAGGATGACAGCGTCACCTGCATTACCCGGGTGGGCATACAGGTGTACCAGTCCGTAATCCCTGAATTGTTGAAGGTATTCCTTTATGTCGGTTTCAGGTATGCTGGATGCCATTTAACCCGGATTTTTTTCTGAGAAAAGTAGTTTTTAACTTAATGGCCAGTTTCCTGGCCGGTGTTCCCCTGGGCATCAATACATCCTTCCAGGGTTGTTTTTTTCGTGTCGTCCGTGCAATTTGCCAGGCGGTTTTCCTGTCAAAACCATTTTGTTTTGCCAGTCGGTGCAAATTTTTCCAGTCTTCTCTGTGATGGTCGGTTCCAAGGTTGATGTTTTTGATGGCAAGTTTTTCCTTCCAGTCGGGAAAACACCTGGGTATGGGCTGGTGGTTTAACAGGAACATGATTTTGGTGCGCAGGCATTTTTCACATTTGCCGCAGTTGCCCTCTTTATCCTGATTTTCCCAGCATACCCTGAGGTTCCTGGTTGCCGTTTGCCACCCGGATATGGCTTTGATCTTATCCAGGCGGCTGTGTGTAGCCCCGTCGTGGATGATTCGAAAGCCTGCTGAGCTCAGCAGCGGATCGGAGACAGGGTTGGAGCCCCAGGGAAAAATCAGTTCGTTGTATGACCTGGAGCTTGCGATGAGGCACTTGCCGGCCAGGGTTTTCAGGTTCGACAAACAGGCCACCATAGCGGCACCATGGGCATAGATCCATCTTAACTGTGATATTTGCCGGTAGTTGGTGGCCATGCAAACCAGTTCGATACCGGCCTCCTGCAATGTTTCCTCTATACTTTGGCAGGCGCTGGAGAATATGGCGGGCTCCGACAAGGGGATGTCGAGGCCGTGGATAAAGGATGCGTGCGTTATTGGGTAAGCCCCGTCCGCTGGCTTTTTCATGTTGTGCCTCCATACCGAGAAAGTGGCATCTACGCCCCCCGAAAAAGCACACATGACATGGGGGTTTTGTTTTTCTCCTTCCCTGAGGGCATCTACTTTCATGTTGACCTCATTGAATTCACCGGGCAGCCAAAGTTCCCAGCAGCCCTGGAATTCCCTGATGTTGACCAGCAGTTCGGCGGACACCGATCCTTTGACTGTGATGGTTCTGTTCTCCGACATAGCGTCCATCACGGTTGCCAACAGGTAGGCATCACAGTCGTTGTCGTCGGGCGGGTCTACTGAGTCGGGAAAGCTAAAGAAAAGCTCATCTGAGCGGACCTTCTTGTTCCCATCCCAACGTGTGAGAATACATCTGCGGATGTAGCGGTTGCCTTTGCGCTCGGTTTTTAATGGATCTATGACAATGGATTTCATGACCCTGCCATTTTTTGCTTTTCCCTTTCCATCAGCCTGCAGTTTATTTTGTACGTATAGGGAGAAACGATCCCAACCGGCTGTTTGGGGGCATCCGTTGCATGGTGGTGGTTGGTTTTTTCATACATTTCAGCAAGCACCTCGAAGGTTTCCGGTTCCAGGAAAGGGTGGAAGGCCCGCCGTCCATGTTTCTTTTTCAGCTCCCTGCCGATGGTGCCGGGCCGCACAGGCGTGATGTTGGCATTGAAAAAGCGCATCTCATGATAAGAAAACCACTTGCGGTAAAGGCCATTGCTTTCAGGTTCAATGCCCAGGAGCTGGCTCCACACAGGTATTTTGATCTCATCGGTGATGTTGGCTTCAAAAATTTTCAGCCTGGTCAATCCTTCAAAGAAAGATTTGGGGGCGGACAGACCGGGCCCCAGGCTGGCGTATTTCACGAAGGGCTTGTTGTAGTATTTATTCACCCTTTTGAAGAAGTCTTCCACCCTGGGCCTGTTGGCCGGGTTCATCCAGTACCAGTACCTGGCGACCTTTTCCAGGGGGATCAGGCCTGTACACAGGGTGTTGCCCTCACGGGCCTTCGGGAAAAGGCTCTGCAGTTTTGCGAATATGATCAGGTCCCATTCCATGACATATGCCCGGTCGAAATCAACATGCCGGCCCACGTCCTGGTACCACATTTTGTATGTCACGTCGGCATGCAGCCATTTCCAGTACCTGTCGCCCACTTTCAGACAATAGTTGTTCTCCAGCAGGGACCCGAGCTTGTGGTTGGCCTGTTGGAAAAAACCTGGCTCTCCTCCATATATTCCGTAAACAGGGACTTCCGGTTCAATTTTTTTGAGCAGCCTGATGCGGTGGCTGTTTGGTTCGAAGTGGCCGTGGTAGCGGTATATGATGATCTTTTTCATTGCCGGGTGTTTGAGTTGGGTGGGTTCTTCCGGGAAAAGGCCCTTCTAGTGGAGATCCTGTATTTTTATCTTTTTGTGTTCAACCGGTTTCGAAGTCTTTATCTCCGAGTTGCCAGGATTGGTCATTTTATTGGTCCTGGCCAACGCGGAGTGGTCGAAAGGATTCCTGTATACCCCTGCCCTTTGTTTGAGGAAGAGCCAAAAGAAGGGAACATCGTCCACGAAATATCTTTTCCACAGACGGCCGGGTTCGCTCAGGAACCGGAAGAACCATTCCATCCCCACCTTTTGGATGTACCTGTGAGGTCTTCTTCTGAAGCCTGCTTCAAAATCGATGGTTGCACCCAGGGCCATCGCTATCTTTATGTTGGGCGTTTCGGGCAGGTGTTTTGCAAGCCACAGCTCTTGTTTGGGAGCCCCTACGCCCACTACCAGCACATTTGCCCCTGAGCGGTTGATCTTTTCAACGATGGATCTGCATTCGGCTTTTTGGGTGTCAAAACCCCGGCTGGGAGAGCAGGCATCGACCACCATGGCCCGTTTGGCTTTCTCATTGATCCTTGTCATGGCCTGGTGGGCAATGCCATTCATCGAGCCCAGCAGGAAAATTTTGATGTCGGGGTTGTCCCTGTGGTAACGGCAGAAAGCCGGGAGCAGGTCGGAACCTGGTATGACGCCTTTGATCGGACAGCCAAAAAGTCTGAGCATGTAATAGACGACCCGGCTGTCAAGCAGGGTGTAATCAGCCTGCTGGTAGGTGTGGTAGAATATTTTGTCTTTTTGCAGCTTGATGAAATGATCGATGTTGGGAGTGACCACCATACCCTGATCCAGTTTGGACAGGAGCTCATCCATGGTCAGGTTGTTTACCCGGATGTTCAATACGGAAATTTTTTCTGGTATGGTTTTCATACGGTAGTTTTCCATTTGTTTATGCCGGTGTGCCTGCCTGGGGGTGAAATGCTTTTTCTTTTGGTGCCCCTTTGCCATCCATGCCTTCGATGACCATTTGGTATTCTTTCAGCATCCTGTCGTGGGAATATTTTGCCAGGAACTCTTTATATGCGTTGTCTTCCAGTGTTTTTCGCTTTTCGGGGTTGCGGAAGAGGCCTGTGATGGCTTGTGCCAGCATGGAGATGTTGCGTGGGGGTACCAGCAATCCTGTCCTGCCGTCTTCAACAACTTCGGTGGTTCCCTGGATGGTGGTGGCCACCACCGTTCTTTTTACAGAGAAAGCTTCCAGGACGGTCAGGGGCAGCCCCTCCCACAGGGAAGACAGTATAACAAAGCAGGAGCGGCTCATCCACTCTGTTGCATTGGGCTGGTGGCCTTTGAAATGGATGTAATTTTCCAGCCTGGCGTTTTTTACCTGCCGGTGCAGGATGTCTTTCAGGTCTCCATCACCCAGAACCACCAGGTGGGCCTCACCCAGGGCATCTACCACGGTCTTCCAGGCCTCGATCAGGTAAAAATGTCCTTTTTGTTTGCTCAGGCGTCCTACTGCGATGGCTGTATTTTTCATGCCGTTTTCCGTGCAGACTGATGATGCCGGTGTGCTTGCCGGTGTGGGCACACCGTTGATGATGGTGCGTATCTTGTTGAGTGGGATAGAAAAGGTTTGGTGCAGGTTGTCGGCTACCTGCCGGCCAACGGCTATGTAGAGGTCGGCCCGTGAAAATCTGAAGATTTTTTTGTCGTTGAAGGTGACGTGTGCGGTGTGGATGAGTTTGAAAGGGTGGGTTCTTTTCAGGATGGAGAACAACATGGTTGGCATGCGGTGGTGTGAATGCACCACATCGGGCCTGTGTTTGCGAATGGCCAAAAGGATGTTGGAAAGGGTGAAAAGACGCAGAAGCGGGTGCTTCAGGCGTAGCGGGATGTGTTTGACGCCTGGGGGCATCTCAGGCTCATGGTCTTCGGAAAGGATGAAGACCTGGTGGTTGCGTGCCAGCGAGCCGGCTATGGCAAGCAGCATTTTCTCGGCACCCCCTCTGTCGCGCAGGGTGGGATAAACCTGGAATATCACCATGGCATCATTTTATTAGCAGCATCCGTTTGATTTGCATTTCTCTTATTTTTTTGACGATGTCCCCGTCCACGATCTTTCCTTTTTTCAGCACCATGAACCTGGTATAGTGCAGCCCCATGTGCAGGCCGAACAGGAGGAAGGGTTTATGAATGGCCATGAATTTGACGCATTTGAGCATCATGAAGAGGGGATGGTAGCCCAGTTGATAGTAATCCTCACCGTATTGCCGGCTGTTCTTTACCCAGCTTTTTTTGCGGGCCAGGATGCCCATCGGTCGGTGGTGCAGCAGTTTGAGTTCCGGGAAGCTCCTGGTGTCATAGCCTTTCCCCCTGGCTGCCATGTCGTCGATGGTGTCCCATCCCCGTCTGCCCATGATGCCCCCGATGTCGTAGAAACAGGACCTTTTGTAAACCTTTGATGCACCGCGGGTGTGTGTCCTGGGACAAGACTCCCGGCGGGGTGTTTGTCCGTCGACAGCCAGGTAGGTCTGACCGCTGGCGATGCCCAGGCCCGGCTTATCTTCAAAACGGCTGAAGATGTCTTCAAAATAGGTGGGTTCAAAGGAGAGGTCCCCGTCCAGTTTGACCACATATTCCCAGTTCTCTATATCCACTGCTTTCAACCCGTCATAGAAGGCTTCCACAACACCGCCGCCGGGGACCCGCCGGCCCCTGTCTTTCCTGCTGACCAGCTTGATCCATGGGTGCTTGTTTTGATAGCTTACCACAATGGCGGAGGTGTTGTCGGTGGAGCCGTCGTCTACAATGACCCACTGCCGGGGCAGGATGGTTTGATGAACAACCGATTCGATGGTTTTGTGGATGAGCTCTTCTTCATCCCTCACAGGCGATATGATGATATAACCGTCCTGTTGGGCGAACCGGGATCCGGCTTGTTTTTTGATTTTTGGATAAGTTTCGGGATACATGACAGATTTTTTTCAGTAAAGGGTTAACTCAGACAGCCCGCTTTCTTCAGTATGGCAGCTCCATCTTTCTGAGCCACCTGAAGAGCCGACGGCCGTATTGGTCCCAGCTGTTTTCTTCGATGAATTCGTGGAGCCTTTTCGCATCGATGCGCTCAGGATTTTCAACCAGGTGGTCGATGACATCAATCAATTCCTCCCAGCTGTTATAGGTGTGTATCAAGCCCTGTTGTTTCATGTCGCGGAAGGCACCTATGTCAGGACCTACAACAGGTTTGCCTGAAACCAGCGAATCCATCAGTGCACCTGAGCTTAATACCGATTCATGCTGGTAGGTAAAAAGGATGATGCGGGAATGGCGCATCATGTCGAGAAGCTCATGTTCCTTAACGTATTCGTTGACAATGCGGATGTTGGAGCACTCGTATTCCAGTAGTTCCCTTTCATAGTCTTGATCAGCAAAAGACCCGGCAATCAGTATCCTGTATTTGTGTAGCATTTTTCTCTCTTCCAGGTACTCCAGGAAAAGGTGCACGCCTTTGTACCTGAGCATTTTGCCCCACAGCAACAGGTCGTATTTGATCTCCCTGTGCCCGTCCAGCTTTTTGCCTTCCACGGGATGCGGGAGATACAGTATCCTGTCGGTGCTGATTCCCGGGTTTAGTTGTTTGATGAATTCAACCCCACCCTGGCTGTGGGTAATGATGTAGTTGCTGTAAAGGGCCAGGAGCTTGAAGATCCTGTTTTTTATCCAACGGTGTCGCCGTGAATGGCTGGCCTTGTTGTGGAGGGTCCATATGATCCTTTTATGCGTTATCCGGCTAATCACAATGAACACCAGCAGAAAGAGGGTCTGGAAGAAACCCGCTTTCTTGTCGGGCAGCTCCTCTATCCAGTTCAGATGCAGGTAGTGTATTTTAAAGAAATACTGTATGACGTTCATCAACCCTGTTTGAGAAGGTTTGTGCTTGTTGACGCAAACAAAATAGGGGTCCAGTGCATGAAAAACATTGTCAATATAGGGGTTGTAGAGGGTATGGTCGCCCCTGGAGGTAAAAGGATAAATAAACATTCCGGGTGTTTTCATGGATGATTTCTTTTAATTCCGAAAGCGTTCAGCACCTTCCATTTAAAAAAGCCCCCGATATAGCGGAAATATTTCCAGGCCAGGAAGAGAAAAGCCAGGGGCGAACGGGCATGCGTTCTGTAAAACCTCCACTCAACGACAATGTTGTACTTGGATGTCAAGCTGGTGAGAGATTTCAGGAGCTTTTTGAAACTGCCGCCATGCATGAAGCCGGTGTTGTTTGTGTCGTTGTAAAGAACAAGGCGGGGGTCAACGCTCAGCTGACACCCTTTCCTGCTTGCACGCCATGTAAAATCGGCATCGCCATAATACTGGGGAAAGTCCTTTTCATTCCAGTAGCCCATTTCCTTAACAATGTTGCAGGGGATGGCTGTTCCCATGCCTGTGAGCCAGTCAGCTTTTACGGTGTGGTTGATCCCCCGGGCATCCTTGTCGCGAAGCATGTATTTGTATCCATTGAAAGGGTTGTAGTAACCGCCCATCGACCAGACCTTGTCCGGCTGGTGGTAATCGCATACGGTTGAGCCTATGATGACCTGCGGCCCGGAGGAGAGCATCAGCCCGGTGAGATGACCGAAATACCCGTTAGCTGGTATGATGTCGTTGTTCCACAGCACCACCCACTGGCATTTGAGTTTTTCTGATGCATAGCGTGCTCCCCTGTTGATGCTTCCGCTCCACCACCATGAGCCGTCGCCGGTTAGCAGGTGTACGCCGGGATGGTGTTTCCTGAGCCAGTCGGCGGTGCCGTCGGATGATCCGTCATCAATGACCACCACCTCGTAGGCCATTTGCTCCCGAAGGGGGTTTTGATCCAGCAGCTCTGTGAGCATGGGGATGCATCGCCTGGTGTATTCCAGCTTGTTATGCACGGGTATCAATATACCGGCTTTGCTTGTCATAGGTTTTGTTGTGGGTTACCCTGCGAAGGACGGCCATCATTTTTGCGCCGGATGTTTTCCAGTTCAGCCGGCCGGTATATTCCCCGTAGGAGGTAAGGCACATCTTTTTATAGGTGTTATAATCGCTGAAGATATCCTTGATATAGGTGGCATATTCATCAGCCCTGCTATCCAGGGGGAAGGCATACCCGTTGATGTTGTTTTTTACCAGGGTGGTGGTGCCCCCTACATCTGTGGTCAGGCATGGTATGCCCCAGGCGTTGAACTCGGAATAGACAATGGGACTGCAGTCGGCGCGTGTAGGCAGGATAAGGAAATGTGCCGCCGAAATGATCTGCCGGATCCTGTCTTTGCCTTCGGCTGTCTCCTTGCTGATGAAACCATGAAAACGGACGAATGGAGGGTATTGCTTTTTGTTTTTCGGGTGGGATCCCAGCACGTGGAGTTCTGTGGGCAGTCGCCGCTCATTCAGTATTCTTGCCGTCTCCACCGCCATCTCGCCCCCTTTTCGTTCCCAGTTTACCCCTGCAAAGACGAGAATGCACTTTTCTGTGGCCTTTGAGTTGACCATCTGCTCTATGATCTCCGGCGAAAGACTTGTTTCCATGTTGGCGCCGTAGGGTATGACCGACACCTTTTCGTCGGGTAAGCGGTAGTACCTTTGCGCCCCCCTGGCAGCCCAGTGTGATGAGCACACCACATGCGCACACCGGTCGAGGGATATTTTTTCCATCTTGAAACCGTTCCGCAAGGTCACCTGCGGCATGTTGGTGAATTCAGGGTAAAAATCGATGATGTCGGGAAACACCGCATCCACCCATACAACAATGGGCAGGCTGGTCTCAAGCAGGGTGGTGGGGATGCTGGAGATGCTCACCAGCACATCGGTTTTTGTTGAAGGAAGGGCTTTTTGTATTTGCCGGGCATAATTTTTCAATACCACCGGGTTGCGGTTGAACCAGTAGTTTTTATGCAGGAGGCGCCGGTAATACTTCTCTTTGATCTTCTCCTGCCAGTAAGGACGGGTTTTTAAATTTCCGATATAGGATACTTCACACCCCTGCATTTTTAGGGCTTTGGGCACGTAATAGCCTGTTCCGGAAAAACTTCGGATATTGGTCGAGTCCTGTGCTGTGACGTAAGCTACGTTCATGGTAAGGTTCTGCTTTTGACTGAATAACCGGCTTTTTCATTCTCCAAGGCCGGGAAATAGACCTTCGGACGCCAGGGTTTTTTTGCCCCGGCTTCTTTGGCTTTTTGCAGGTCGATGATGTACAGCAGCAGACAGAGGGCTGCAATGGAATAGGGCTGACTGAAGATGTTGCCCAGGGGAAGGGATATCAGGCTGCTGTAGAGATAAAGCTTTACATAAAGAAGGTGCCTGGGATGGCGGTGTCGGAGTGCTTTGACCATCAGCATGAGGCCCCCGATCACAAAGAAGATACCGTATTTGGTGTATTCACCGATGAAACCAATGTCCGAGAGGTAGTAGCCTTGGTAAACCTTGTATGAGTGTATCTCCATGCCATATGACGACCATTGGTGGGCCTCTCCGTTGCCCGTCATGTAGCTCAGGTCATTGGGAAAAAAATCCGTAAGAAAAAATTCTGTTGTCCTCAGCCGGGTGATCCTGGCAGAGTTGATGGTCTGTTCCCTCGATATTTCCACCAGGTTACGGATGATCTCCTGGAAAAGGATGAATATGGCAAGAGCAGCCAGAAGCGCCACCAGGTAAAGCAGGTACCGCGATTTCACCTTCCTGCTGAAGAGCAGGGCGAGGAGCGACACCAGGGAGATGTTGGCCAGGAGCTGGCGTCCGCCGCTCATGACGATCACGCTTAAAAACAGCAGCATCAGCAAGGCATGCTTGAGCGAGTTTTTATACAGGACTTTCTGCAGGGAGATGAAATACGAGAGGAACAAAAAAGACAACCCGGGCAGGAAGATTCTCAGGGTCCCGCGGCTGGGATCCAGCCGCACTTCAAACAGCTCCCTGGGATAAACCGCATATTGCAAGAGGTAAGCCCCCACGTACACAAGGGCAAAAACAAAGACGAGCTTCTCAATTTGTTCAACCGGGATTTTCAGGATGTGCAGGAAGAAGTAGAACAGGTAAAAGTACATGAAACGTTGTGCCCACAGCGATATCTGGATGTCCTGCCCGTGGAAGGCATAAGCGCTGATCATGCCCGTAAATACTCCCAGCATGATCAAAAGGATGGGCGTGGTAAAATGATGTTTGGTGAGCCTGAACTTCCAAAAGATCTGTTGGAAGAGGAGGGAGACAAACATCAGCCCCACCACAGCCAGCTGGAGTGCATATATCATGTTGTTGCTCAGCAGGATGATCTTATAGTAAAACACGGAGCTTAACATAACCAGTGCAAGCAACAGGAGATGAAACACCTCATTGTAGTCCTTGTGTTCATGTTTTTTTACCAGTGATTCCATTGGGGTTGCGGTTGATGGTGCGCCGGTGTCGGTCAGCTGAGCATTCTTTTCAGTTTGGTGTTGACACGGTACCTGACAAACTTCATGATGTCCTTCCTGGTGGGCGGGGTTTTATAGAAATAGCTGAAGTCGGAAACATAGTACTGATAGTTGTTTTCCTTCGACAAGTCAACCAGGTCGCTGCGTCGGCATAGCGATATTTCTGAGCCCGGGATGCCGAAGATGACGTTCATCTCGTGGGGTTTGAGATGCCGCCCGAAGGTTTTAACCGGCGATGCACACTTTTTGGTGGTGAGGACGTAATCCCTTTTCAGTTCCTGCGCGTTTTTTATCCCGTAAAGATCCACATCATACTTGTAACGGGCCAGGTAAGGACAAAAATGGTTCAGGTGTCGGGGAAGAATCTCAAAGAAGGCATCATAAACATTGAAGGATTGGGACAGCGGCTTGAATGTGAGGGGGCGGTCGTCTACCTTCAGGCTGGTTTGCAGCTCATAGGTGTTGCCCTGGCGGTTGCTTCCCGTATCGTCGAAATTGGTGGTCAGCGAGATGGTGGGGAAGACAAAATATTTGTCGTTTTCAATCATGTAAGTGATAAAATACTTTTTCCACGACCGCAGCGGCCATTCCAGGGCCGTGGATGGCACGACACCCCGGTATTCCCTGAAATTTACCGGTTGTTGCTGCCACCTCCGGAATGCTTTCCACTGGTCGCTGGTCCAGGCCTGACCGGAAGAAGCTGCATATTGGATGAAGTAAACGTCTGAATAATCGATCAGTGGATAGAATGGGGGAGGGTCCACCTTTTTCTCTATACGGGGATAATTAAAGAGGGAGATGCCTGCTATTCTTTCATCATCGGCATAATAGTTTAATGCTGCGGATGCATAGCGGTAAAAGTAGGGCGAGACGTAAAGGTCGTCCTCCAGGATGATCACAGAGCCGTAAACATTCGCCAGGTCGGAACAGGAGAGGATGTGCGCTTTGAGCCCCTTGTTCTCCCTGTGGTAGATGATTTCCTTGCGGCCATATGGCCAGTGGAAATCGCTGGCACAGTCGTATACGTCGTGGTTGTCGGGTGCATGGTCGATGCTGATGACAAGGGGTGTTTTTCCCGGGTAATGAGCTTTCTCAAGTGATGAGAGCAAACGACGGAGTGAAGCGGACCGGTTGAAGGCTACCACCACAATGGCCGGGCGATAATTATTTTCCATTGACGACGAATTTGTGGACTTTCCTGATGGTGAACTGGCTGAAAAGCATGATCTCGTGTCGCTGAAAATGTAAGAGGTGCAGCAAATAGGTGCCCATCAGGATACAGGTGACCAGGTAATGATCCGTCCATAGTGATGTCAGGATACCCAGTGAAAGGATCAGCTTGGGAAGCCAGAAGGGCAGCAGGCTCCTGAGGCTGTAGCCACAGGCCCTGATGAAACCAAAGACAATGGTGATGGGGACGATCAGGGCCAGGTAGGTCAGTGCGTAGTAACGGATAACATGCAGCATGGAATACAAGGATCCCCATACGATGGCCCCCACCATCAGGGCGGCCGATATGGTGCCAACGGTGAGCAACACCCTTTCCTTCTTGAAGAGGATGAAAAGGCTTCCAGCCGTAGAGTTGATGGTTTGCGACATCACCAGCAGGCCGAAGTAGGGCAGCAGGTCGGCTACCTGCTGCCAGTTGGGACCCCACATGATGCGGACAAATGTTTGTGGAAAGAGGATCAGAACCAGGCCTACCGGGAAATTGATAAGACTGATGATGCCCAGTATGTTTAGGTATTCCTTGCGCACCGGACCACCCTGGTCCTGCAGTTTTTTCAGGCTGGGATACAGCACCGTATCAAAAAGCCTGGTGATGAGCTTCAGGGAAAGATTCAGGAAACGATAGCCCCGGTTGTAAATACCCAGCGACGCCTCTCCGTAGATTTTACCTATCAGGATGTTGTCAACATTTCGGGCCCAGTAATTGATCGTCTTAAAGCCGGTTATGTTGCCTATGATGCTCTTGGCTTTACGAAAGGCCACCACGGTGTATTTCCAGGGGTAGATGCGAAATGGAAGGCCTGTCTTACGGGCTAAAAAGATGTACTTGATAAAATGCGTTACCGGGAGGGGTATGATCAGCGCCCAATAGGAGAAATCCAGCAAAGCAAGAACAATCATCATCACAATGGTGAAAAGGTTGGAGAAGAAGGTCAGTTTGCCCATGTAGTTGAATTTGAGTCCTTTTTGCAAAAGAGCCTGTGGGGTGAGCGACATACCCCTAAAGATGAACTGTGTGGAGATGAGCAGGGTAGGGTAAACGAGGTTCATGTTGTTGTAGAAAAGGGCAAGGGGATAAGCGAGCATGCATGTGAAAAGGCAAAGGCCCAGTCCGATGACCAGCGACAGGTTGGCCATGGATTTGTGAAAAGTGAATCCATAATCGTTGCGAATGATTTCAGAGGCAATGCCGGCACCTGCAAAGATCATGGCAAAGTTGGTGACCACTGAGATCATGGCCACGATGCCGTATTCTTTGGGTAGGAGAAGGCGGGCCAGGATAATGGACGAGAGGAAGCTGAGAACTTCTGAACTATATTGATAACCACCTAGTTTCAGTATGTTGGAATAGAATCCTTTCTTAAACTCAATGTTGCTTTGCATGCAGGATTTATTTTCTTTTTCTTTCGTCCGGGCAGTATTCACTGGCTCCTATGTCGACAGCCTTTCCGCAATAGTCCTCCGGCAGGCCCCAGCGTTCAGTTTGGTTGGTGCCCCGGTCTATACAGGGTGAGGACGGCGTGAGCAGGAACCGCCCCTGGGGGCTCTTCGCCAGAAGAGGATTGGCAAAGACCGAATGTTGGTCCTGGTCCCTTTTTGACGACAAAAGGACCGGCCCGTCCAGGTCCGAAGGGTCTTCTGACGGGCCCGGGAAATAGCAGTTGTAATCAGAGTTGTAAGGGACTTTAAGCCGAAAAGCCTTTCCCTGTTTTTGCCCGGCTGAACAGAATATGTTGTTGTAAATCTCCAGGTGGCTTCCCTGCAGGAGGGTGGCGTTGTTCCAGAAGGTGTTGTTGATGACCAGTGCCTGCCTGGTATCGAGAAAAACAGCGCCTGTCAGGTTGTTTACCAGGGTGTTTTTGGTAAATGCGATGTTGCCCGCATGGCTGTATATGCCGTAACGGCTGCCCTTCAGGATGTTGTTGGCAGCATGGATGTTGTCGGTGCCCCCGCCCAGGTAGATGCATGCCCCTCCCTGGCCCTGCGTGGAGGGACCCAGGATGGTGTTGTTGGAGATGGTGCCGTTTTGCGACTGGCTGGCGATCAGTGCGAATTTGTTGCCTGTATCCGAACGGTCGAGCCTGTTGTGGCTGACGGAGAAGGACCGGCAGTTGAAGAGCTGTATGGCATCGCCCGAGGCCATCGACTCACTTTGGCCTGCCCTGAACCAGTTCTGGTTTACTCGTTGGATGCGGCAGGAATCGATGTGCAGGTTGTGGGTATACTGGGCATAGATGCCATCGTCGCCCGTCTCCTGTACCGTGGTGTTGACAATGCGTATTTGTTTGGGGTTATGGGCATCGGGGTTGCCTATTATGCGTATGCCCCATAGCGCCTTTGAGAAATGGCAGTCCCTGATGGTGATGTCACTGCTTTTCCCCATAATGCGGAGGCAGTAGCTGCTTTTGTCTTCTCCTGAAAAAGCAATGCCCCGCAGGGTGATCTTTTGGGAATGGATGATGTCGAAAGGTTTTTGTAGCTTGCCGGTGCGTAAAAGAGGCATTTTGCCCTCCCCGTAGGCCGCAATCGTGATATTCGTTTTCTTGTGGATGTCGGTGGGTTCGTTCAGAACCACATCTGTTGAACGTTTGATGTAATAGGTGGTGTTGGAGACCATCCTGACCTGGTCCCAGGTGGTATAGGGATTGCCGGCCGAGCCGTTGCCCCTGCTTGTGCCATGGCTGCCGGGGTCTATATATACGAACTGCTCCGAGCCACCAAGGTGGCAGGAGGAAAACCAGGCTGTAAGCAGGAGTAAGAGGGTTCTTAAAAAGAAACCCGGCGGGGGTATAGGATGGCAGGTTCGATGCATTGGGCCGTTGGTATTTTTGTGGGTGGTGGTATTTGCAGCAGAGCTTATAATAACGATCAGGTTATGAGGTCAGGTGGTTGGGATGTTCGGTTCAGGCGATCAGGATATCGGGGTTTAGCTCAAGTTCTCGGAGGGTGCTCCTGATCTCATCTTCGTAGATGGGGTTCATCAGGATGACGGTATCGGGTCTAAGCCTTTTCAGGTCTTCGGGCATGACATATTCCTGCCCGCTCCCGGCCATATATTTTCCCTTTTTTCGGGGGTTGATGTCGACAATGTGTTCGATGACCCCGCTTGTATCCAGAAAGTTGAGGAAGGAGGCACACTTGGCCCCCCCTCCCCACACCACCGTTTGTTGGCCCAACTTTTGAAGTTCTGTTAAGCGGTTTTTCCAGTGTTCCATCTTTTGTTGGAACTCAAGGGCGAAGCGGTCCACCCGGTGGCGCACCTCCTCCACTTCAACATAAGGTTCAAAGGAAAGGCTGGAGCCGTTGCCCGTTTGTGCTTCGATGGAGAGGAACTGTCCCATGTACTTCTCTTCTACATGCAGCACATCGAAATCCATGCTTTCAAAAATGCGGGTCAGCGATGGGGCGCTGAAATAGGAGCAATGCTCATAGATAAGGTCCCAGATGCCCATGTCGCGCAAGGTGTAAAGGATGTTGGGAACTTCAAAGTAGAAGGTGATGTTGGGGTTGCGGCGGCGTGCTGTGTTTTTAATGTCCTGTAAGAAATTGCGGGGCTGTGGGATGTGTTCAAAGACATAGCGGCTGACAATAAAGTCGGCCGGGTAGTGGGCATATTTTTCCGAGTAATAGTCGCGTATAAACTCCACACCGTTCTGCTGCACTTTATGGGTCGGATCCTCCAGTTCGGGCTGGTAGCTCTTGTCGAACCCATACCCCCTGTTGTGGCCGTATGAGCATATCATCTTCAGGAAGTCGCCCTTACCGCATCCGATGTCGATGATGTCTTTTCCATACAGCTGGTAGCTCTCAGTGAGCCGGCGGATAAGACCTTTTGAATATTCCTGGAACCTGGGGGAAAAATGCAGCGAGTTTTCATAGTTGGGACTGTATTCCATCAGTCTCTCATCAAAAGCAGGGTTGTAGAGATGTCCGCATTCCCCGCAGAATGTCAGGTGTATGTCTCCTTTGGGGCAGTTGACCGCTTCCTGCTGTGTGTTCCAAAGTATACAGCAATGGGCCGGGACAGAAGGGATGGTGATCACCTGTCTTACGGATTGCGATTGGCATACGGGGCAAGATGGAGGAGAAATCATGATGTCATGCATTTTTTAGGGTTTGGGTTTTGGTCCAGTAATCCACCGGTAAAATGTCGGGGGAGAGGTTCATCTGTTTGAGGTCCTGGTGGATCTCCTCCAGGTAAACGGGGTTCATCACAATGATCATGTCGGGCTTGTATTCCCTGAGAAAAGATGGCGACACCACTTCCTGCCCGCTGCCAGGCATGAAATAGCCCTGTTTGTAAGGGTTGATGTCCACCACATATTCGATCTCCTCCGTGATGTTTAGAGAGGTGAGGAAAGCCACGCTCTTGGAGCTGCCGCCCCACAGGATTACTTTTTTATGATGCCGGTGGTACGAGTCAATCAGGTTTTTCCATTGCTCCTGGTGGTCGTGTACACGTTTCCTGAAGTATTTGACCACCTGCAGGATGCTTTTCCTGGATCCGTAAATGTTCCCGTGGTTGGAACCCCTCAGGGTGGGTTTGGCCTCTATGGTAAGGTACTGTCCGTCGAAAACAGCCTGGAGGTTCAGTATCCTGAAACCGGTGGCTTCAAAAAGGTGACCCAGGGAAACCCTGCTGAAATAGGAGCAGTGTTCGTAGTATATGTCCCAGAATGCCAGGTTGGTAAATATGGACAGGGCTTCGGGCATCTGGAAAAACACAATGGTGCTGTGGTCTTCACCGATGGCATTGCGCACCATCTCCACAAAGTCGAAGGTCTCGGCTATGTGTTCCAGGGTCATTTTGCAACACACCATGTCGGCTGAATAGTGGGAGTATTTTTCGGAATAGTAATCGGTTACGAACTCCACAAGGTTGTGGCGGTCGGGGTTGCGTTCCGGAACAAATGCCGGGTCAAAACCATAACCCCGGTTGTTGCCCAGCTCGCACAGCAACGTGATGAACTCACCCTTTCCGCATCCAATCTCCAGGATCTTTTTGTTATAGAGGTGGTACTTGTCGATCAGCTGTTGGGCCAGGGCCTGGTGGAACTGGCTGAAAGTCCCCGAAAAGCCTTGTGTCTCTTCGTATTTGGCCGAGTATTCATGTATCTCCGGGTCGAATATGCAGTTGGAAATAAAACCGCAGAAGGGGCAAAATGCCAGCTTCATATCTCTCCTGGGATGGTTGACGGCTTCTTTCCGTGATTCCATCAGGAGTACATCATGCACCGGCACCTGGTGTACTTCGTAGAATGGAGTCATGTCGCAGTTCTTACAATTCGGACAGCTGTGTTTCATAAGGTTGTTTTTTATTCAACAATTTGGCCGTATGGAACCTGCATGAAACAATCATGTCCTTGTTGTGTAAGTTCTGGGATGTAGGTTTCATAGGATTATTGAGATAAGATTAGCGGATTGGCTCTATAACATCTTTGTTTCAAGGCAATTTTTATCAGGGACAGTTGCTTTGTCAGGTTGCTTTCTCTTTAAGCTTGCATCTCTCCTTTCAGGCGGGGCTGAATATCAAAGTCCGCGCCTATACGATCCTGGTCTCGGGAATGGGAACGATGAATTTGCCGCCTTTGCTGTGGTAGGCTTCCTGCTGGCGCATGATCTCATCTGCAAAATTCCAGGCCAGGATCAATACATAGTCGGGTTTTTCCTCGGTTAGCCTGTCGGTGGGAAGGATGGGCAGGTGGTTCCCGCTGAAATACAGACCGTGTTTGTAGGGACTGGCATCCACGATGTAATCAAGATAATGGCTGTCTATCCCGAAATAACTGAGGAAGGTATTGGCCTTGCCGGCTGCGCCGTAGCCTACAATGGTCCTGCCATCGGCTTTGAGCTGTTTGAGCAGGGTTAGAAGGTTCTCCTTGAGGGTTTGTATCTTTTGTGTAAAATTGTCGAAAAAGCCTGGTGACATCATATCCATGGAAGCTTCCTGCTCCAGGTAGGCTTTTACAGTGGTGCTGGTGTTCGGAAAAGGCTCTACAAACATGCGGAGGGTGCCCCCATGGATGTCGACGTGTTTGACATGATTCAGGTGCAGGCCGTGGCGGTTGAAAAGTGCCTGCAGCGCAGTTACCGAGAAATAGCAGTAGTGCTGGTGGTAGATGGTGTCGAATTCACAGTTTTTGAGCAGGTCCAGCAGGTAGGGGGCCTCAATGACAGCCATACCATCATCCTTGAGCAAGGTACGTATGCCCCTTACAAAATCGTTGGTGTCGGGCACATGGGCCAGTACGTTGTTGCCAAGGAAAATGTCGGCTTTGCCATGGTCGGTGGTTATTTTTTCAGCCATGGCGGTGCCGAAAAAATCTATGATGGTGGGTATGCCTTTTTTGATGGCTACTGTGGCAGGCCCCTCGGCCGGGTCTATACCCAGCACGGGGATGCCCCTTTTTACAAAATGTTGTAGCATGTACCCGTCGTTGCTGGCTGCCTCCACCACCAGGCTGCTGCTGGTCAGATTCCTGGTATCCATGATGTGCATGGCGCTTTCCCTGAAATGGGCCATCAGCCTCTCGGACACCGAGGAGTAGTAGGGGTAATCATTCTGAAACAGGACCACAGGGTTCACCTCTTCCTTTATCTGGACGAGCGAACATTCGCGGCAGATGGCAAGGGTCAGGGGCACCTTTATCTCGTCGCCGTTGAGCGACTGACCCTTGATCAACCGGTCGGACAGGGGGGTCTCGCCGAAATGGAAGATCTCCGTGATGTTGGGGCTGTGGCACGACCGGCAGGTTTCCCTTGTCTTATATGTTTCCATCGTGTACAATTTTTTTGGTTTCATGGACCCAGTAAAGATTTTGATCGATGTTGCCTTTTTGAAGCAGGTATTTGATGTGTTTGATGCGCTGGTACCTCATGCCTTCGAACTCACCGGCCGAGAGACGAAGCCTTTGGTAGGTCTCCAGCAGCTGTTCCGCACCTTTTCGTGCGTTCCATACAGGCTCAAAGCCGGGGAGCTGCTTTCCTATCTTGGAGCAATCCACTTTGTAGTTGCGGGCGTCGGGAAAATGATCGCTGCTGATCTCCACCCGGCTGTTGGGAACGATCTCTGCCACCATGTGTGCCAGGTCGGCAATGCGGTAGTTGTCTTTGTTTCTCCCCACATTGAAAGCCTGGTTGTGGATGTTTTCTACCGGCGCTGTCAGGGCTGCGGCAAAAGCCCTTGAAATGTCTTCAATATGAACAATGGGGCGCCAGGAAGTACCGTCGCTTTTAAGATAGACCTTACCTGTGGTGTAAGCCCAGGCCACCAGGTTGTTCAGCACCAGGTCGAAACGGTGACGGGGAGAGACGCCATAGGCCGTGGCGTTCCTGAGAAATACCGGATGGAAATTGTTGTCGGCCATCCCGGCGACTTCCTTTTCCACCATCACCTTGGATTCTCCATAGGGGGTGACGGGATGGAAGGCCGACTCTTCCGTGAGCCAATGTTCGCCACCGGAGGCACCATAATTGCTGCAACTGGAGGAGAACAAAAACCTGGACACGCCTGCATGCTTTGCCAGCCTGGCCAGCCGGATGCTGGACAGGAAGTTGATCCTGTAGGTGAGCCGGGGGTTGAGATCGCCCAACACATCATTCGACAATCCGGCCAGGTGAATGACCGCATCAAAACCTTCTACATCCCTTATGTTGATATCTCTCAGGTCCTTGATTTTTTCAGGGATGTGCTGTTTGAAGATGCCATATGAGCAGTTTCGGAACAGGTCGCTGTCCAGGCCATGGACCTGGTGACCCATATTTTGGAGATAGGCAGCCATCACGGCTCCTATGTATCCTTTATGTCCGGTGACCAGTACTTTCATAGTTTTTTAGTATTTAAAGGTATCAGAAACATGGATGTTGATTCAAATGTTGATTTTTAATGTTATATGATTGCGCAAGCAAGTATTTTTTCACGGTCCCGACGAAACCTGCGTTTCATTGGCAAGGCTGCCGGGTACTGCTTCTTTTCCGTCGTTACCCGCTTTTTGGCCGGTCTCGAGCATTTCCCACGGGGGGTTGCCTTGTTGCCAGAGCGTTTCCAGGATGTGTTTCTCCCGCATGGTGTCCATGCACTGCCAGAAAGAGGTGTGGCGGTAGGCCAGCAGCTGACCTTCCCTGGCCAGGGTTTCCAGGGGTTCTCTTTCCCACTGGGTGTGATCGCCTTCTATGTAATCAAAAATCTCCGGTTCAAGGACAAAGAAGGCGCCGTTGATCCATCCTTCGGAGGCCTGGGGTTTTT
>CAJXLE010000036.1 GCA_913055895.1 uncultured Bacteroidota bacterium | reverse complement strand
TCATGCCAGTTCAGGATTGGATGGGGATAAGCCTTCACTTCACTGCCATTCTTTATTCCAAGAATAAGATTTTGGTTGTCCAAATAATTTGCCTGATCCACGGAGGTGTATTTGGGGTTGTCAATAGAGGGTATGCCGTCTTTGCCGGGGCCACCATCATATATATCTTCCCGGGGTATCAGCCAGGTTGTGGAGGTATCATTGGTATCTTTTGAGCCTCCCGAATCCGAGATCAGATCATCGTCGCAGGAAATCAGCATCACGCTGAGAATGCTTATCAGGGGAAAAATGAAATATTTCATGGCTTGAGTTTTTTGTTTCTGAATAAGTTCTTTTTTATAGTCGTCTGATGATTTGTTTCCTTACATTTTTTTCTGCTGAGTGGGGTGATCAGTATGGGTAATATTTTTTATTTTTGTTGAAACAACGAGGCACTTATGAGAGTCTTTCTTGTGAAGTTTATGATTGTCATGGTAAGCTTCATCTGAGCATAAAAGAAAAATAGTCATCAAATGAAAAATAAGTTTTTACTGGCAGCAGCGGGATTTGCTTTGTTGAGCGGATTCCTCAACGGATGTAACACCACCCGGAAAACCAGTGTGGAGGTACAGGCCCTGGATTCTGCCCGCATAGGATCGTATAACGATGGACTGATTTACGGGCTGCCCCAAACACGTCTTACTTTTACCATCGATGCCGTCCGCAAGGAGAAAATACCAGGTCCCTATCACAAATATGGAGAAGAACTGCTCGGTCTTTCGGAAATTTCCCACGAATCCGAAGTGATATGGCGCATAGCTGATATTGAAGTAGATGAATCGCAGACCCTCGATTATCAGAACCTTTATTCTGTCAGTCCCCAGGGGCGCTTCATCCTGGATTGGAGCAAGTTCTCGCGTAACGGTTGGATCATCCCCTTCGACGGAGCAGATAAAGAGAAAGCCTCTTCTCCTTCCCGTTTTTACCCCGGCAGCGAGCGCCAGAATGAGTTGCATTTTACCGATTTGAGTGTAAAGCGCTTCGTGGGTAAGGAAACAAGAACTGTATATGAAAAGGTGTGGCGCGATTCCATGTATGCCAGGGTTCCGGTGGAAAAAACCCAAACCATAGAGAAAACACAGCAGGAGAAAGCCCGGGAAGCTGCCAGCTTCATCTTTATGATACGGGAGAAGCGATTCGAATTGATTTCAGGGATGGGCGATTACTACCCCGATGGTACGGCCCTGCAAACGGCCCTGGATGAGATGAACCGCCTGGAGAAGGATTACCTGGACCTGTTCAGGGGCAAGACCTTTACAGATACCCTTCGCTACACCATTCAGATCACCCCAAAGGAGAAACACCTGAGCGAACCTGTTATTCTGTTCCGTTTTTCCCGTGATGAGGGTATTGTGGAGGCAGACAACAATGCCGGGGCGCCGGTCTGGCTGGATATCAAACGCAGGAAACAAAAGGAGGGTATCATGGAGCCTATTACCGGAGATAGGGAAACAGAAGATTCTTCGCTTTTTTATTACCGGCTGCCAGTGGAATCGTCAATGAAACTGCGTTATGGCGATCAGGTCATTGCCCACAAGTACCTGGAGCTGGCCCAGTTTGGTCCGGTATTGAAAATGCCCCTCGAGTTCCTCCAGCGATCGGGCATTATTCATTACCCCCCGAAGGAATAATGCTTGTTCATTCGACCAGGGTGGGTTGGTAATTTTTCTTGAATTTCTTGAATTTCTGGTTTTTGTAGGCCCCTTTGACAAAGTATTTTAATATCGGCTCCATGTCTTTGGGTTTGTAGAAACCCGGGACAGCCGTGATCAACCTGTTTTTTCCGTCAAGGTAGGCAACAGAGGGGTACGACATTTTTCCCTGCAACAGGTATATGGCCAGCTCGTGTATGTTCCTTCCCGATCGCTTCCTTAAGCCGAAAGTACGGCCATTAAACCGGACTTTACCGCCCGACTCGGCATCGAAGCGCACCGGGTAGAAATTTTTGTTGATGTACCTGGCAATGGCCGGATGGTTGAATGTTTGCTTCTTCATTTTTTTACACCACCCACACCAATCAGTGTAAACATCTATGAGGATTTTCCTGGGCTGTTCCTTGTTCATTTCCACGGCTTTCTCAAAGCTGTACCATTGCACTGTATTTTCTTGCGCCGTCGCCTTTATGGCACTCAGGGTCATTATTGACATGGCTGCCAACAAAAGGATTCTGTGAATCATATTTCAGAGTTTAAGGCATGCAACTATTTAGATGTTTTAAACGATGAGTTGAAGCGAATGTTTCACCTGCTTGGCGATAAATGTTTACGAGTTTGTGTAACCTGCGTGGCGATAATGTATCACGGGTTTGACTTATTCTGCTGATGAGGGAACGTTCCATCAGTATGTGGCTGATTTTGCGTGGGCCCTAAGACTCCGTTTGCTGTATGCCAAACCGTGGCCTGGTGATAGAGGCAAGTTAACATATAATTACCATGAAAGCATTGCCAATGGGAAAATTTTGTTACTTTTATGGTGCTTCATGGCTATGTTTCACTCTTAAACCCTATCTGATATGCCAAACCAGGAACTCAACTACAAACCTTTTGTTTCATCGGAGACCAAGATGAAAGAAATGACGGTCCGCGGACTGATCATTGGCCTGATCCTGGCGGTGGTGCTGGGAGCAGCCAACGCTTATCTTGGCTTAAAAGCAGGTATGACCATAGCCGCTACCTATCCGGCAGCGGTGATTGGCATGGCCATCCTGCGGGCCCTGAAAGGGACCATTTTGGAAGAGAACTTCACCCGTACAGTCGGCTCCATCGGAGAATCTGTAGCCGCCGGGGCGATCTTCACGCTGCCGGCGTTTTATATCAGCGGCATTTGGCCAGAGTTCTATACTCCCGGCCATTATATCATCTCTGCACTGATCATGGTGACCGGTGGTGTGCTGGGTATCATGTTTGTCGCCCTGATACGCCGGGTGATGTCCAACGATGCCACCCTGCCTTTCCCCGAATCTGTGGCGGCCGCAGAGATTCACAAGACCGGTCAGACCGGTGGTGGCTCTAAGTACTTGTTCTGGGCCATGGGCCTGGGCGGTTTGATCAAAGCGCTCGGTGAATTCCGCATTTTCATGCCGGTATATGAGAAATTTGTTCAGTTTAAAACCCAGTTCATCACCGGAGCCGGTGAGGCCATCAAAGCCAAGGGCGGCATCCTGCTGGGATCGCCCGGTTTGAAACCAGCCTACATTGGCGTGGGATATATCATAGGCCCCCGCCTGGCATCGCTGACCTTTAGCGGGGGTGTGATTGCCTGGGGCCTGCTCACACCTATCGTACTGTATTTTATTGGTCCATACATCGACCTGCAGGCTTGGGCACAATACCTGGTGGATCAGAACCTGGCCACCAACATGAACGAGGCGATGGCCCAGGTACAGGATCCCCAGTGGCGCATTGTAGAGGTGTGGAAAGCCATTGTCCGGCCCATCGCCATTGGCGGCATGCTCATGGGAACCTTCTATACCCTCTGGGGCATGCGTAAGAATCTGACACGGGGCATAAGCCGTGCGGTACAGGACCTAAAGAAAACCGCTTCCGGCGGTGCAGCCGATGAGCGTATAGAAAAAGACATCAGCTTTGGCTGGATACTTACAGGTATTGCTGCAGCCGCTGTGGCCACTTTTTTGATTGCCAAATTTGTTTTTGATGCCGAAATCATCACTGCTGCCATCGCCACCGTGGTGATGATCGTCTTTGGCTTTTTCTTTGCCGCGGTCTCGGGTTACCTGGTCGGTATCATAGGATCCAGCTCCAACCCCATCAGCGGCCTGACCATATCCACCGTGGTGGTAACAGCACTGCTGCTGCTCTTGCTGGGCGTTGAAGGTGAAAGCGGAGTGGCCACCGTGCTGGCCGTGGCCGCCATCATCTGTGTTTCAGCTGCTGTAGCCGGCGAGATGCTGCAGGATTTGAAGGCCGGCCACATCCTGGGCGGTACCCCCTGGCGCATGCAGGTGGGAGACGTGATCGGGGTAGTCGCTGCTGCTGCTGTCCTGTTTATTCCCCTGTTCATCCTCCACGCCGGCGACATTGAAACCGGCAAACAACTCGGCTATGAAGGCGGGTTCGGCAGCCAGGAGTTGCCCGCACCGCAGGCCAGCCTGATGGCTGTGCTGTCGCAGGGCATCATCGCCGGAGAAATGGCCTGGGCCCTGATCGCTGTTGGTATTTTGATGGGCATCGGCTTTATCCTGATGCAGGTGAAAAGCCCCATGATTGTGGCTGTAGGAATGTACCTGCCCCTGGCAACTACTTTTGCCATTTTCATAGGAGGTATGATAAAAGGCATCCTGCAATATTATCAGAAGAAGAGGAATCTTAGTGAATCGCGGGTCAACAAGAGCGAGAATATTGGCATCCTGCTGGCCTCCGGATTGATTGCCGGTGAGGCACTTATTGGTCTGCTCTTTGCCGGCCTGGCCTTTGGACAGGTCGAGATCTGGAGATTCTCCGATCCATCCTTCCTGACCAGCATCGCCATTTTCATCATCATCGGTATTGTCCTTGTGCGCATCCCCATGCGCAGGTCTCAGGGCAGTGATGTAGCCGACTCACCGCAGGAAGGCTAAACTGCCGGACTGAAACATTGATACCTGAAACCGTCCCGCCCCCGGTGGGACGGTTTCTTCCATAAGCGGGGGTTGTTGTGCCCGAATCCACACTTTTTATTAAATTTGAAGTTAAAGCAATTGTTCGATACCATGGGCCTGAATTTTTTTCAGAGACGTAAGATATTGCGCAACGCCAACCACCTTGAACTGCATCCGGTGCGCGTGCATGAGCATGAGTTTACAAAGGATGGAAACGTTTGCCTGATCGTCCCGAAATTCCGTAAGAGATGGATGCGGGACTTTTTTATATCCGGAAGAAAGAAAAAACATTTCACCATCTACCTGGATGAGCTGGGTACGGCTACCTGGCTGGAGATAGATGGCGGGAAAAATGTCCAACAAATATGCAACCGCCTCAGGGAGAAAATGGGCGAGAATATACAGCCCCTGGATGAGGTGGAAGACCGGGTAACCAAGTTCCTCTCCCAGCTGTATGAACAGCGTTATATTACTTTCCGCGAACTTCAGGAAGCACAAAAAGAATCAACCTAAAACCAAAATAACGGAGGAGTTAACATGAGTGACATTCAACATTTAGATCCAAAACCATTATGGGAAAATTTCTATAAGCTGACACAGATCCCACGGCCTTCCAAAAAAGAGGGTGAAGTGGTTGAATTTGTAGAAAAATTTGGCAAGGACCTTGGTCTGGAAACCATCAAGGATGAGGTGGGCAATGTGATCATCAAGAAACCTGCCACCAAAGGCTATGAGAATAAAAAGACCATCGTGATGCAGGGCCACCTCGACATGGTGCCCCAGAGCGACAGCGATTTTGATTTCGAGAACCAGCCCATTGAAGCTTATGTGGATGGCGAATGGGTCAAGGCCAACGGAACCACCCTGGGTGCCGACAACGGCATGGGCGTGGCTGCGGCCCTGACCGTCCTGCAATCCGACGACCTCGAACATGGTCCCATCGAAGCCCTTTTCACCGTGGATGAGGAAACCGGGATGACAGGTGCCAGTGCCTTGAAACCGGGACTGCTGGATGCTGAGATCCTGATCAACATGGACTCCGAGGATGAAGGAGAGCTTTATATTGGCTGTGCCGGGGGACTGGAGACAGTAGGACGTTTCCACTACAAGAAGGAGAACCTGCCTGCCGACTCCACGGCTTACCTGCTTGAGGTGAAAGGCCTGCAGGGCGGACACTCCGGCCTCGACATCAACCTGCAGCGCGGCAATGCCAATAAGATCCTCAACCGCATACTCTGGTATGGAAGCGAAAACCTGGATATACGCATCGGCTCCATCGACGGGGGCAGCCTGAGAAACGCCATACCCCGCTCAGCTAAAGCAGTCGTTGTGGTGCCCAATTCACAGACCGGTGAGTTCCGGAATTATGCCAATGAAATTGCCGAAAGCGTGAAGAATGAGCTCTCTGAAGTGGATCCCAATGTTACCGTCGAGCTCAATGAAACCGACAAACCCGGGGATGTCATCGACGTGAAGACACAGGAAAATCTTATCCGTGCCCTTTATGGCTGTCCCCATGGTGTGATGCGCATGAGCGATGCCATGGAAGGACTGGTGGAAACCTCCACCAACCTGGCCGTGGTCAAATCAGATGGCCAGCAGGTATTTGTGCAAACCCTTCAGCGCAGCTCCGTCGACTCTTCCAAAGACGACCTGGGCAATATGATACGAAGCGTCTTTGAGCTGGGTGGCGCCGAGGTGGTCCACGAGGGCGGTTACCCGGGATGGAAGCCCAACCCCGATTCACCCATCCTGAAGACCATGAAGGAAGTGTACAACAAGAATTTTGGCAAGGTCCCCGAAATCAAGGCCATCCACGCGGGACTTGAAACAGGCATCATCAGCCAGAATTATCCCCACCTGGATATGATATCTTTCGGTCCTACCATCAGCTATCCCCACTCGCCCAGCGAGATGGTCAATATTGAGACCGTCAGGAAGTTCTGGACCTTCCTGGTGGAGACCCTCAAGGAGATACCTGAAAAGTAAATCAGTCATAATTTAGCGGAAAAATCAGAAAAAATCAGCCCTTAGCCTGGCACTAAGGGCTGATTTTTTTGATATCATTAAATCAGCCCTTATCGTAGCGCTATGAGCTACGCTAGGGGCTGCCCTTATCGTAGCCCTGGGGCTAGGAATTCGGCGCCAGATTTCTGTAAATTTTCCTGCGGAAAAAAATCTGCTTAACTCATTGTTCCCCTGCCGCGGCTTTCTAAACAGCACCTGAGATTTAAAATGTTGGGCAAAAGGCATTTTTATTACAAGTATTTAATTGTTTAAAAATTGACACAAAACATCAAACAAACCTGCATCGAGGCTGTTAATACAATAACAAAACCAAGTGTTATCATCACAAAAACATTTGATCAAAAAATAAAGGATTATGGAAAAAAAGATTATGATTGCAGGGGCCGGTTCTGCCATGGGACAGGCTTTGCTTAAAAAGCTTCTTGATGGTGGCCATGAAGTTTACACCACCAGCAGGGGGGATATGGAAGAAAAGGGAAGCCGCCACCATCATGCCAGTTTGAATATACTGGAATCGGATTTTCCTGAGGGATTTCTCCCGGAAAGCCTGGATGGAATGGTATATATGCCTGGCACCATCAACTTGAAACCTTTCAAAGCATTAAAACCGGAGGTCTTTCTTGAAGATTTCCAGATCAATGTGATGGGTGCCGTGAAGGCCATACAAAAGATCCAGAAAAAGCTCAAGACAGGAAGTTCGGTGGTTATGTTTTCGACGGTTGCTGTCCAGCAGGGTATGCCTTATCATGCTTCAATTGCGGCATCCAAGGGTGCCGTGGAAGGACTGGTTCGCACGCTGGCAGCGGAACTGGCACCCACGGTGCGGGTCAATGCCATAGCTCCTTCGCTGACCGATACTCCTCTGAGTGAGAGAATGATCAACACTGAGGATAAGCTCAAAGCAATGAAGGAGAGGCACCCCCTTAAAGAGATTGGCCGGCCCGATGACATGGCCTCGATGATTTATTTCCTGTTGTCGGAAGATGCCCGGTGGATCACCGGACAGATCATGCATGTTGATGGTGGAATGTCTACAATAAAGAAATGACCTATGAAGTTTCGCGGATCTACGTTTGATAAGATCGACCTGGCCGTTACCAGTTGGATGTCGGCCCATGGTATTACTTTGTTGCGGTTGAGTGTGGGCATTGTCTTTCTCTGGTTTGGCGGACTTAAATACTTCACGGGTTTTAGTCCGGCTGAAGAGATTGCCACCCGGACCATACAGACCCTGAGTTTTGGCCTGCTCACGGAGAAAGTCATTCTCTACGGCCTTGCCACCTGGGAGGTGCTGATAGGCCTGGGTTTGTTGTTGAACATCTTTCTCCGTGAGACCCTTTTGTTGCTCTTCCTTCAGATGGTCGGCACGTTTATGCCTGTATTTATGTTCCCTTCTGAAGTATTTGCCAGTTTCCCGTTCTCATTAACCCTTGAGGGACAGTATATTTTTAAAAACCTGGTGTTGCTGAGTGCCGGTATCGTGCTGGGAGCAACCGTGCGGGGGGCCAAAATAAAGACATGATTTTTTATGGAATGCTGGTGAAAAATCTAAGTATAAATTCTTAATTTGGCAGTTTAAAATTTGATGTGAACTGACCAAACCATGAATTTATGGATGAAAGAGGAAGAACGGTCAACATATTCGACAAACAGGTGAAAGATTTTATTGAGTCCATACGTCCCGGTCCGGAGCTCCGTGACAAGCTGGATATTGGCTATACATATGAAAATCAGACACTACAAATATACCAGATTCATCCGCCCCGCGATAAAGAAGACGAAGCCCTGAACATCCCCATAGTCAGGGTGCGTTATGTCAAATCGCGCAATGTATGGATCATATACTGCCTTGACCAGGATGGCAACTGGACAAAATATGAACCCAAACCGGAGGTGAACAGCATCCGGGATGTATTTGAGGAGCTCATGGAAGACCGGCATCACTGTTTCTGGGAGTAATCGGTGCCATGAAGCACCCTTTCAGGAAATGGTGGACAATGGCTTAGCCAATGTCAGGCCATTTAAATGAAACCAACGCCAGGTATATCAGAATGTTGATTAAGATCCCCACTGCGCCCTGGTCACCCAGGTGGCTGGATTCACCATTCCAAAAGATCAGGAAAACCACCGATGAAAGACCCGTTGCGCCGACCACCATTTGAAGCCATCCGCCTGATTCTGTGCTCATAGCTATGCCTGCCCATGCAAACCCAGCGGCAGATATAATACACATAATACCCGCGATCCATCGCATTTTCGTTTTGCTGAGAAAACGGGATAGGAGCCAGGAACCGTCGGGCCACATCATCTCCGTTTGCATTTCAAAGAACCGCCAGCTTTGTCCTGCATATAAAACATGAACCAAACCGTGAAGAATGATGAAGATGCCAACAGCAATTTGCAACATATGCTTACCTCCTGGCTGAAAAGATTGGTGAAAAACGCAGGAAGCCAATTTTAAATGTACACAATAAATGTTTTATATTCAACAAATTTTTTAAAGACAGGCACCTTTGTCAAGGGTTAAAAAATCCCTTACAGCCTTTTATCAACCACTCAAAAAAAGTATATATTTGTCGATGCAGGTGAAATGTTCTTTTGCCCGGAGATGTATTAGAGCCATGTTGTGAAACGGTTACCCCTCAAAGGGATTCCGTTACAAAAGGTCAAAATATCAAGTAACAAGTAAGCATTCAGATCACACATGGAGATGGTTTTTTTCTTTTTTATAGTACCCCGTGACCAATAACTTAATTAAAATATAATCCCTTGAATCGCAATATTTTATTCCTGTTGTTGATCATGGCCTCATGGCTGACAGAATGCCCTGCCCGACCACAGGATACTTTACGGGAGCACACAGGGAAGCCACAATGGGGCGTTTTTACAGAGTGGATCAATTATCGGTCTTTCAGCCAACAAAAAATGGATTTTCCCATGAAAGCGGGTTATCCGGTTTTACAATCCAGGAGTCCTGCTTTTGGAGCATGGTACAGGTTGTTCTCCAGCAAGGCCCACCACAAGATAAGCATGAAGACCACCCTGCCCCGGCAATTGCTTTCCAATGACGGCAGGGGCAACAATTATCTTTTACAGGAGTCTGGTTCCTTGTATTTTCGGTTGGGACTGGACTACCATCTTACCTATCCCCTGCTGGACTGGAAGGGTTTAATTGTCAGGCATGGCCTGGCAAGCGGGCTGCTATATGAAAACCGGGATCTTATGTATCTATCGGGAGCCAGGGAGCAGACTGCAGACCTCAACCTTTATTTAGGTCCCGGGTTTTATGCAACTTATCAATTGAACAGCAGGCTGGCGTTTAAAGGTCTCTTTGACGGGCGTTTTTACCTTCCCTGGATGAATTATGGCAGGCTCACGGCATGGAATGCAGAAGGTGAAACGGTTTTTTCCCATCCTTACCGCGGATTTTACTACCAGGCTCTTTTTCGGGTGGGCGTTTCCTATCGCACTCAAGGAGAAGGGGTTGTTGAAGCAGGGGTCATGAAAAACGACCTGGTGGGTTTTGCCAACCGCAAACCCACCTTTCAGGTGGATGAGATGGTACATCACAAACTTGACCGGCTGCTTCATTTTTATTGTTCGTACCATTTTTGAACCATGTTATGAGGATCATAAAAAATACTTTCCGCATGATGACAAAGCACAGGATGCTTCCCGTCAGGTTGTTCCGGGCAGTGTTGTTGCCTGCCCTTGTGGCCTGCTGCCTGGCGTCCTGCACTGAATTCATCTCGCAGGTTGACCGGCAGGAGGACTGGCGGGTGAAAAAATCGGGAGACATTGTTCTTTACCATCGTCCACCAGGCCATGGTTCGGCGCCTTCTCCAGATAACCAGCAGGTTCAGTTCATTTTGAACAACCAGAACACTTATTACGGGGCCATACAGGACAGCCTGGATATTGACTTCAACGACAGGGTTTTGATATATCTTTACAATGAAGATGAGGCCGATGACTTGATTGGCACCAGTAGCGGCGGCCATTCCATTCCCAAATACAATACCTTCTATTACACATTCATGACATCGGTCAAAGAAATGACCGACAATTTTGGCATAGAGAATCCTGTTATCGGTGCCCACGAGCTGGTGCATGTGATTACCCATCGTGCCCTGGGTTATCCGGGTACCAGGTTGATGAGTGAGGGGTATGCCGTATGGCTTGACGGCACCTATGGCGGATATGCTGTTGACAGCATCATTGTCAAATACAGGGAGGAGGAACCCGCGAAGATTATGAGTCCTGATCAGCTGTTACAGGAAAGCATTACCAGGGAATCGGTTTACTATCCCAATTGTGGCTTGTTGACACGTTTCCTGGTTCACAGGTATGGCGTTGAAAAGATCAATCAACTCTTCACCACCGGCAGAAAGAATTTCAAAGAGCAGTTCAATGAACTGACGGCTACCAGCTGGTCGGAGATGAGCCGGGAATATGGCAGTTTTATTCAGCAACTTTGAGAGACCGCCTTTCCTGGTGTAATTTACATCCGGGGGGTACCAACAAAAACATTTCTTTTTGCCTGTCTGTCAGTCAATATTTTTTAAATACCTACGGGTGGTAATGACTTTGTATTTTTTCACCCAAGCCAAGGGAGATTTTTCATATCTTTGATAGGATATAGGTTCAGTTGAAATCCAAACTACGAAGGTACCGTTTATGAGCACTGATGTACGCAACAATCCACAATGTGGCGCAGTTTACGGACTGGGATTTATTGGTGCGGCCATTTATTTCATTTCACAGGCTACAGGATTCTGGATGGGGGTGTTGGGTTTTCTTAAAGCCCTTGTCTGGCCTGTTTTTTTGATATATGAGGCCTTACAGCAAATGGGAGTTTAAGATTCCATTCATGGGTTTTTGTAGCTGTTAAACTCTCATCTTGAATTGAGTCAACCCTTGGGGTTTTAATTCACAAGCCACTGATGGCCTAATGAAGCGAATATGAAGATTTCGGGGCCGGATTACAGGAGCAGGCTGATGTATTTTTTTGGTCCGCCGGCACGGTTTGCCGCCGGAGTTGTTGCTGTTTTCGGTTTGGTGGCCATTTCTATGGGAGTACCTGCCGGTGTGCTGTTGTTTCTTGCAGGAGTGGTTATTATGACGGCACACAGTGGCATCGAGTTGTATTATTCCCAAAATCAATACCGACTTTACTACAGGCTGCTTGGTTTGATCAGGTTTGGCAGTAAAAAGAGCTATGCCGGTTTCACCCGCCTGGAGGTTAAGCCGTGGAAAGGCAAACACAGGGTCTACAGCCGTTCCAACCGCCAGGTGGATGTGCAGGACACCCGTTTTGTGGTTTATGCCGTGGATGAACATAATAAAGACAAAATACCCCTTTATATCTCAAAGGATCAGCAGCCGGCCAGGGAAAAAGCCCGGGAGTTTGCCGCCATTACAAATCTGGAATATACAGAGAATGAAAACCAGCTTTAGAAGAGGGCAGAAGGTTCTTTTATGTTTTTCCCTGCACCTGCTATTATGCCAGGAATGATCAACACGATCCTAACCTGCTGAAATGGTGGAACTGGAAAGATTGAAGATGCCATGTTGCGGTTGCAAAAAATACTCAGGGGGTTTTTGTTTGTCCCTGTCTTTTTTTGGGGGATGCACATCCTGCCGGGACAAAGCCTGGAAGAAAGGTCAAAGCATGCCTTTGAAGGTGTTGGTGATGTGGTGGACATGCTGCTGGCTCCTTATGACAGACCCGGCGTGCCGGGTGCAGCTGTAGCCATCATGAATCAAGGGCAGGTTGTGTTCCAAAATACCTACGGCATGGCCAATATGGAGTACAAAGTGCCTGTTACCCCTTCCACGGTTTTCCATGTTGCCTCGGTATCCAAACAGTTCACCGTTTTCTCTGTTTTGTTGCTGGCTGAGTCGGGCCGTATATCCCTGGATGATGACATCAGGGATTATATAAGTGAAGTTCCTGATTTCGGCCATACCATAACCCTTCGGCACCTGATCCACCACACAAGCGGGCTCAGGGATCAGTGGGATCTTCTAATTATGGCCGGTTGGCGGTTGGACGATGTGATCACCCAGGAACATATCCTGAAAATGATCAGATGGCAAAAGGAGCTCAACTTCCTGCCGGGTGAGAGATATATGTATTGTAATACTGGATACACCTTGTTATCAGAAGTGGTGAAAAGAGTCACCGGCATGTCCCTTCATGATTTTACCCGTAACAGGATATTTGCTCCCCTGGGCATGAATAACACCTTTTTTTGTGATGACCATGAAAGGGTTATCAGCAATCGCGCCTATTCTTATTATAGGTCAAAAGGACATTATAAAAAAGGTGTGTTGAATTATGCCAATACAGGAGCTACAGGCTTGTTTACTACCTTGGAGGACCTGACCAGATGGGTCAAAAATTTCGATGACCCGGTGGTAGGGAATGAAAAAATCTTTGAAAACATGATGCGCAGGGGAGTGCTCAGTGACGGAGATACCATAGATTATGCCATGGGGCAAATGATTGGTACATATCATGATATGCAACTCATCAATCATACCGGTTCAGATGCCGGCTTTAAAGCCTACCTGGGAAGGATTCCGGAGAAAGATTTTGCACTGATACTTCTTTCTAACAATGCAGGTTTTCCTGAGTCACTTATAGCAAGGAAAATTATTGAAGTAATTTTCCCCCGGCTGCCGGAACCCTCTCTGGCATGTTTTTCAGACAAACGGCCCGTCTCGGGTTTATCTGAAAGCCTTACCCTTGATAACAAAAAATATTGCGGTACCTATTGGAATGACAAAAATCTTTATTTGGTGAAGATCAGGCTGAACAACGATACGCTCAGGTTCGTCTGGCCGGGAAAATTTGAAAGACCGATGATTCCGGAGGGCAGAGATACCTTTCGAATGCCGGGTTTTTATCCGCATCTGAGGGCGGTGTTCGACAATTATCCACACCCGGGGAAGACACTGTCCTTAGAACGAGAGGGGTCTGATGCCCTGTGTTTCATCTCTCATTTACAGGTTGAATACACCAGGCAAAGCCTTCATAAATATACCGGCATCTATTTTAGTCCTGAACTGGCCACCTGGTATCTTTTTGAGGTAAAGGATGAAAAACTGGTGGTCAGCCACCGCCGCCACCGGGATTTTTATATAAAACCCTATGGCTTGGATCTTTTTCAGGGAGATGGCAGGATTTTTAGAAAGATAAGGTTTGTTCGTACGGTTGATGGTCAAATCAGGGGATGTAGTATCTCCTCGCGCAGGGCGCGAGAGATATGGTTTGATAAAATTTCCAGGTGAGTCTGGTCCCATACATTAAGGTGTTAACTTGCGTGCCATTTTTTGGTAACTTTGGAAAGATGAACCAATATCCTGTTAAGATGCATCTTTTTTCAGAACCTGCTCTTTGGCTTACCTGCTCCGAGTTTGTTGACGCCGCCGGAGGTATTTCGCCGGGTAACGGCGAGACCCACATCCGTTTCAGGGATGATGATATAGTCAATGAAAGTTGGGTAAGCCTGGGAGGGCAAACCATTGGCAACAATTATGTGATCCACCCCTCAGGGGATAAACTGTATCATTTTGAATCGCATAATCACTCCGAGGGCAGGCAGACCGGCACGTTTCATATCGACCGGAATGTGGTTTATTCACGTTTTACCATGGACAATTCCTCCAAGGGTGGTTTCGAGGTGGTCATCAGGGACGGAGACCGTTGTGAAGGTTACGGGGCATTGTATGAACAGGGGCGGCTCATCAATACCTGGCGGGTTGTGATGGAGAAATTTTGACAGGTTTATGGTTCATCCAGTGAAAAGAACTGGTAGCTGGTATTTTTTTCGGAATGAATGGCTGTAATACATTCTGGTTAACCGGCACTTATTTGTTGGATAGATAGAAACACTGTATAACAACAATCCTGGCATTATGAAACAATTGACCTTCAAAAGAGACCCCTTTAGCGGCAAATATCGATTTTACAGGGAACAAAGGAAAATTGGTGAACTCAGAAACATCAACATCCTGGACTCCAAATTTTATGGATCATTGGAGGGGAACAATTACATGTTTCATACCAGGGGTTTTTTTCAGAAAAATACCGACATTTGGGATTCTGATGATGGACAGCAAATAGGCAGTATCACATATAACATATGGGGTACCAGGGCCAAGCTGCAGGTTTCCGGCAGGACTTACCAGTGGAGATCGGCCAATCCCTTTTACACCAGGTGGTATATTCAGGAAGCTGATTATCGGTGGAATACCGTTCATAAAGGGCCTTCGGGCGGCAGGATTGCTTATGAACCGGACAATGAATGGATGGTGCTGACCGGTTTTTTTGTTGCTGAATATTTCACACAATGGCTCGTGATAACCTTATTGCCTGTGGTAATGTTGGCGGTGATCCTTACCACCTGAGTTGTCACCGGATCATTTATCACGGATCATCTTTCTTTGAACCAGGCTATTTTTACTAAAACCGAACCATGAAACATCGAAAAGATTTTGATCCCCCCCTTTCTATTGCTCAGTGGGGATGGCGTTACCACCACCTGGGCATACCAACCGCTGAAAAGAAGGCCGGCGAGCGTTACATACCGGCGCTGAAGTTTTATGTCTCGGGTTTTGAGACCAGTCCTTTTGGAGTGGAATGGATGCGTTTTGAGCCGGATAGTCCCATCCATCCCTTGATTCAAAGCACACCCCACCTGGCCTTTGAAGTGGATGACCTGGACCGGGAGTTGCAACGCCGGCCTTTTCACATTCTTCACTCACCCAACTCCCCTTCCGGCGGCATAAGGGTGGCCATGGTTGAGTATAATGGTGCGCCTGTCGAACTGATCGAGTTCACTGAAAAGAAATACTGATTCATCAGGGCAGGCTGGTGAACGCTGTTGGCCAGGGGGAATTTATTGCGGGTTGCTGTTTGGTTTGGCCTGCTGTTGTGATTTCTTGGGTTTGCCGGCGACGATGATCACAATTTCCCCTTTGATCTTTTGGTTTTCGAAATGCCGGATGAGTTCATCCACAGAGCCCCGGACATTCTCTTCGTGGATCTTGGTGAGCTCCCTGGAAACGGAAGCCTTTCGATCGCTGCCCATGAATTCAGCCAGCTGCTGAAGCGTTTTGATCAGTCGGTAGGGCGACTCATACAGCACCATGGTCCGGTCTTCGCCGGCAAGCAATTCCAGCCTTTTATTGCGGCCCTTCTTATGGGGAAGAAAGCCTTCAAAGACGAATTTATCACAGGGAAGGCCGGAGTTGATCAGGGCAGGCAGGAAAGCTGTAGCCCCTGGTAGGGTCTCAATTTCAATCCCTTTCTCCAGGCAGGTGTTGATCAGCAGGTAGCCTGGGTCGGATATGCCCGGCATTCCGGCGTCGGAGACCAAAGCAGCGGTGAGCCCCTTTTCTTTGATCTTTTGGGCGAGAACGCCGGTTTTTTTATGTTCGTTGAATTTATGATGCGATTCCACTTCGGCCTCCACCTGGTAATGATCAAGAAGCCTGCGGGTGTTGCGCGTGTCTTCGGCCAGGATCAGGTCGGCCTCCTGCAGCAAGCGGGTGGCCCGGTAGGTGATGTCCTCCAGGTTGCCAATGGGGGTGGGTATAACGTAAAGCTTGGACATGACAAAACGGGATTACCGGACTTCGGAAAACTTACGCCGCACCAGGTCCATGAATTTTTCCACTTCCGCCTGCTCTTCGTCCCAGTCGAAACGCTCGCGGATGTAGTTTTCGGCCTCCTCGTAGGTGGGCATCTCGTTGATGATCTGGATGGCTTCGTGGTATTTTTCCTTGTCGCCGTTGAAAAGCTCACGGATGAACAGGAATTTGTCGTTCAGTCCAATGGCTTTGGCCAGGTCGTTGATCGGGCGCGACTGCATGCGTGTGGACAGGTTGTTTTGAGGTTGTTTTTTGGCCAGGTCGTCGTGGCGGAAAGTGCGGGAGTTTTGGTATTTGTCGGCCACCACCTCGGGACCCTCTGTTTTTTGATCCCTGGAAGCCTTCCAGCTTTCTTTCTCCGGGCTGTTTGTTTTATCCCCTGTTTTTGGGGCTTTCTGACTGTTTACCGCCGATTCCTTTTTTGGGGGAGAAGGCTTTCCTGTTGCTTCTTGCTTTTCAGAAATTTCCTTTTCCTTCCCGGTTGCTCCCTTTTCCTTTCCGGTTTTCCCGTCTGTCTCTCCCTGCTGGTAAGTACTCTTGGCGTGGTCCGTGTCGCTTGACTCTTCCGCGTCGCCCCCAGTGTCTTTGATGCGGCCATGGTCGCTGCTTTCTTTTTGCATGGCACTTCCCCTTCTTTCGGTACTTTCGTCCTGCACCTGATCTGACTGGTGGGATGAATGGCTGGCGGTTTCCGCCGACCGGTTGTCGCTTACCTCAAATGGCACCTCATTCTTTGTGGCCGTTGAACCATAGGGATAATTGCGGTCAATCTGTATCAGTTGGTCGTACAATCGCCTTACCTTCTCCATCAGTATGTCCATTTCAATCTTCGAGATTTCCCGGCTGTTGGAGACATCCACCGCATCGTTTTCTATTTCCCGGATATCTTGAAGTAAGTTTTCCAGTTTGCGGTTAAAATCCATAATTTTGTTTTAATTTATAATTTTACAAAAATAACGAATAAATCAGGAAAATTAGGTACAATGCCATTCGAAAATACTGAACACCACACATCCAGAGGCGGTTGGATTGAAGTGATCGTCGGATCGATGTTTTCAGGTAAAACAGAGGAATTGATCCGTCGCCTGCGCAGGGCCGAATATGCCAGGATGAAGAGCGAGATCTTTAAGCCCGTCGTCGACACCCGTTATTCGGATGAAGACGTGGTGTCGCATGATGAAAAATCCATTCGATCCACACCGGTTGACTCGGCCAGCAACATTTTGATCCTGGCCAGTGAAGTGGATGTTGTGGGCATTGATGAGGCGCAGTTTTTCGACCCGGGATTGGTAGATGTGTGCAATAAGCTGGCCAATAACGGCATGCGGGTGGTGGTGGCCGGGCTCGATATGGATTTCAGGGGCAAACCGTTTGGTCCGATACCTGGTCTCATGGCCACTGCCGAGCATGTTACAAAGATACATGCCATATGTGTGCGATGCGGCAATCTTGCCCATTATTCCCACCGCAAGACGGCGTCAAGGAAGCTGGTGCTGCTGGGGGAGACAGATGAATATGAGCCACTGTGCCGCAGCTGTTTCAACGAGGCCTTGAAAGAATAGCAATCCAGCAATGCTCCTCATCGTTTTTAAGATAATATTTTATGAAACCTGCATCCAGTAACCTACACAACAAAGACACGATTAATCCATACAGGTCTCATGTGACCAATTAATTAGATAAAAAATAGAAAGATGAAACCTTACACCATAACAGACCTGGCCCGGTTGACGGGGGGCAGGCTATACAAGCACGCCGATTGCCAGATCTCCCACCTGGTTGTGGACAGCCGCAAGATCTTTTCTCCCGAGGAAACCGTCTTTTTTGCCCTGGAAGGAGAACGGCACGATGGCCATGACTACCTCGATGACCTGTGGAACAAGGGGGTCCGCAACTTTGTTGTCTCACATCTTCCGCAGCGTCTGGATGCCTATACCGGGTCCAATTTTGTACATGTCTCCCATACACTGGGTTCCCTGCAACAGCTTGCGGCCCGTCACCGCAACCGGTTCAACTGTCCGGTGATCGGTATAACCGGCAGCAACGGGAAAACCATCGTAAAGGAGTGGATCAACCATGTGATGGGCGAACGTTACAACCTGATCCGCAGTCCCAAGAGCTATAATTCACAGGTTGGCGTACCCCTGTCTGTCTGGCATATGAATGATGACCATGACCTGGCTGTCTTTGAGGCAGGCATCTCCAAACCCAATGAGATGCAGCGCCTGGAGAACATCATCTGTCCCGATACAGGCATCTTCACCAATATAGGCGAAGCCCACCAGGAGAATTTCCGCAACCTGCGCGAAAAAATCCGTGAGAAACTCAGGCTCTTTGAAGAATCACAGACCCTGATTTACTGTAAGGATCATCATCTCATAGATAAAGAGGTGATATATGACGATGTACTGAAAAATAAGAACCTGTTGACCTGGTCGATGGAGAGTGGGGCGGATTTGGTCGTCAACACCATGGAACGAACCCGCCAGGCCACAACCCTTCAGGCCACTTATGGCGAACAGGAATACCAGGTGACCATACCCTTCACCGACCAGGGCTCGGTGGAAAATGCCGTCCATGTATGGTTGTTGATGTTGCATATGGGTGTGGAGGAGACCTATATCCGCAACAAGATGAAAGATCTTCCTGCCATAGCCATGAGGCTCGAGATGAAAAAAGGCATCAACAACTGCTCCCTGATCAACGACAGCTACAACTCCGACCTGGGCTCGCTGAACATTGCACTGAACGTGCTCAACCAACAGAATCAGCACGACCACAAAACACTGATCTTATCCGATATTTTGCAAAGTGGCCGTGATGACAGGGAATTGTACAGTGAGGTGGCCGATATGTTGCAGCGCAACCGGGTGGATCGGCTCATCGGTATAGGAGAGGCCATATGGGGCAACCGGGATATTTTTGATTTGCCTGCCAGCTTTTACACCTCCACCGAGCAGTTTCTGTCCTCCCTTGCAGGACAGCGTTTTCGCAATGAAGCCGTCCTGCTGAAAGGCTCGCGTGATTACCATTTTGAGAAAATATCCCACGCCCTGGAAGAAAAAATGCACCAGACGGTGCTGGAAATAGATATGGATGCCCTGGTCCACAACCTGAACCATTTCCGATCCCTTCTCAAACAAAATACACGCCTGATGGTGATGGTCAAAGCCTTCTCATACGGAAGCGGCACCTATGAGATAGCCAACCTGCTGCAGTACCAGCGAGCGGATTACCTGGGGGTGGCTTTTACCGATGAAGGCGTAACATTGCGGGAAGCCGGTATCACCCTTCCCATCATTGTTATGAATCCCGAAGAGAACGGGTTTGGGATGATGATCGATTACGACCTGGAACCGGAGATTTATCATTTCCATGTGCTGGAACAGTTTAACCGCATGGTAGCTGCTACCGGAAAGGAGGAATACCCGGTTCACATTAAGCTCGATACCGGCATGAACCGTTTGGGCTTTAAAGATCTGGAAGTGGATGAACTGATCAGGCAGTTGAAGCACACCAGGCACCTGAAGGTTCATTCGGTGTTTTCTCACCTGGCAGCCAGCGATGAGCCAGGTCAGGATGAGTTTACCCATGAACAGATCCGCCTTTTTGACCGGCTGAGCACCAAAATTTCCCGCGAGCTGGGTTATCCTTTAATCCGGCATATACTAAACTCGGCAGGGATAGAGCGATTTCCTGATGCCCAGTTTGATATGGTGCGACTGGGCATCGGGCTCTATGGGATTGGTGCCACCGACCAAAACAACCTGCGAAACATCTCCACATTTAAAAGCACCGTTACCCAGGTGAAAGAGGTGAAGAAAGGGGGAACCATTGGCTATGGTCGCACAGCCCTGGCAGAAAACGATATGAAGATTGCCATCATTCCCGTTGGATATGCCGACGGTTTTAACCGGGCTCTGAGCAACGGGGTGGGACGGTTGTACATCAATGGTTTTTATGTGCCCGTCGTTGGCAGCATTTGTATGGATATGTGCATGGCCGACATCACCGGGTGCGACATCAAGCAGGGGGATGAGGTGGTGGTTTTTGGAAAGGAGATTCCGGTGCAGGAGCTGGCACAAAAGCTGGGCACCATCCCTTATGAGATTTTTACCGGTATTTCTGAACGGGTGAAAAGAGTCTATTACCAGGAGTAGGGGAGGGGAAATGAGTAAATGAGTAAATGAGTAAATGAGTGAATGAGTGAATGCGTGAATGAGTGAATGAGTAAATGAGTAAATGGGTGAATGGGTTGAAAAGGTTGACTGTTGAATGTTGAAAGGGAGAAAGGGAGAATGGGAGAAGGAGTGAAGGGTGAGGTCGTGTAAATGATTGGTTCAATGGGTGAAGGTTTTTGAAAACGTTTTCAAAATGGGGCGATGAAATGTTGGTTTTATTATGTTAAACAATTCTTCTTGCTTTTAGCCTGTTATAAAAGAATACAAGATTAAGAAGGAGCATACTATTGACGTTTTGTCAAAAATAGCTTAATTTTGTCAGGCTTAATAAGATTGCTTACAATAGAAATATTTTTAAACCTCTAAAAATTGGTTCATATGGCTAAAATGAAACTTGCCATTAACGGCTTTGGAAGAATAGGCAGAAGTGTGTTTAGAATTGCTGCCGAGAGAGAGAGCATAGACATCGTAGGTATCAATGACATTACCGATACAAAAACGCTGGCTCACCTGTTGAAGTACGACTCCAACTACGGAAAATTCAACGGGACAGTTGAGAATGAAGGTGAGTACCTGATTGTGAACGGCAAAAAGATCAAGGTGAGCGCCGAAAAAGACCCCACGCAGATACCCTGGGATCAGACGCCTGATGTGGTTGTGGAGTCCACTGGTGTATTCCGCAAGCGCGAAGACAAGAAGGGCGGTTATGGCGATCACCTGAAGAACGGGGCCAAGAAAGTGTTGCTGACCGTTCCCGCCAAGGATGAGATCGACAGGATGGTTGTGCTGGGCGTCAATGACAGCGACCTGAAACCTGAAGACCAGTGCGTGTCGAATGCCTCCTGCACCACCAACTGTCTGGCACCTGTAGTGAAAGTCCTCAACGATGAGTTTGGTATCGAGCATGGGCTGATGACCACCATCCACTCCTACACGGCCGATCAGAACCTGCAGGATGCTCCGCACAAGGATCTCAGGAGAGCACGTGCCGCTGCCATGTCGC
>CAJXLE010000035.1 GCA_913055895.1 uncultured Bacteroidota bacterium | reverse complement strand
AACCCATGATCTATTACCCCCTCTCCGTGCTCATGCTGGCCGGGATCAGGGAAATACTGATCATCTCATCCCCCGACGAGCTGCACCTGTACCAGAACCTGCTGGAAGACGGAAGCCATTTGGGACTGAACCTCTCCTACAAGGTGCAGCCTTCACCCGACGGACTGGCCCAGGCCTTCATCCTGGGAGAAGATTTCATCGGCCACGACAACGTGTGCATGATACTGGGCGACAACATTTTTTACGGGTACTCCCTGAGCGGGATGCTCCAGAAGGCAGCTACACTGGAAGACGGGGCCATCATCTTCGGCTACTACGTGAACAACCCCAGCCGTTACGGGGTGGTGGATTTTGATGACAAAGGCCATGTGCTGGGCATTGAAGAAAAGCCCGAACAGCCCAAATCGAACTATGCCGTGACGGGCCTCTATTTCTACAGCAACGACGTGGTGGAAAAAGCCAAAAAACTGAAGCCTTCTGACCGCGGCGAACTGGAGATAACCGATCTCAACGGGCTCTATCTTCAGGAAGAGCGCCTGAGGGTCCAACTCCTGGGACGCGGGATGGCCTGGCTGGATACAGGCACCCACGACAGCCTGCTGCAGGCGGCCAACTTCATCTCGACCATAGAAAAAAGGCAGGGACTCAAAATAGCCTGCATAGAAGAAATTGCTTACCACAAGGGCTACATAAGCCGTCAGCAGCTCGAGAAACTGGGTGAACAGCTAAAGAAAAATCAATATGGCCAGTACCTGCTCAAACTGGCCCGTGAGAAATCATTCCCACAAAAATAAAGCACTATGCAAATCATCGAAACCGGCTTGCCGGGACTGCTCATCATCAAACCAAAAATATTCGAGGACCAAAGGGGTTATTTCTTTGAAAGCTATAACCAGCGTGTCTTCAACGAACAGGGCTTGCAGTACAATTTTGTCCAGGACAACGAGTCGCTCTCCATGAAAGGCATCATCAGGGGCTTGCATTATCAGCTGGCGCCCTACGCCCAAACCAAACTCACCCGGGTCGTCTATGGAAAAATTTACGATGTGGCTGTCGACCTGAGGGAAAACTCCCCCACCTATGGCAAATGGTACGGGAAAGAGCTTTCATCCGAAAACAAGGAACAACTGCTCATTCCCAGGGGCTTTGCCCATGGATTTTCCGTGCTGAGCGACAAAGCCATCGTCTTCTATAAATGCGACAATTTTTACCATCCCGACTCCGAGCGCGGAATCAACTACAAGGACACCACCCTCAACATCGACTGGCAGATCGACCCAAAGGATGCCATCGTCTCGGCAAAAGATAAAGTACTGCCCGATTTCAGCGAAGCAGACATGAATTTCTCAATCTGATCACCATGAACATACTTGTAACCGGAGCCAACGGTCAGCTTGGCCGTGAGCTCTACGACCGGCAGGGGCTGGCCAGAGCCTCCAGCAAATTTTATTTCACCGACAAGGAAGACCTCGACATCACCCAAAAAGGGGATATTGAAAAGTTTATAGACAACCACGCCATCAACGCCGTCATCAACTGCGCGGCCTACACCGATGTCGACGGGGCGGAAAACCACCAGCAGGCGGCCTGGCAACTTAACGAGGCGGCCGTGGGCAACCTGGCCCGCCTGGCTACCGACAAAAACCTGCGGCTGATCCACATATCCACCGACTATGTTTTTGACGGCACCAGCCACAGGCCTTACCGTGAAGACGACGAGCCCAACCCCCACAGCATCTATGGTAAAAGCAAACTGGCAGGCGAGCAGCATATCACGCGTAATAATGCCGGCATGATCATACGCACCGCCTGGCTCTACTCCACCTATGGCAAAAATTTCGTCAAGACCATCTCCCGCCTGGTAAAAGAAAAAGAGCAGCTGAAGGTGGTATGCGACCAGGTGGGCAATCCCACCTACGCAGGCGACCTTGCCATGGCCCTTCTACAGATCATCAATGTCTCGGAAGAGATGAAGGAACTAACAGGCATCTATCATTATGCCAACGAAGGGGTCTGCAGCTGGTACGATTTTGCCCTGGAGATAGCCAGGTTGCAGGATGCCTCCTGCCGGATACATCCCATCGAAAGCAAAGACTGGCCTACCCCGGCACCCAGGCCCCACTACAGCGTGTTCAACAAAAAGAAAATAAAGGACCGTTTCCTGCTACGCATCCCCCACTGGCGTGAAAGCCTTGAGCGCACCCTGCAAAAAATGTAAAATTTGCACCGCCGCCATCCATATTTGACTTGATCCTGATATTTTTCTTAATTTTAAGGATCTTTAATGCAAACCATAAGTCAAATCATTTAATCAACATACCATTATGGAAAATGTGGATCTTCTCACACAGGTAAAGAAAAAAGCCAATGAATGGCTCGAAGGGGATTACGACAGCCAAACGAAGGACCAGGTAAAGCATTTGCTGGAAAAAGACGAAAACGAACTCATCGACGCATTCTATAAGGACCTTGAATTTGGTACCGGGGGTCTCCGCGGTGTTATGGGAGTCGGCACCAACCGCATGAACATCTATACCGTGGGCAGTGCCACCCAGGGTCTGAGCAACTACCTGCACAAGCAGTTCTCCGGGCTCGAACAGATAAAAGCCGTGGTGGCATACGACTCCAGGAACAACAGCAGGCTCTTTGCCGAAAAAACCGCCGCCGTGCTCTCTGCCAATGGCATCTATGTGTATCTTTTCGACAAGCTCCGTCCCACACCCGAACTCTCATTTGCCATACGGCAGCTGAACTGCCAGGCCGGGGTGGTGATCACCGCATCGCACAACCCCAAAGAATACAACGGCTACAAGGTTTACTGGGACGACGGGGGCCAGATCATAGCACCACACGACAAGAACATCATCCACGAGGTCCAAAAGATCACCAGCATCGGGGAGGTGAATTTCAGCGGCGACGACCAAAAGATAGAAACCATAGGCGAAAACATCGACCGTGAGTATGTGGACCGGATCAAATCCCTTTCGGTGAACCCCGAGGTCATCCAAAGACAAAAAGACCTTAAGATTGTCTATACCCCGATTCATGGCACAGGAGTAGAACTTGTACCAGGGGCCCTGGAAGCTTTCGGCTTTAAAAATGTGATCCACGTGCCCGAACAGGACGAGGTGAACGGTGATTTTCCCACGGTGCACTCGCCCAACCCCGAAGAGCACGCAGCCCTGAAGATGGCTCTGGAAAAAGCCGAACAAGAGGATGCCGACCTGGTGATGGCCACCGACCCCGATTCCGACCGGGTAGGTATTGCCGTGAAAAACCGGGAAGGCAAGCTGGAGATCCTCAACGGCAACCAGGCAGCCTCCCTGCTGATCAACTACCTGCTTTCCCAGTGGAAACAAAAAGGCAGGCTCACCGGCAACGAATACATCGTTAAGACCATCGTCACCACCGAGCTCCTGGCAGACATCGCCGAGGCTCACGGAGTGGAATACTACGACACCCTCACCGGCTTTAAATACATTGCCGATAAGATCAAACAGCTGGAGGGATCAAAAACCTTCATCGCCGGGGGCGAGGAAAGCTACGGCTACCTGGCCGGCGATTTTGTGCGCGACAAGGATGCGGTCATCTCCTGTGTATTGCTTGCTGAAACCACCGCCTTTGCCAAAGACCAGGGCAAATCACTGTTCGACCAGCTGATCGACATTTATATCGAGCACGGCTTCTTTAAAGAACGCCTGCTGTCTGTAGTTAAACACGGCAAGGAAGGGGAAGAAGCCATACGGCAGATGATGGACCAGTTCCGCAACAACCCGCCCGACTCCATCAACGGACAGGACCTGATGCTGGTGCATGACTACAGCAAAAAGCAAACCATGGACCTGATGAGCCACCTGCGCTACAACATCAACCTGCCCAAAGCCAACGTGCTCCAGTTCCTGCTGAAAGACGGATCAAAAATATCGATGCGTCCGTCCGGCACCGAACCCAAGATCAAGTTCTACTTCAGCGTCAACGACACGCTGGAGAAAAGGGAAGATTTTGAGAAGGTCGACCGCAGGCTGGAAGAACGCATTGACGGGATCATTGATGCGCTCAATATCCGATGAGGTTGAAAGTTAAAGGTGATTGAAAGCTGAAGGAAATAAAGACTGAAAGAGAGAAAGAAAGTTGGAATAGGCATAAAAGATGGTTGAAGGAAGATTGAGAGGAAGAAAATTGAGCGGGAAAGGTTGAAACAGGACAGGAAAGAATTAAAAAACATAAATTAAAAAGACATAAGACATGAAATCATACCGCAAAGAACTTTGGTTCAGTACCAATCAACGCAGAGAACTGATCAACATCACCCCGGCCGTGGAAGAGGCATTAGGCAAGAGCGGGGTACAGGAAGGCATGGTGCTGGTCAATGCCATGCACATCACCGCCAGCGTTTTCATCAACGATGACGAGCCTGGGTTGCATCAGGATTTTGAAGACTGGCTCGAAGGCCTGGCCCCGGAAAAACCCTACGACCAGTACAGGCACAACACCGCAGAAGACAACGCCGATGCCCATCTGAAAAGAACCGTCATGGGCCGCGAAGTGGTGGTTGCCATCACCGAGGGCAAGCTCGACTTCGGTCCCTGGGAACAAATCTTCTACGGTGAATTCGACGGCAAAAGACGCAAAAGGGTGCTGGTGAAGGTCATTGGGGAATGAGTGAATGAGTAAATGAGTGAATGCGTGAATGAGTGAATGAGTGAATGAGTAAATGAGTAAATGAGTGAATGAGTAAATGCGTGAATGAACGAGAAAGGTTTCGGGCCTGAAAGCCTACACGCACACACACCTGAATAAAAAACAAACAAGTCTAATATTCTATCTTATCATTTTATCATTTTATCATTCTCTCATTTGCGCATTCACGCATTTGTTTCCCCCTCCAGCCACCTGTACCACCCGTCAAGCCCTTCGCCGCGGGTTAGAGATGTCTCAAACAGGGGAACGTTGGGGTTGACCTGCCGCAGGTCCTTCACGAAAGCATCGTAATTGAAATTGGTGTACTCAAGCAGGTCCATCTTGTTCAGCACCACAACCCGGGCATCGCGAAAAAGCATGGGATACTTGATGGGCTTGTCGTCGCCCTCACTGGTGCTCACCACAGCAATCTTGGCCGTCTCCCCCAGGTCGAAATGAGAAGGACACACCAGGTTGCCCACATTCTCAACAAACAAAAGGTCCATCTCATCAAGATCAAACTCTTTCAGCGCACCGTCGATGCTGTTGGAGTCGAGGTGGCACCCCCCTTCGGTGTTGATCAGCACAATGGGGAAGCCATATTGTTTGAGCCGCTGCGCGTCGCGGTCGGTATACACATCTCCCTCAATGATGCCCACCTTCAGGCTGCCCCCGAGGTGCCGACAGGTTTGTTCGAGCAGGGTGGTCTTGCCGGCTCCCGGAGAGCTGATCAGGTTGTACATGCGAACATGCCTGTCTTTTAACAACGAGCGTATCTGCTCGGCTTTGTCCTGGTTGCGGTCCAGGACCCTTTTCATGACTTTGATTTCCATGGTTATTCTCCTTCTATGCTTTTTATGAACAATTCTTTGCCCTGAAGCAGATCCAGGTTAACGCCCCGGCAACGGGGACAATGAAACTCTTGCGTCTCTACATCGAATGCATGGCCGCAATGGCGGCACTGCATCCTGACCGGCACAAATTCAATCTCCAGTGTGGCTTTTTCCGCTATGGTCCCTGTCTTGGCCGAATCGAAGGCAAAGCGGAACAATTCGGGCACCACCTGCATCATCCTGCCCACCTGGAAATTCACCCGGTCGATGCGGCTCAGCTTCTCCTTCTCAGCAACTTCCAAAACAATCCTGAACAAATCGTTTACAATGGATACTTCATGCATCTTCTTCTATTTGAAAATAAGCAGGCATTAGGGCCTATAAAAAAATATCACCAGTATATATTATCAACAAATCCGGGGCAACTGCTCCCCGGTAAGCTTATCAATGATGCGTTTGCCGCCTATCGGTGTTTCCATCACCACCCGTCCCGGATGTTGTTCCACCACCTCCCCCACCACGCATGCATCAGCACCCAGGGGACTGGCCTTCAGGTGGTCTATCAGCTGGTCCACCGACCCCGGATCGACAATCAAAACAAACTTACCTTCATTGGCCAGGTACAGGGGGTCGAGACCCATCATCTCACAAACCCCCCTTACCTGATCGTGGATGGGCAGGGCCCCCTCATCCATATGTATTCCCAGTCCTGTATGATCGGCTACCTCGCACATCACCGTTGCCAGCCCGCCACGGGTAAGATCACGCATAAAACGGATGCCGTCTGTCTTATCCAGTAAATCTGCTATCAAACCGTTGAGACTGGCACAATCTGATCGAATACCCGGGCCTATTTCCAGCTTTTCGCGGGCAGCCAGCACCGCCACGCCATGGTCGCCCAGGTTGCCATTCACAATGAGCTGGTCACCTTTCTTGACGGTATTTTCCTCATAATGGTTGTTGAAGCGCGGATGGAGGAAACCGACGCCCGAGGTGTTGATATAGAGCTTATCGGCTTTCCCTTTGTTGACCACCTTGGTATCACCGGCGACGATCTGCACCCCCGCCTTCCGGGCTTCTTGGGCCATAGAGTCCGCCACCCGCTCCAGTTCCTCCATGGGCATCCCCTCTTCTATTATGAAACCGGCAGTCAGGTATGACGGCATGGCGCCGGCAACGGCCAGGTCGTTTACCGTTCCGCACACGGCCAGCTTGCCTATGTCACCACCGGGGAAGAAGATCGGATCGACCACGTAGGAGTCGGTGGTAAAAAGCATTTTGCCGGTGCACTCGCCCAGCATGGCGGAGTCGGACAGGGGGCGGAGCCTGTCGTTATCGAAATGTCGAACAAACAATTCCTGTATGAGGCGATGGGTAAGTTCGCCTCCGCTGCCATGGCTTAAAAGTATCCGGTCTTTCATTGTAGCAGTATTTGTAATGTTATCGGGTTGTTCATGGATGCGGTATGTACTGTTATCCGTGTAATGTTATCCGGTCGTTTTTTAGCAACTGGTTTTCTTTTCATCCGTTTTTACTGCCTCCAACGGTGCTTACCTGGCAGGTAGGGGCTCCGCTCACCGAAAGCTCCGGTACTTATATGAGGCCTGGCAGGCACCTTCCGAGCTGACCATGCAGGCACCCACCGGCTGAAAAGGTGTGCAAACACTACCAAACAATTTGCAGTCATGGGGTCCACGAAGGCCCTTCAATATATCCCCGCAGATCCAGCCGCGGTCGTCATCGCGGGTCTCCACCTCCACCGGCATCTGCTTCTCGGCATCAAAGCCGGCGTAGGCATCACGTATCCCCAGCCCGCTTTGGGGGAGTATGCCAAGTCCCCGCCACCAGTCGTCCCTGGGTTCAAATACCTCCTCCATGTATTGCTGCGCTTTCTCATTGCCCTGTGGTTTGACAGCCCTGCGGTATTGGATCTCCACGCCTGGACGCCGGTCCTCCATCTGCTCCACCAGCATCAAAATGCTCTGCAGGATGTCGGAAGGCTCAAACCCGCTTACCACACAGCCCAGACCATAGTTGCGGGGTATGTGGCTGTAGATGCCGCTGCCTGTGATGGTGCTCACATGTCCGGGGCACAGGTAACCATCGATGGGAACCCCCTCCTCCACGATGGCTTCCATGGCCGGGGGCATCAACTTATGGGAGCTGTAGACAAAAAAATTGTCGAGTCCTTCCCTGCGGGCCTGCATGATGCCTACGGCACTGGCCGGCGCTGTGGTCTCGAAGCCTATTCCCAAAAAGACAACCCGCTTGTGGGGATGCTGCCGGGCCACCTCCAGGGCTTCGAGCAAGGAATAAACAATCCGGATGTCCGTGCCACCAGACCTTTGTTCATGGAGGGATGAATAACTGCCCGGGACACGAAGCAAATCACCATAAGTGCAGATGATGTTGTCCGTCATCCGGGCATAGGCAATGGCTCGATCAATATATGACTTGCCGGTGACGCAAACCGGACAGCCCGGTCCCGACTTGAGGCGTATGTTGCCGGGCAGCAGGGAAGGAATGCCAAACCTGTGGATTGCCATGGTATGGCCCCCGCACACCTCCATAAAGACATACCCGCGTTGGGCTGTACTGGCAATCCGCCTGACCAGCTTGTCTACCAGTCGGCGATCGCGGTATTCATCGACATACCTCATGCTTGGAGCGATTTAAAATATATTACAGACATATATCCAGGACAGATGGTCTTTCTGCTCCTTGATGCTTCAACAGGAAGCAGGGGAGCCCGGGAACAGTGAAGAACGGGAGCAGGACAAAACCAGCAAAACTCAATCACTCCAGTTCGCCCATCTCCCTTAACAGCTGAAGGGTCTCCTGCGCCTCCCGGTCGCTTATCTTCTGAATGGCAAATCCTGCATGCAAAAGAACATAGTCACCCGGCTGCACATCGTCGAGCATCTGCAGTCCGGCCCGGTAAAGGCTGCCCCCTACCTCCACGGTGGCCGTCTCACCTTCTATATCCCTGATCCTGGCAGGTATACTTAAACACATATCTTTAATGAATTTGTTTCGATGCTATGGCAAGCTGGCCCAGTGAGATGCCGCCGTCATTGGCCGGCACCTGGCAATGCTGAAAAACCTCAAATCCATCCTCCCTGAGCCAGGTGGCAGTGCGCTCACTTAACAGCTTGTTCTGAAAGGATCCGCCGGACAGCACCACCTTGTTGAGCCCGGTGTCCTGGCGTATTGCCTGTGAGACAGACACCGCCACACGTGCAAGGGTGTTGTGAAAACGCCCGGCAATGAGCGATCGGGAAACCCCTGCATGCAGATCGTCCACCATTTCACGAAAAGCCCCGGCAAAACGGATCCCCTCAGATGTATGATCAAAAGAATAATGTTCATCTGTCTCTGTATCAGCCACAGCCTCCAGTCGCATGGCCGCATCCGCTTCAAACCGGGAATGGGTGCATACATTCAACAAGGCCGAGGCAGCATCAAAAAGTCTCCCTGTACTGGAGGTCAGGGGTGCATTGATGCCTTTGCGCATCATGGCGGTCAGCAGCTTGATGTCCTCAGCTGTCCTGCCTTCCAAAAATTCCAGATCATATTTGAGAAAATCATCCCCCATGGCATGGTAGAGATGGGAAACCGCCATTCGCCAGGGTTCATCAACGGCCTTGTCTCCCCCCGGCATGGGCAGATAAGCGAGATGATCATAACGTTGGTAACTATCCAGATCGGCCACCATGAACTCCCCTCCCCATATGTTGCCGTCATCCCCATACCCCGTGCCGTCAAATGCTATGCCTATAACCTTTTCATCGAGGAAGCTTTCGGCCATACAGGAGGCAATATGGGCATGGTGGTGCTGTACCCTGATCAACCGTATGTTAGCGTTGCGGGATTGGGCAGATTTTCGATTTCTCTGGGAAACAAAATTCCTGGCAAAACGGCTGGAGAAATAGTCGGGATGCAGGTCGGTGACCACGCAGTGGGGTTCCTGACGGAACAGGTGCAGAAAACGCTCGATGGTCCTGGTATAAAAATCATAGGTGTCGGGATGCTTCAAATCGCCGATGTGCTGACTCAATATGGCCTGCATGCCCTTACCCAGGCAGAAGGTATTTTTCAACTCTGCCCCGGTGGCCAGGATGCCCTCTGCCAGAAAACCAAGGATCACCGGTTCGGGAGCATAACCCCTCGAACGCCTGAGTGGCTGCTCCCCGCCATCGATGATGCGAACGACAGAGTCATCCAGGCGGTTGTGGATGGTACGGTTGTGAAAAAGGAAGGCATCCACCTGGGAGCCCAGTTTCTGACGGGCCGAATGGTTATCGCTGATAAGCGGCTCCTGGCTGTAGTTGGCACTGGTCATCACCATTGCCGGCAGCCTCGTTTCCTGGAAAAGCAGGTGGTGCAGGGGCATATACGGCAACATAGCACCCAGGGTGTGATAGGGTGCATTGACCGACGGCGCCAGGGCCTTTTCCTGTCTGAGCAAAACTATGGGCCGCCGCCAGGAGGTGAGGCTCACTGCCTCCTGCTCACCTATGTGGGCATATTCGCCCAGCACATCAATATTTGGAAACATACAGGCAAAAGGACGGGTCTCCCTTTTCTTGATGCGCCGCAGGCGGGCCACACTTCTCTCATTGGTGGCATCACACACCAGGTGAAAGCCACCTACACCTTTGACAGCCAGTATGGCGCCTGACCTGAGGGCAGTCCCGGCATGGGTCAGCAATTTTTCCGTATCCCGTATGATCCTTCCCTGCTGGTAGTATTCGTAATGCGGACCGCAACGGTTGCAGGCCACCGGCTGGGCATGAAAACGCCGGTCGTTGACATCATGGTATTCCTCCGAACAAACACGGCACATCGCAAATTTGGACATGGTGGTATTGGAGCGGTCATATGGCAGTTCACGGATGATGGAAAAGCGGGGACCGCAATGGGTGCAGTTGATGAAAGGATAATTGACGCGGTGCGGCTGGCGGCGCATGTCTTCCAGGCATTGCTCACATACCGCTATGTCGGGACTGATCTCGGTGGTCTGGTCGGACCGGTTCTCACTGGCCAGGATCTGAAAGTCGCCTGAAAGCTTACCGGATCCCGATTCATTGCCACCCTTCCCCGTGGTTTCCTCCCACGGGCTTTCCTGCCAGTCGATCGACCGTATACGGGATGCCTCCGGGGCATAAGTCCTGATCTGGGAGACCAGCTCCTCCACCTGGTTGGCTTTGGCCCGAACCATCACCATAACCCCGTCGTTCCGATTGGCCACCCAGCCATTCAGGCCATTTTGTGTTGCCAGCCGGTAGATGAAAGGCCTGAAACCAACTCCCTGGACCAGGCCCTGGATATGTATTTGGTATGTGGATGGACTGCCCAATTTTTTCTTACTAATTTAAGGGATAGGAACAAGAAAGTAAATAAGAAAATGCCTAAATGAGTGAATGCCTGAATGCGTAAATCGAAGAACCTAAAATTTTGAATTCATTCGTTTAATGTTTCTCCATATTGTTACAGCACTCAAACCTTTTCCATCCACCCGTCACCTTGCCATATAATTGTATCATTTTATCATTTACGCATTTAAGCATCTACGCATTTGCCCATTCTCCCATCTCACTTCAACACCCCGCTGTGATACATCAGCCGCTCCAGTTCCACCATCAGGTTGACGTTGTTGACCAGCACATGGTCGGGGGTTTTCAGTAGTACAGGGGCCAGGTTCAGTATACCCTGTATGCCTTGGCCTATCAAATTGTCGGCAGCTTCCTGTGCAGCCACTTCCGGAACGGTCAGCACGGCCACCGACACGTTGAAGGCCTCGATGACCTCCCCCATGTTCTCCAGGGGATACACGGGGATGTGAAACTTTTTGTTGAGCTTGGCAGGATCGATGTCGAAACCCGCCACCACATTCATGTTGTGATCCTGAAAACCTTGGTACATGGAAATGGCTTTTCCCATATTGCCCATCCCGACAACAACCACATTCTGCACCCGGTCTTTTCCAAAGATCCGCTCAAGGGATGACAACAGGTTGTCGATGTCATAACCTCCCCTCCGGTGGCCCTTGATTCCAAAGGCAGAAAAATCCTTGCGCACCAGCTCGGCGCTCACACCAGTCTCTTTGCCCAGGGTATAGGAAAAGACCCTTTCCAGTCCCATTTTTTTCAGGCGCATCAACCCCATGCGGTAACGAAGCAAACGTTTGGTTTGTGTAAATGTAGCCATACTTTATTGTGAAATTTTTCTCAACCTAATTTTTATTGTGAAATATATAACTATTTTTCTTAAATAACAAACATCAATTGCTACGCCATATATAGAACTATTTTAATTTAAACCAAATCCATTTAGGGAGTTTTATTGTGATATTGTTCATCAACATATTGACTCAAATTCACATCTTTCATATCTTGATTTGTGAAAACCATAACAATAATCATGAACAAATATTACACCCTATCCAGGCACGACTGGGAAAAAAGCCTTGCAAATTTAATCAACCAATTTGTGATTTACGCCCCGGTGTACTATGGTGAACAACAGGACTACGAGCTGATAGGCGAAAGCGACATCCCCCACATCGTCTACAATCGACCCAAACCTGCCACCCCCCTGAAAACCTTCTTTCTGCCTGTCGAAGAAAATGTGATGAGCACAAAGGCTCCCCCCAAACAGCGCATCATCATGGGTGTACCATCCTGCGACCTGGCGGCGGCCAACATACAGGATGAGATGTATCTGAACCGCGACTTTGCAGACCCGGTCTATAAGAGGAACAGGGATGCATCCATCCTGGTCGGTACCGACTGCCATACCATAGAGGAACATTGCCATTGCACCACATATGGCATCAAACCCTATCCGGAGTTCAACCACGACCTTACCCTGAGCCTGATGGATGAGACCATCTACCTGTACACCCACAGCGAAAAAGGCAACTCGCTGATTCAGGCCATGGAGAAGTTCACCCATTTCCACGAACCCACCGAAAATGAGATCCAGGCTCTGCTGGACAAAAGAAAGGAAGTGGAGGAACTGCTCAACCACAACAACCAGGGGCTGCCCGATTACAGGAAGACCGGTGAACTGGTCCAACACTCAGGCCGTGAGATATGGAAGAAATACTCGCAAACATGCGTTTCCTGCGGGGCATGTGCCACCATTTGTCCCACCTGCACCTGCTTCCTGCTGATGGAGAGGCCCGGGTTCGAAAAAGTAAGACACCTGGACGCCTGTCAGTACCCCGGATTTGAGAAAGTTGCCGCGGGGGAGGATCCCCTGCGGCCCCTTCACAAAAGGTTCTACAACCGATATATGTGCAAATATGTCTGGAAACCCCAGAAATTCGACTCCATTGCCTGCACCGGCTGCGGGAGGTGCATCGAAGCCTGCATCGGCAGCATCAACAAAAACGAACTCTTTCTAGAGCTGGCTAATACATAAACACCCTTTCAATGAACAACCATAACATATACAAACCCATTAAAGCCAAGGTCCTGGAGGTGATTGAAGAATCGCCCACCATAAAGACCTTTGTCCTTAAACCCGAAAACCACTTTACCTTCCACACCGGTCAGTTCGTTGAACTGGTTGTGGACGGGGTGGGAGAAGCTCCCTTCACACCTTCCTCCTCACCCCTGGTAAAGGACCGCATCGACATCACCGTGATGCGCACCGGCTATCTTACCCAGAGACTTCACCAGCTAAAAGGAGGAGAGACCGTGGGCATACGCGGGCCCTACGGAAGAGGTTACCCGCTGGAAAAGCTTTACGACAGGGAAGTCCTGGTCCTGGGAGGCGGCTGCGGCTTTGCACCCCTGCGCTCTCTGCTCTATAACCTGCAGGCCGAGCAGGAACGCATCAAGAAGGTGACCTTCTGCTATGGCTCCAAAAATCCCCGGGAATGCATATACGAACCCTACATAGAGGAGCTGCGCAGCATACCCAAGTTTGAGGTGATGCGCACAGTGGATGAGGCCGATGAGTCGTGGACCGAAGAGGTGGGTGTGGCCACCGTCCTGCTCGACAAGATCGATGTGCACATCGATGACTCGGTGGCTGTGGTGGTGGGTCCCCCCATCATGATGAAGTTCAGCGTGCAGAAACTCCTGGAAATGGGCTACCCCGAAACAAGCATCTACCTGTCGATGGAGAAAAACATGTCATGTGGCCTGGGCAAATGCGGACACTGCATGATGGGCGAATATTTTGTCTGCAAAGACGGTCCTGTCTTCAGGTACGACGAGATCAAAGACAAACCGGACATCTGGAAATAAAAAAATTAGTGCCATGGCCAAAAAAATACTGATCGATCTGACCAAGCTGAGGGACCATCACATTGCCGGGAGGGGGGACCACCCGAGGATAGACGGCATTCTCAGCGAACATCCCAATACCAACGGGCGCAAGACACTCAGGGAACTGGCTGTCTTTCACATCACCTGCCGGAGATGTGAAGAGGCCCCCTGTATAGAAGTGTGTCCGGCCGAAGCCCTGGAAAAAGACGATCAGAGCATGATCGTGCGGCACACCAACCTGTGCATATCGTGTAAGAGTTGTGTGACCATCTGTCCTTTCGGCACCATGATGTCTGACTTCTTCGAACACAAGAGGGATCCCCAAAGATATTTCGATCTGGACGATGAGAAGGAACTGCGCAGGTTTGTCGAATACAACCCGGGCGGGGCAGTAAAAATGGTGGATATGAAAGAAAACCCCGAAGACAATATTTACGCACTCAATGAGCAGGTATTGGTCAAAGACATTCCCTATGAAAAATTAAAACAAGAAAACGATGGCTGAAACACTCTTTTATTTCCTGGTTTATCCCGGATTGCTCTTTGCAGGTGTGGTAGGCGGACTGCTCTCCTGGTTCGACCGGAAAGTCACCGCCCAGGTTCAGTTTCGCAAAGGCCCTCCCCTGCTGCAGCCTTTCTACGATTTTCTAAAACTGCTGCTGGTCAAGGAAACCATCCTGCCTGCCAGGGGAGCCAAAATCACTTTTCTGATCGCCCCCGTGCTGGGCCTGTTTGGTGCTACAACCGCCGCTTCCTTCATCCTGCTGCCCATGTTTAACATCAACATAGGCTTCGAGGGCGATGTGATGGTCATCTTTTACCTGCTGACCATCCCCTCGCTGATGTACATCATAGGAGCACTGGCCTCAGGCAACCCGCTGGCCTCGGTGGGCGCATCACGGGAGATCAAGCTTATCGTCAGCTATGAGCTCACCTTTCTCCTGTTCTTTGCGGCCGTCATACTCAAAGCCGACCAGGCCATGCGCATGAGCCAGATCATCCAGATCCAGGCCCAGGCTACGCCCTTTATCGGAAGCATCTCGGGCGTGTTGTTGTTGATAGTGGGCCTCTTCTGCACCCAGGCCAAGCTCGGGATGGTACCCTTCGACATCGCCGAGGCCGAAACCGAGATCTCCGAGGGTTCCTTCATCGAGTACTCGGGAACGGTATATGCCATGGTCAAGCTCACCAAATACATCATGCTGTTCATCCTCCCGGCTCTTATGGTGGCCTTCCTGATGAGCGGTTTTAACCTGGAAGGCACGGGCATTGTCTGGGCCATCCTGAAAGTACTGGCCGTGGTCCTGCTGCTGACCCTCATACGCAATACCAACCCCAGGCTTAAAGTGAAACAGGCCATGAGGTTTTTCCTGATCGGCATGAATGCCCTGGTGATCATAGCCATTGTGCTCACATATTTAGGACTTTAAAGCAAACGCCATGGGACTGAAAAACTTCTTTCTGAAAAAATCGCTCTGGGTGTTCCACTTTGCAGGTGCTTCCTGTAACAACTGCGATATAGAAATCCTGGATATACTCACCCCCCGGTACGACGTGGAACGCTTCGGTGTCCAGCTGGTTGGCAGTCCCCGCCACGCCGACGTGATCCTGGTAAGCGGCTCGATCAACCAGCGCGACAAGCCACGGCTTTTGGAAGTATACAACCAGACATCCAAACCCGTCTTTGTCGTGGCCTTTGGGGCATGCGGTTGTACAGGCGGAGTTTTTGCCGAAGGCAACACCTTTGCGGGTCCCGTCGACCAGATCGTGCCGGTGGATGCCTACATACCGGGATGTCCGCCAAAGCCGGAAGCCATGATCTCCGGACTGAGCAAACTCATGCAAACCATATCTTAACATCATGGAACAACAGAGCTACATAGAGAACATACAACAACAGCTGCCGGAAGGGGCAACAGGGAGCCAGGTGGTGCGAAAAAACCGCTATGTCATCGACATCCGTACGGAATCGTTGCTGCAGATGGCCAGCCATCTCTACCACAACCTCCGGTTCCGCTTTATCATCGCCTCGGCTTTCGAAAGCAAACAGGGCTTCGAGATACTCTACCACTTCAGCGACGACGAGGCGGGCAGCATCATCTCCCTGCATGTGATCATGCCCCACGACAAACCGGAAGTGGACTCGCTGGCCAACATGTTTTCCGGGGCCAACTGGATAGAACGCGAGATGCGCGAGATCCTTGGAATAACCTTCCGCAACCACCCCGAACCAGAAAAGCTCCTTTCTGAAGGCAACTGGGCAGAAGGTGTCTACCCGTACCGAAAAAATTATAAATCATAAAACCCCATGGCCAACCAAAAGATCATACCCGTCGGTCCCTACCACCCTCTGCAGGAAGAGCCTGAACTCTTCAAACTCTATTGCGAAGGTGAGACAGTCAGGGACATCAAATGGGAGACCGGCTACAACCACCGGGGAATAGAAAAGCTCAGCGAAAGCAAGACCTTCGAGCAAGTCTTCTTCCTGGTGGAGCGCATCTGTGGCATCTGTTCCACCTCCCACCCCTTTGCCTTTGCCAACTGCATGGAGGAGATAGCCCAGGTGGAGCCCCCCGACAGGGCCAAATACATACGATCGATTGTCGGTGAGCTGGAGCGGCTCCACAGCCATTACCTGTGGCTGGGACTGGCCGGTCACTTCCTGGGTTACAACACGGTGTGGATGTGGGCCTGGAAATACCGCGAGCCCATCCTCGACCTGTTTGAGATCATCTCCGGCAACCGCAACAGCTACGCCATGTTCAAGATAGGCGGGGTGAGAAGGGATGTCACCGGCGACCAGATTGCACTGGCCCGCAAGACGATGAGCGACCTGAAAAAGAAAAACGACCTGCTCACCGGGGCCGTCATGGACGACCCGGTGATCCACGCACGGACCAAAGGAGTAGGCGTGCTGACCAGGGAAGATGTGATGGACTATGCAGCAGTGGGACCCACAGCCAGGGCTTCAGGCTGGGATATCGACGTGCGCCGCGACGATCCCTATGCAGCCTACGACATGGTCGAGTGGAAAGTGATCACTGCACCCGAAGGCGACGTCTTTGCCAAAGCACAGGTGCGGCTCCTGGAGAATTACGAATCTATCAAGATCATCGAACAGTGCCTCGACGGACTGGAAAAAGAGCCCGAGGGCGATACCGAAGTCAAGGTCAGGGAGATACCTGAAGGCATAGGCACGGGCCGGGCCGAAGCTCCCCGCGGTGAGGTCTTCCACTTCGTCAAGACCGACGGCTCCAACTCACCGGTGCGCCATAAGATCAGGGCTCCAAGCTACGTCAACATTGCCACCTTCAGGAAATCGTGTGTCGGGCAGACCATCTCGGATGCCACCATCTCGCTGGCTGCTGTGGATCCCTGCTATTGCTGTACCGAACGCATGGCTTTCGCCTACGACTGGCATACCGGCCGAAAAATCTACGACGGCAACCAGCTGGTGGAACTGTCGAAACAGAAAACACAACAAATAATAAAAAACAACGCATAAACCAATCCCTATGGATGTCTTGTATTACATCATCCTGTTGCCCATTCTTGCAGGAATGGTGCTGTTCCTCCTGCCCGAGCGGCTGAAGGCGATCAAAGCCCTGTTTGCCCTTATTGTATCGATCATTGTCCTCTACCTGGGCTTTTTGGTGTACGGATACGAGCCCCAAACCCTGCAAATGGCCCTGGGGGCAGGATCACTTTCTGAAGGAAGCCTGCTCCGCGAAATCCTGGACGGTGCGGGTCAGCATACCAACCTGCACATCGACCCACTGAGCCAGCTGATCACCCTGTTTACAGGTATTTTCGCCGTGGTGATCGCCATCTACTCCAGTCGCGCCATCCACCGAAAGAAAGAAATATACCACTTTTACTCCTTTTTCCTGATCACCCTGGGTTGCGCCATTGGTGCGGTTATGGCCGACAGCATGCTTCTTTTCATCTTCTTCTGGGGCATCCTGGGTTTCACCCTCTACAAACTTATCAAAGGACAGGATGAAAAAAGTTCGGCCGCTGCCAAAAAGACCCTGATCATCATAGGCGCCTCCGATGGCATCATGATCCTGGGCATAGCCATCATATGGCAGCTGACCGGCACCTGGAACATGAGCGAGCTCAACATGGCCACGTCCTCCGCCCTGGAGACAACCGCCTTCATAACCCTGATGATCGGTGCCTTCACCAAGGCAGGGGCTTTTCCCTTTCATTCCTGGATACCCGATTTTGCCCAACATGCCCCGGCATCCTCCACCGCCTACCTGCCGGCCTCGCTCGATAAACTGCTGGGCATTTATTTCCTCACCCGCATCTGCGTAGACCTCTTCCAGGTCAACCCATGGCTCACACTGATCCTGATCATCCTGGCCGTTTTGACCATCCTGGTGGCGGTGATGATGGCACTGATACAACACAACTTTAAAAGACTGCTCAGCTTCCATGCTGTCTCACAGGTAGGATATATGATCCTGGGCATTGCCATAGCCACCCCCCTGGGCGTAGCCGCAGGACTGTTTCATATGGTCAACCATGCCCTGTATAAAAGCGGACTGTTTTTAAGCGCCGGGAGTGTGCAGGACAATACGGGCAAAACCGACCTGGATGAGCTGGGAGGCTTATCCAGCCGCATGCCCGTCACCTTTTTCTCGGCCCTGGTCTTTGCCCTGGCCATCTCGGGCATACCGCCCCTGAACGGTTTTGCATCCAAATGGATGATCTACCAGGGAATCATTGACTTTGGCCATGGCACCGGCATAGCCAGTCAGCTTTGGATCGTATGGCTGGCAGGAGCCGTTTTGGGATCCGCATTGACACTGGCCAGTTTCATCAAATTCATTTCAGGCATATTTCTCGGTCGAAGGCCCAAAGCCTTCGACAACCTCCGAGAGGTCAACCTGCTGATGTGGCTTCCCAAACTCCTGCTGGCCCTGCTTTGCATAGGTTTTGGCGTCTTTGCCACCACCTGGGTGGTGCCCACCCTGTTCGAGTCGTATAGCGGGAACATACAGTACATAGGTGTGTGGCAATCGACCACCGTATCCATCCTGGTACTGGTATACATTGTACTGGGCGTGCTGATCTATCTGGCAGGCAACATCAAAAACATGCGGGTAGCCGAATCGTATATCGGCGGAGAAGCTTTCAGGGAGGACGCCGGTTACCAGGTTACCGAATTTTACAACACCATACGCGAGCTCAAACCCCTGAAGGGCATCTACCAGACTGCCCAGAAGGGATGGTTCGACCTTTATGTCCTGTTCAAAAAACTTTTTTACGCCTTGAACAGGCTGTTCAGCAAAGTTCATACAGGTGTGATGACAACCTACGCCATCTGGATCTTTGCCGGCTTCATCATCATCATGCTGTTGCTGCTGTGAAATATTTAATCTGACACAACTATGGAAATTTTGCTATCCGTCATACTGGGTTTCATGATCATCGGGGCCATATATGCCCTTCACGCCAACGACCTGCTTTCTGCTGTCATCGCCCAGGGCATCGTGGGTTACGGACTGGTGATCTGCTTTCTTCATCTCAGGGCACCCGACCTGGCCATCGTGCAGATTGTGGTGGAGACCATCACACTGATCATCATGGTGGCCGTGGTACTCGACAGCAGCCGTAAAGAACTCAAGACACCAGCCGGCTGGAAGGGGTCCGTCAATGTGATCCTGGGACTGGTGTTTATTGGCTTCATGATCTATTTCTTTGATATGGCCACGGCCTCCCTCGATGTTTTTGGAGAACACACCCTGCGCATGTCACAGACATACATAGAACAAGGAGCGCAGAAGACCGGGGCCGCCAACCTGGTGACCGGTGTGCTTTGGGATTTCAGAGGTTACGACACCCTGGGCGAGGCCACCATCCTGTTTACTGCGGCACTCGGAGTATTGACCGTGCTTAGAATGAAAGGGAAAAAATAACAACCATGCCGCCTGGTGAAAAAACAAGCTTCATCGGGCCATATTCGGCAGACCCGGAAAAACGACAAAACGCTTAACCCATGAAAGGACTCACTCCCATCGTCAAAAAAGTTGCCCAGCTGATGAGCGGCATCATCTGCATCTATGGCATCTATATAGTCGTGCACGGACACCTCACACCCGGGGGGGCCTTTGCCGGGGGCATCATACTGGCCGGGGCCTTCATCTTGCTGATCCTGGCCTTCGGCAGTGAAGTGATCAAGCTGCGCAAAGAAGAGACGGGCTCATCCATGTCGGAGAGTATAGCCATCCTGGGAACCCTCATCCTGGCTACCGTCGGACTGCTCGTGGGAAGCAAAGTGTTTTTCCACAACTACCTGCCCAAAGGTACCATTGGCGAACTGGTAAGCGCAGGTGCCGTGCCCATTTACAACATACTGATCGGAATAGAGGTGGCTGCCGCCATCATCACCATATTCCTGGCATTAATCATCTTTAAAGAAGAGGAGGAACAACGATGACCGTATATTTCATGTGCTTCTTTCTGTTTTTGGTGGGTCTCTACGGTATTGTAACCCGCCGCAACCTGATCAAGATTGTCATCAGCTTTACCATAATGGAATTTTCTGTCTTCCTGTTCTTTGCCCTGATCGGCTATGTGGAAAACGGGGTGGCCCCCATCCTTACCAAAAACCTGCCCGAGAACCCTGTCTTTGTCGATCCCCTGCCCCAGGCCATGGTGCTGACGGCCATTGTCATCGGACTGGCTACCTCCGCCATGCTGCTGGCCATAGCCATCAGGCTTTATAAGAAATACGGAACTTTCGACATACGCGAAATCAATAACTTAAGAGGATAAACTATGAGCAGCCTGGTACCCTTATATGTGATTCTACCGTTAGCCTCTGCCTTCCTGATACCCATCTTCGGCAGAATGGTGAAAGGTTTTCAAAAGAGCCTGCTGACCCTGGTCCTTTTGTTTCTGACTGTGATGACCTTTCACATCCTTTTTAGAGGCCTGAAAGAGCCGGTGGCTTATCAGCTGGGCGGCTGGAGCCCCACCGACGGCATTCCCATTGCCATATACCTGGTGCTGGACGGACTCAGTGCCTTCCTCCTGCTGATCGTCAACCTTATTGGTCTGCTGGCTGCCTTCTATGCCATATCCTACATCAAAAGGTATACAGCCACCAACAACTTCTATGCCCTGCTGAGCCTGATGATAGCCGGCATGAACGGGGTGGTGCTCACCGGCGATATGTTCAACATGTACGTATTCCTGGAAATAGCCGTGATCGCTTCCTATGCCCTGGTGGCTTTCGGAATAGAAAAAACAGAGCTGGAGGCTTCCTTCAAATACCAGGTGCTGGGCGGCATTGCCTCCCTTCTTATCCTCATGGCCATTGGCATGCTCTACTGGAGAACCGGAACGCTCAACCTGGCCGACATATCGGGCATCATCCGGCAAGGCGATAACAATGGTTTCCTGACATTCACCCAGGTCCTTCTTATCAGTGGCTTCGGACTGAAAGCCGCCATGATACCTTTCCATGCCTGGCTGCCCGATGCCCACTCTTCTGCCCCTGCACCCATCTCAGCCATGCTCTCGGGGGTGCTGATCAAGGCAGTGGGTATCTATGCCCTGCTCCGCCTCTTCTTCAACATGTTCATCCTCACTTACGAGATCAGCCTGGTGATCACCGTGATCGGCACCCTGTCGATGGTCATCGGGGTCTTCCTGGCCATCGGGCAGTGGGACCTGAAGAGGCTGCTGGCTTACCACAGCATCTCCCAGATGGGCTATGTGGTGATCGGCGTGGGCATGGGCATGCTCCTGATGGTAAAGGGCGGCGACCGCTCAGTAGCGGCCCTGGCCATTGCCGGCGGCCTGTTTCACATGATCAACCACGCGGTCTTCAAAGGTCTTCTCTTCCTTAACGCCGGAGCCATAGAGTATGTCACCGGCACGCGAAA
>CAJXLE010000034.1 GCA_913055895.1 uncultured Bacteroidota bacterium | reverse complement strand
TGGTAGTAGGCTTCATCGACGTCCGACTCATCGGTGATCTCTCCCACGATCTCTTCCAGGATGTCTTCGAGTGTTACAATGCCGTAAGTTCCGCCATATTCGTCGATGACAATGGCCATATGGATCTTGTTGTCCTGAAATTCCTTGAGAAGGCCATTGATTTTCTTCGTCTCGGGCACGAAATAGGGAGGCCGGATGAGTTTTTGCCACTGAAAATCACTCTGGTTGTTGAGATAGGGCAACAGGTCCTTGATATACAGGATGCCCTTTACGTTGTCGAAGCTCTCCTCATACACGGGTATCCTGGTGTGGCCCGAGTCGATGATGATTTTCATCAGCTCGTTGAACCCGGTGTTGATGTCGACGGCAATGACATCGATCCTGGATTTCATGATCTCCTTGGCATCGATGTTGCCGAACTTGATGATGCCTTTCAGGATGTTTTTGTCTTCCTGTATCTCCCGGTGGGAAAGGTTGAGGGCATCGGAGAGTTCATCGAGGGTGATTTTTTTTCTCCTGATCAGTCTTTTGGTGATCATGGAGGTGGAGTTGACCAGGTAATTGCTCAGGGGGTAGAGCATGCGGTAGATCAGGTAGAAGAGGCCCGACATGGATCGGGCGAATTCAAATTTGCGGTTCGCGATGAAAATTTTGGATACCAGGTCCTTAAAAAGGAATATGATGATGATGATGCCGGCCAGATGAAGGATGAAAGCTTCGGCCGAGTAGTAATTCAGGCTCACGGCATGTTCCACGCCATAGCTCAGGCTGATGATGATGGCCAGGTAAAGGATGTTTTTAACGATCAGGATGGAGGCCTTCAGTACCTGGGGGTACTCCAGCAACCTGACCAGTAGGTCGTTGCGCCTGTTCGGGTGTGCCTTCAGGTCCTTGATTTTGGCAGGTATGATCGAAAAAAGGGCTTCTTCTCCTGCGGAAAGAAATGACAAAACCACCAGCAAGACCAATCCAACTCCGAGGGCGAGCATACCCTGCTCGCCCACAGCGCTGTATTGAATCAGGGGTGTTGTCTTAAAAAGGCATAAAAATGGCTCGATGGTATCCAAAGTCTATGATCAAACTTTTCGTTTGCTCTCTAGAAAGGCAGATCGTCTTCTTCTCCCAGGTTTTCTGATTGCTGTTCCTGGGGTTGCGGGCTTTCCTGCCTGGCCCCGGCAGGCTCCTCACCGGTTTTGCCTGTTCCTCCGCCAAGCATTTGCATGTTGTTGCCCACAATCTCTGTCATGTACTTTTTGTTTCCATCCTGGTCATCCCAGGAGCGCGTCTGGATTCTTCCTTCAATGTACAGGGCATCACCCTTCTTGACGTACTTTTCAGCAACCTCTGCCTGGCCCTTGAACAACACGATGTTGTGCCACTCCGTATTGTTCACCCGCTCATTGTTCTTGGTGTAAGTTTCGGTGGTAGCCAGCCGAAACTTGGTGATCGTCAGGCCGTTGTCCAGGTGCTTCACCTCTGGGTCCGTTCCTACATTCCCAATCAGAATTGCCTTGTTTACTCCTCTGCTGAGTCCCATAACACAAATAATTTTTGATGAAAAGTTAATTTAACGTAAAGTTACAAATATTTTGCCCATATGCCAATCTTTTTCTAGCCATTTTTGCCATAATTTTCCTGTTCCAGGTACTTGTCTATGAGCCTGGGTACAGCCAGTTCCTGCAGTTCCTGCGTGCTTACCGCACGGTAGTTCTCATCCAGATGGATGTTGCTGCCGCCGAGATGGATCCGTATAAACCGGGCATGTATCTTCTGATGGGTGAGGGTGTGCCGGTATATGGGAGATACGGCTGTAATGCGCGGATGCAGGTTGTTGAAAACCTGCTTCCACTCCGGGGTCTTTTCAAGCTCACCGGTGGTAAGCTCCCTGTCGGATTCGATCAGCGGGAACTGGTAAAGAGCATTCCAGATGTCTCGCTCGTTTCGCTGGTGCATGTATAAGTAGCCGTTCCGGTGGATTTCGAGATAATGGAAAAACCGGTGCCTTTTTTGCTTTTTGGGCATTTTTACAGGCAACCATTCCACCTTGTCGTTCAGGTAAGCATGGCATATATCCTTGAAAGGACAGGTCCCACATTCGGGGTGTGACGGTGTACATTGAAGGGCACCGAATTCAATGATGGCCTGGTTGTGGGTGGCCGGGTCGGCCCGATTGATCATTCTCCCGGCCTCCTCCTGCAGTTTTTTCCTGCCCTGGCTGCCGTTGATGGGTGTGTAGATGCCCAGGAGCCTGGAAAGCACACGGCCTACATTTCCGTCCACTACTGCCACCGGCTCATCGAAACAGAAAGAGGCAATGGCTGAAGCGGTATAAGGACCAACTCCCGGAAGCTGCCGGAGTCCATCGTAATTGTCTGGAAACTTCCCACCGTGCTCAAACCACACCTTACCGGCAGCCTTGTGCAGGTTACGGGCCCTGGTGTAATAACCCAGTCCCTGCCAGCTCTTCAACACCTCGTCGAGCGATGCCCGGGCCAGGGAGCCTACATCCGGGAAACGTTCAACAAACCGGTAGTAATAGTCAATACCTTGATTAACACGGGTTTGTTGCAGAATCACCTCCGACACCCAGATAAGGTATGGATCGCTGGTTTCCCTCCAGGGTAGGTGGCGCTTATGTTTCGCGTACCATCGGACCAGAACGTCGCTAATATTCATTATTGTTGATATAGAGCCGGTTAACCTGTTAAAATTCTCAAATTTAAGACAAATCTTTTTCTATAATAAAAATAAATGCTTTATATTTGCATCCAGCATTTTTTAGCGTATTGTAAAATATTGATAATTAAATTTTTTGAACAATGACAAAAGCGGATATCGTAAACGAAATTTCAAAAAAGACTGGAATAGAGAAAGTAACTGTACAGAAAACAGTTGAAGCGTTTATGGAAACAGTTAAGGAGTCTCTTGTAAGCAACCAGAATGTTTACCTGAGAGGCTTCGGCAGTTTTATTGTTAAGAAAAGGGCTGAAAAGAAGGCAAGGAATATTTCCAAGAATACCACCATCGTTATTCCCGAACATTACATTCCTTCATTTAGGCCTTCAAAGAAATTTGTTAACAAGGTCAAGGAAAACGTGAAGTAACCATTATCCCAAACGTAAACCGTTAAATTATTGCTTATGCCAAGCGGAAAGAAAAGGAAGAGACATAAAATGGCCACTCATAAACGCAAGAAGCGTTTGAGGAAAAACAGGCATAAAAAGAAAAAATAAACTTCTAACTTATATGATGTTAAACCTTTGGAAGCAGACCTGCTTCCTTAGGTTTGCTTTTTCATGCAAGTTGAATAATCAGGAAGATGAGTTGTGAGTTCAGAACTAGTTATTGATGTTACTTCCAAAGAGATTGTAATAGCGCTCCTCGAGAATAAACAATTAGTTGAGTTAAATAAGGAGAAGAGAAATCCTAAGTTTGCAGTGGGCGACATTTATCTGGGCAGGGTCAAACGGATCATTCCAGGCCTGAATGCAGCTTTTGTGGATGTTGGTTATTCCCGTGATGCTTTTTTACACTATTTGGATTTGGGTCCCCAGTTCCGCTCGCTGGATAAGTTTCTAAAATCATCCCTCTCGCGGAAGAATAAGGCCCCAACACTTCAGCGTATGAAGCTGGAGAAAGATATCGATAAGAATGGTAAGATCTCCGATGTCCTGTCCAACGGCCAGAAGGTGATTGTCCAGATCGCCAAGGAGCCCATCTCCACGAAAGGACCACGCCTAAGTTCTGAACTATCCATTGCCGGACGCAACCTTGTCCTGATACCCTTCTCCGACAAGATATCCATCTCCCAGCGCATCAAATCGTCTGATGAGCGCAAGCGACTGAAAAGACTTATCAAGAGCATCAAACCCAAGAATTTTGGGGTGATCATTCGTACGGTGGCCGAAGGCAAGAAGGTGGCCGTGCTCGACCGCGAGCTTCGGGGATTGCTTAAGAAGTGGGAAGCATCCTTCACCCAGCTCTACCAGGCTACACCCCCCAAGCTGGTGCTCAGCGAACTCGACCGCACCTCAGCCTTGTTGCGGGATTTGCTCAATGTTTCCTTCTCCAATGTTTATGTGAACGATGCCACTTTTTACCATGAAGTGAAGGATTATATATCCACAATCGCCCCGGAGAAGAAGAACATCGTCAAGCATTACGACGGACCCAATCCCATCTTTGATCATTTCGGCATTTCCAAGCAGATCAAGGCCCTCTTCGGGCGCACTGTCTCTTTCAAGAACGGAGCCTACCTGATCATTGAACATACCGAAGCCCTGCACTCCATTGATGTGAACAGCGGCAACTGCTCCAAGCTGGGCCAGGACCAGGAGTCCAATGCGCTGGAGGTGAATATGGCGGCGGCACGTGAAATCGCCCGGCAACTGAGGCTGCGTGATATGGGGGGCATCATCGTTGTCGATTTCATCGACATGAACACCAACGAGAACAAGCAGAAGCTCTTTGATAAGATGCGGGAAGAGATGAAGGTCGACCGCACCAAGCACAACATCCTTCCCCTCACCAAGTTTGGTTTGATGCAGATCACCCGCCAGCGGGTTCGTCCCGAGATGAACATCCAAACCATGGAAAAATGCCCCACCTGCAACGGCACTGGAGAGATCCGCCCGGCCCTCCTGCTGGTGGACGAGATAGAAAATTACCTGAAATACCTGGTCAAGGACCTGGGCTACAAACGCCTGACCCTGAAGGTTCATCCCTACGTAGCCGGGTACCTGAAACAAGGCCTATTCTCCCTGGCTGTCAGGTGGCAGCTTAAGCACCGTGTGTGGCTGAGGGTAAAAGGATCCGAGGCCTTCGATTTTCTCCACTACAGCTTCTTCAACCCTAAAAACGAACGAATAGAAGAATAGCCCATCAGCTGACAATTATCAACCCCTAAACATATGTTCATGTTTGTTGTTGATAAATTTAGTGTTAATTTTGGGCTTTAACCTTTTATTCATAATGGATACGATCATCATCCGTTTGTGATGTAAGGTTTGCCCTTTTCAGACGACCATATCTGAAAAATAAGTTGCATCAATCCAAGAAAAATTATCAGCTGATGAAAAAAGTTATTCTTTCTCTGTTCATAACGGTTACAACGCTTGCCTCCTTCGCCCAGGTGGTTGATCCGGTCGACTGGACCTATCAGGTTGAAAAGGGAGAAGATCAGACTGCCACACTGGTTTTCAAGGCGGATATCGAGCAAAACTGGCACCTTTACTCCCAGGACTTTCCCTCGGGAGGTCCCATTCGAACCAATTTTCAGTTTGATGATTCTCCCCATTATAAACTTGTGGGTGAACCAACCGAGCATCCCGAGCCCAAGGAGGAGTATGATGAGACCTTTGGCATGGATGTCAAGTGGTTCAGCGACCAGGCCACTTTCAGGCAAAAGATCAAGCTTCAGACGCAAAAAGCTTTTGACATTACCGGGAGCATAGAGTACCAGGTATGCCAGGAAGACAAATGTGTGTATTTCAATCCTTCATTTACGTTTGATGTTTCGGGATCGGCCGCTGCCGGGCAGGCCGGAGAAGACAAAGAAGATGCCGCAGCTGCCTCTGCCTCCGAAGATCAGACGTCAGGTGGAGAAGAGGCCACAGCCGGCACAGATGAACAGGCAGAGTCGGGCGGGTCGAAGACAGAAGGAGCAGGCCAGCCGGCAGCAGAAGGCGAAGAAACAACCCCGAAGAAGCAGGGCGAATCATCTGTTGGGACTGGCGGGCTCACCGAAGGACGCTCGCTGCTAGGGTTTTTTCTGCTTTCGGTGGTCTTTGGCCTGGCAGGCATCCTCACCCCCTGCGTTTTCCCCATGATCCCGATGACCGTTTCCTTCTTCATGCAGGAGTCGCCCAGTCGCTTCAGCGGAGTGGTCAAGGCCCTGATTTTTGGATTGTCCATCATCATCCTCTATACCAGCGTGGGCATCATCGTGTCGCTGACCAGTGCCGGCGCCGATTTTACCACAACACTCGGCACCCACTGGTTGCCCAACAGCCTTTTCTTCCTGCTGTTTTTGACTTTTGCCGCCTCTTTCTTTGGACTTTTTGAGATTGTCCTGCCCTCGGGCCTGGCCAACAAAGCCGACAAGCAGGTGGACAAGGGCGGTTTTCTGGCCTCCTTCTTCATGGCCCTGACACTGGTGATCGTCTCCTTCTCCTGCACCGGCCCCATCGTGGGCGCCTTGCTGGTGAAGGCTGTCGGTGGCAGCGTCATTGAACCCACCGTGGGCATGTTTGGCTTTGCACTGGGCTTTGGCATTCCTTTCACTGTGCTGGCCATCTCGCCGGGTTGGCTCAAGAAGATGCCCAAGTCGGGCGGATGGATGAATTCGGTGAAGGTGGTGCTGGCCTTCATCATCCTGGCTTTTGCCTTTAAGTTTCTCTCGAACATCGACCAGAATTATCACCTGGACCTGCTGAGCCGCGACCTGTATCTTTCCATCTGGATTGCCATCTTTGGCACCCTGGGCATGTACCTGTTGGGTAAGATCAAGATGCCCGGCGACAGCGACATGAAACATGTACCGGTCTTCCGGCTCATACTGGCCATGGCATCCTTTAGCTTTGCCATCTACCTGGTGCCCGGGCTTTTCGGAGCCAACCTGAGTTCGGTCTCGGGCATGCTGCCTCCCAAGTCGGCACAAAACTTCGAATTGCAGGCCGGGGCTGCTTCAGCTGCAGGTGGTGCAGCCGATGCCAGCAGCACCATGTGCGAAGAACCCCAATATGGCGATTTTCTGAGTCTGCCTTACAACATAAAGGGCTATTTCAAATACGACCAGGGAATGGAATGTGCCAGGGAACAGGATAAGCCTGTGCTGGTTTATTTCACCGGCCATTCCTGCAGCAACTGCAAGCAGATGCAGGCTGAAGTGTGGTCGGACCCGGCCGTTCAGAAAAGACTGCAGGAAGAATACGTGCTCATTGCCCTCTACATCGACGACAAGAAAAAACTGCCCGAGTCTGAATGGATGAAGTCGGAGTACGACGGCAAGGTTAAGAAGACCATTGGCAAGAAGTATGCGGCCTTCCAGATCGACCGCTTCAATGTCAACACCCAGCCTTACTACCGCGTGCTGACCCCTGGTGGCGAACCTGTTGGCGAGCCCATGGGCTACACCACCAAACCCCAAGAATTCATCGACTGGCTGGATAAAGGAGTCAGCCGGTTCAAGGAAAGGCAGAACCCATAAAACCAGTGCCTGTAAAACAAGTTTCTGGATAACATAACGCCATCATCACCGGCCCGGGAGTTCTGAAACCTTTCCGGGCCGGTTTTTTTCCGGCCGGTTTGGCTTTTTTAAGCCGTCCGGCCGGTCAGTGCCCTATTTGCATATTTTCCCCAATTCCCCTATATTCGTTTCTGTTTATACAAAAATTATTATCCATGCGTAGATTCCGTCGTATTTTATTCATTGCCGGAGTGGTCATCCTTCTGGTGCTTATTGCAGCCGGCATTGTTGTCCACCAGGTGGGACACCGCCCGCTGCCCGACTATAACGAGCAGGTGAAGCTGGACGGGATGAAGGAGGAAGTTACAGTATACCGCGACTCCGCAGCCATTCCCCATCTTTATGCCCAAAACGAGCACGATCTCTATATGGCCACCGGTTACCTGATGGCCCAGGACCGTCTGTGGCAGATGGATCTGCTGCGGCGGGTCACCCAGGGAAGGCTTTCAGAGATTTTTGGACGGAGCATGTTGGAGGACGACCTGATCATGCGGTCGTTGAGGATACCCCGCAAATCGGGGAAAGTGCTGGAGCGTTCCGGGGATGATGTGGTTTTGGCACTCAGGGCTTTTTCCCGGGGTGTCAACGCTTACCTGGCGAAGCAGGAAGGAAAGCTTCCTCCCGAGTTCACCATCCTGGGCTATGAACCCGAACCCTGGAAACCCATCCATTCGGTTAACCTGATTGGTTATATGGCCTGGGATCTGGCTCAGTCGTGGCATGCCGAAGTGGTGATGAACAAGATTTCTACCCGGGTTGCGGAGGAAAAATACCAGCAGATGATCCCCAGGCTGGAGGAGCAGGATGAATACGTTTTTGATGCTCCCAGTCAGCCAAAGGAAGGGATGGAAACTATGTCCATGCTTATGGACCATTCCCGTAAACTGGAGAAGATGGGCCTGAAAGTCTTCACCGGCAGCAACAACTGGGCGGTGTCGGGCGACCGCAGTGTGACCGGCAAGCCCCTTTTTGCCAACGACATGCACCTGGGGCTTTTTGCCCCCGGCATCTGGTACCAGGCACACCAGGTGGTGGAAGGAGGGGTGAATGTTACAGGCGTAGCCCTGCCCGGACAACCCCTGGTCATCTCCGGCCACAACGACAGCATTGCCTGGGGGATGACCAACGTGATGCTTGACGGCATGGATTTTTACCGGGAAACACTCCATCCCGATGATTCCACACGCTACCGGCTTGACGGGCAGTGGAAAGACATGAAGGTGGTAAAGGAGCCAGTCGCGATAAAAGGAGGGGACACGGTCCGAAGAAAACTTTTCTATACCCATAGGGGACCTGTTGTATCCAGGTTTAAGGATGTGAATGGTCAGACCCTCTCCATGCGGTGGATTGGCAATGAGTACAGCAACGAGTTGCGGGCGGTCTACCGGTTGAACCGTGCAGGCGACTGGCAGGAATTCAAACAGGCCGTAAAAGGTTTTTCGTCCATCAGCCAGAATATTGCCTATGCCGACACCCGCGGCAACATAGGCATGTATTGCTGCGCAGGAGTGCCCATACGTGAGGGCAACCCGGCGATGATCTTTCCGGGTGATACCAGCCGCTACGACTGGAAAGGACTCGTGCCCTTTGATGAGCTGCCCCATCGGTACAATCCCGACAACGGTATGGTGTCTTCGGCCAACAACCGCACCGTACATCCCGATTATCCCTATTACATCAGCCACTGGTTTGACCTTTCGCCACGCATCGACCGCATACGCCAGATGCTCTCGGCGAAGGAAAAACTCTCGGTGGCTGATTTCACCCGCATACAAACCGACCACCAATCGCTGATGGTTCCAATGTTTAAGGATAAGATCCTGGAGGTGATCAAAGAAAAAGAAGGGCTTTCATCCAGCCAGCAGGAAGCCCTTCTAATGCTTGAGGAGTGGGACGGCAAGTATTCTGCTGAGAGTGGTGGTGCCGCGGTTTTTGAGCAGTTCTACCTGAGTTTTTTGCGCAACCTTATCCACGATGAGCTGGGGGATGAGCTTTATGGCGAATACATCGGCAGCAAAATCCTGGTGCGCAACCTGATGAAGAATGTATGGAACAACCCGCAGTCAGCCTGGTGCGATGATGTCTCGACCGAAAACCGACGCGAAGATTTCAGCCACATGGTGGAGGAAAGTTTTCAGGATGCTGTCGGTAAGCTCTCCCGCAAGGCCGGTGAAGACCCTCAACAATGGCGCTGGGGAAAGATACACAAGCTGGAGCTGAAACATCCCGTGGGAGGCGAAGTGCCGGCACTGGATTTTGTTTTTGATATGAACCGCGGTCCTTATGGGGTGGGTGGAAGCTTTCATACCGTGTGCCCCTACAGCTATCCTTTCGCCAATCCCTTCCAGGTCAACCACGGGGCTTCCCATCGCCATGTCTATTCGACTGCCAACTGGGACCATTCACAAACGATCATACCCACCGGCACTTCCGGGATACCTGCCAGCAAGCATTACTGCGACCAGACCGAAAGTTATATACGGGGTGAATACCGGCGGGATCTTTTTGATAAGGAGCTGGTCATGGAAAATGCCCGTTACAAGATGACCATCAGCGGGCGGTAAGGGCAATGCTTAACTGCAGATGAATATGTTGGATGCCGGTGGGTGAAGAATACGAATGGCGGCTGGTGAAAATGATGGACAACCCCTTGATCCAATGCGGGCCGCAGTTGGTAAAAAATGAAGGATGCCGGCAGGCGGGGATGTGGGATAGGAGGCCAGCCAATAATAAAACCAGGGGATTTTGAACATTGATGCGCGCCGGGCTGTCATCAATCTAAATAACAATGATAATTATGAATCCAATAAAAGATGAGCCATGGAAAACTATGAAACTACTTATATCGGTGAACTGAGAACCCAAATCACCCACGAACGCAACAACCAGCAGATCACCACCGATGCTCCGGTCGACAACAAAGGCAAGGGCGAATATTTCTCGCCCACCGATATGGTTTCTTCCGCCCTTTGCAGCTGCATTTTCACCATCATGGGCATCAGGGCCCGCGAGAATGGCTTCAGCATCGACGGGGCAAGCGCCAAGACGACCAAGGTGATGCGCAACGACCCGCGCCGCATTGCCGAGATACATATTGAATATGATTTCACCGGGCACGACCTGAACCAGGAGCAGAAGAACCTGCTGCGTGAGTTGGTCCATGCCAGCCCTGTACCCCGCAGCCTGCATCCCGACATCAGGCAGGAGGTGAAGCTGAAGTTTAAGGGTGAGTAAAACTCTTATGACAGGATGAGTCATGTTGGGCTTTTTGCTTCTTCTGCCTTGTTGGATGAGCCGGAGCAGGGAGAAGGACTTTCTGCTGCAAACGTTTGATTTGTCGGTGTTGGTGTGTTAGCCGTTTGATGAAAACCGGGAGGTATTTTTATGAAAAAACCGGACTCCGCAAAAGAGCGGAATCCGGTACCTATAACCCAAAGTTAACCCTAAACAAAAAGCTTTCTTATTCTCTCAGGTCTGTGGTTTGAAACTGGTTCTCATGGAATGCTTTTTCAGCCTGCCTTCCTTTCATCAGGGTATTGACCCCGCCGATGCAACCGTTTTCACAGCACATGACTTCCAGGAAATTGGCCGTGCATTTGCCCTTGGCGTATTGTTTAAGTTGCCGGATGGCCTTTTTGTCGACACCATTGATGATTTCCTCCTGTAAGCCATCACCTGCCTTTTCTTTAATGGCCCCTGCCACACCACCACTGTGGGCAAAATGCTGAGCTTTCCCGCTGGCATGAACCTGGGGCAACCTGCCCTCTAAGTCGTTGATCTCAATTTCGCAGGCTACCAGCAGGCTGCCCAGCTCCTCGAAGGATAATGTAAAATCGATTTGGTCTGTGAAGTAGGCTTCATGGCGTTTGGCCGTGCAAGGCCCCAAAAAAACCGTGGTTGCACCAGGATACCTCTCCCGGGCTATCCTTCCGGCATAGGCCATTGGGGAAGGGGTCTCCGAGACACGGTCTTTCAGTTCCGGGATGTGTTTGTTCACCAGTTCGGTATAAGCGTGGCAGCAGGAGGTGGTCATCATCTGTTGGCCTCGCCCTATGCGTTCCTGCCACTCCTTGGATTCGTGGTCAATTGTTTTTTCGGCACCTTCGGCCACTTCAATGATATCATGGAAACCTGCAGCCTCTATGGCCTGGTATATTTTATCCAAAGGTTGACGAAACTGTGCTGCTATGGATGGAGCCACCAGGGCAATCACTTTTTGACCCTTCTCATGGGCCCTGAATATTTCCATGATGTGCGACTTTTCCATGATGGCCCCATAAGGGCAGGCGTCTTTGCATTTGCCGCAGAAGATGCACTTGTTGTAATCGATGCGTTCAATACCCTGATCATCTTTTGATATGGCCTTTACCGGACAAACTTCTTCACAGGGCACCGGCCGGTAAATGATGGCATGGAAAGGGCATTCTCTTATGCATTTGCCGCAGTTGACGCAACGGTCATGGTCAATCTGCGCCTGTCCATTCACGAAATAGATAGCATCTTTGGGGCAGTTTACAGCACAAGGCCGGGCTTCACACCCCTGGCACATGTTGCTGATGTGGTAGCTGCCCTTCTGGCAACTGCTGCAAGCCTCATCGACCACCGTCATCACTACCGGCGAGAGTTCTTCCCGGTTCCAGGCTTTTTGGGCATAATCGCTCAGGCTGGTGAGTTCATCTTCTTCATCATCGATGTTGTAGCCAAGCAGGGCCATGATTTTGTATTTCAGCACGGCCCGGTCTTTATGAACGCAGCACCGCAAAGCATGGTTGTCTTTTGGACGCATTTTTAGGGGAATGCGGTCAATCTCTTCTTCAAGTCTGCCCTCCTTTAACAGGCTGCAAATTCGGGCAAGCAGTTCCCTTCGTGTTAACGTTGCATTATTGCTTGGAGTCATGGTTTTCACACTTTTTGATGTAGGCGATTACTTTTTCAATGCTGGCCGACTCAATCAGATGGTCGTCCACCAGGACATAAGGCGGCTTGCGATCTTCCTGTTTGCAATAATCGGCGCATGTCATACCTTTCACCTGTACTTTTCCCTTTAAATATTCCGGCAAGTAAGGCTTCAGTTCAGGCAAAAGGGCCCCGCCCATTACATGACACAAGGTGCCGGTACAGATCCTGACCTGGTAAATATGATTTGGGTTCATTGGCTTGTTGTTTTTTATGTTTGTCAGATAAATTGTATGTGTACTTCCTTTAAATATTTCTCTTCCAGCAAATGGGCAATTTTTTTGATGACGTTTCTTCTGATTTCCAACTCCACCGGAAGCGATGGGTCCTGATGGGCCTCGTTGATGCGGGTGCCCACCAGAAAGGTGATTTTATCATGGGCAAGCAGGTGGTGTATGATTTGACCGGCAGCATTTTGGTTGTCGATTCCCCCTGGGTTCATCGATTCCAGCCATTCAGAGACCTTCCCGATCGTGAGGATACCTTCTGTCACCAGGTCCACCCCATTCATATAGGATACCGGTGGCAGCTCCAGGTCGTTGGAGGAGAGGTCCGCATCGATGGCGCACCCCAACTCCCGGGAGATGATTTGAGCGGTGGTCCCCCCGCAGATGATTTTGGTGCCGTTGAAGGATTTTATCGTCTGTGCCATGGTGGCATCCTTTTCCTTTTTATATGGGGGACCGCTGCAGACAAGAAGGTTCCTTGGTTTTCTGAAATAGATTACCGAACATGAGATATCGTCCTGGGCAGAAAAGGTATCATTCATGTGGGCCCGGTTGACAATGTGCCGTGCCAGCTTTTGAGCCGACATATGGGGGTGGTTCGACAGGTGATCTGATATGAACTCCTTAAGATCTTCTATTTCCCATCCAAAAGGCATGTCAGCCCGTCCGATACCCGATTGCGAAACCCCATCGGAAAACAGAATGATGCGGTCTTCTTTTTGAGCCATGAAATTGCTGACGGCAATCTTTTCTGTGTTATGGGTTTTCATTGTTTCCCGGTTCATGATTTTATTGCCCCTGAAAATCAAGAATTGCGGGTTGCCATATTCCAGGATGGTGGTTTCCCCGTCGTATTCAACATCGGCAATGGTGAAGGAGGCATAGTTGATTTTGCGTTCCGAGTCTACGGGCAGGGTTTCCCTTATTGATTGTGCGCTGCGTTCAACCGGCTGGTTGGCAATGGTAAAGTTCAGGGCCATTGAAGCCGTCATGGTGGCCAGGATATTGGCTTTGATCCCGCTGCCCAGTCCGTCGGAAAGCACTCCAATGGTGCGGCCTTCTTCCTGAAGTTTTCGGCTCATAAAGACATCTCCGCAAACTTCATGTCCGTTTTTCTGGAGGTTCTGATGTCCTATTTCGATGAAGGTTCTATCCATTTCGTTTCAAATCCTGGTTAAAACTGTCAATGATGGTGTTCAGCTTGGTTTCCGTGCGTGAGGCGTTTTCACCCAGCAGGAATGATGCTTTCTGAGCGGTGGAAAGGTTGTCGCGTATGACTTCCTGCAGGCGGTTGATCAGCTGATCTTTTGCCAGGTGCTCTTCGTTGAGCTGATGTACGATGCCACAGACGATCTTATGTTTGTGAATGGAGAAGATGGAAAGGTGCAACAGTTTGTCGTCCAGTGGCAAATCCTTGTCTACTTCCTCCAGTCCCTGTTCCAGGGCATTTGCGAAAAGCTTGTGGAAAGAGGTCAGCTTGGAAAGGTTGGCCCCCTCCATGCCTGGTTTCATCTGGTATAGCTTTTCTGCCTCAGGTCCCAGCAGACGGGCGAAGTTTTCATTGGATTCGATGATGCGCATGTGCTCGTCTACCAGCACCACGCCATAGGGCATTTTTTGAAGCAGCACAGTGGCTTTGTTTTGGGCTACCCTTCTCATATAGGATACGCACATTTGCTGTTCGGCCTTGCCTTCCAGCATGGCCAGGGCAAACTGCCGGCAGCTTTCATAGCCACACCCCCCGCAGTTCAATTCATCCTTCTCGGAAACCTTACCTACTGTTTTCAGGGCTTCCCTGATTTCCTGCTCGCTGTGTTTGCTCCGGCTGAAAGGTTTTATGGCATCAGCGAAATTGATTTGTGAACCCAAATATTCGTTGTATCTGGTTGTATCGGGCCTTTTTTGGGTTTCCTGGAGCGTGCGCCATCTTCTGGTAGCCAGGGAATGGCTGGTCGACATGATGGGCCCGTTGATGCAGCCCCCTTCACAAGCCATCAGTTCGATAAAAATCTTTTCTTCCTGCTGTTCGGATGAATGTTCCAGTATCTGGCGGATGTTTTGAATGCCGGTGAAACTCATGAAGGAAGTGTCGGTGATGCCGGCATTTCTGTTCATGGTGGCAATCATTCCGCCTTCAACCGGGTAATAGGCTCCACGGGCTGCCTGCTCTGTGGAAATTTCCTGAGATGTGGTTTGGGCTTCTCCCAGAAATTCAGCCGAAAGCCCTTCTTCTTCGAGCCAGCTTCTCAATTCATCAAAGGTAAGGGCCAGATCCACTTCCCGGGCAATGTGCTCGGCTTCCTGTTTTTTGGCTATACAAGGCCCGGCAAAGATTACTTTTGTTTGGGAGGGGTGGTGTGACTTGATGTATTGGGCATGGGCCTGCATGGGTGAGCCGACGGGAGCCAACCGGTGGGCATGGCGGGGCTGATATTTGCAGATGTATTGTACAACTGCCGGGCAGCAAGAAGAGAACCAGGTGCCAGGCTCCTGCCGGCTGAGCCACTGGTTGGTGGCATGACTTACCATTTCGGCACCTATTGCGGTTTCCGACACCTGTTTGAATCCCAGCTTATAGAGAGCCTGAATCAGCTGGTTCTTTCCGTAATCCTGAAATTCCGCCAGGTATGATGGGGCCAGCGACAAAACCACCTGATGCTCGTCAACCAGATAGCGTGCGGCGGAAAGGTCGTCGCGTACCTTTTTTGCTCCCGCGGGACAAATGTCCACACACTTGCCACAATATATGCACAACTCCTGGACCACCGAGGCCCGGTGATCCTCTATCTTGATGGCTTTTACCGGGCAGTGGCGGATGCATTTGTAGCAGTCCTGGCAATTGTTTTGTTCTGTGTAGATGGTTTGTATTGACATAACGCAACATTTATTATGTTACCCTTGAAAAGAAATGCTGATCCAGGATCTTAAGGGCCTTGTTTTCATCTATTTCCTCGTACATGATGTCGTTCAGGTGAAGCACGGGGCCGTGGGAGCAGTTGCCTGAACAAAGCTGCCCGCGAAAATCCACCTGGTCTTTGAGTTGATGATCGGCCAGGTACTGTTTGATCACTTCAAGAACTTTGTGGTTGCCCCTGCTGTAGCAGGAGCTGCCCAGACAAATGATGATTTTTGTTTTAGCTGCCATACTGATGATCTTGTTTTTGTTAAAATAAAGGACAGACAGGTGTTTCTTTCCTTTTTCAATATGCCCGGTTAGCAGACTTCCTGTCTGTCCTGGAGATATTTAGTTGATATAGGATGTGCCATGATAAGCGGCCTGAAACAGCTCTTTGAGCTCTTTTTCGCTTATTTCCCTTGGGTTGCTGAAGGTGCAGGCATCACTGGCTGCATTGGCGGCAATGGCATCCAGCTTGTCGTAGAAAGCTTGCTCCTCCACACCATATTCTTTCAGTGAAGCGGGGATGTTCAGTTTTTTGTTTAAATCGACGATGAACCCTATATAAGCATCACATAGTTCCTGGTCGTTGGTGCCATCAAGACCTATATAGCGCGCTATTTCCGCATATTTGGATTCTGCTGCCTTTCGGTTGTAAGCTATCACATAAGGCAGGTAGATGCCGTTGGCGCAACCATGGGGAATGCCAAACATAGCACCGGTTTTGTGCGCCATGCTGTGACAAATGCCCAGCAGTGCATTTGAAAAGGCCATGCCTGCAAGACATTGGGCTACATGCATGCGGTCGCGGGCCTCCTGGTTGCCCTGATAAGATTCCACCAGGTATTCTTTCACCATCATGATGGCTTTTAATGCCAGCGGGTCTGAGAAATCGGAGGCCTGACTGGCGGTGACCGCCTCAGTGGCATGGGTCAGGGCATCGATGCCCGTGTGCGCCGTTAATTTTTGAGGCATTTCATAGGCTATTTCAGGATCCAGGATGGCTATGTCCGGTGTGATCTTGAAATCGGCCAAAGGATATTTGATGCCTTCCTTGTAGTCGGTGATAACCGAAAAAGCGGTCACCTCACTGGCCGTTCCGCTGGTCGAAGGGATGGCTGCAAATTTTGCTTTATTGCGCAATTCAGGAATATTGAAAGGCTTGGCAATGTCTTCAAATTTGGCTTCGGGATGCTCATAAAATATCCACATGCCTTTGGCTGCATCAATGGGTGAGCCTCCACCGATCGAGACTATCCAGTCGGGCTGAAACTCCCGCATCATCCTGGCTCCTTTCATGACCGTCTCGACAGAAGGATCCGGCTCCACACCATCTATTATTTGTGTTTCCATGCCGGCCTGTTCCAGGAGGTTGCGTGTTTTATCCAGAAAACCGGTTCGCTGCATTGAACTGCCGCCCACCACTATGCTGGCTTTGTTGCCTTTCAGTTCTTTCAGGACTTCCATCGATCCTTTGCTGTAATATACATCTCGGGGTATGGTGAATCGTTCCATATGGGTTATGTTTTTTTAGTTTGTAAACTGTTAGTGTAATAACAAAACCTTTGCCAAAAAGTGTATTTGGCTGTATGTAAATAGGTTGTAGGTTTGCGGCAGTAGGGTTTGTGGCCCGGGTTGTTCAGATCATGAACACTTTTACCGGGAAAAGGTGTTCGTGATTTGGACACTGTTCGTAAACCGAACACCTTCCTGGGGCATCCCTATGGAAGTCGCATTAGTCAGTCATTCCAAACAGGAAAGGCAGCATGATTACCGGATAAATAGGCAGTGAGGTCATACCTGGCTGATAAAATCCCTGGGATTCAGGTTGTACTTTTTTAGCTTTCCATACAGGGTGTTTCTTCCGATTTGGAGGTGTTTGGCAACCTGGCTGATGTTGCCGTTCAACACCTGCATGGCATGACGGATGGATTCTTTTTCTGTTTCTTCCAGGGATCTGATGGTATGAGTTGTGTTTTGGACTTTCCACTCCTGGGTTGGATCTGTCTTTGAAGGTTCATTGATTGCTGGTTCAATAAGGGAGGGGTCGCCGTCGAGATTGACCAGTTTTTCTGCGTAGTTTTCCAGTTCTCTGATATTTCCCGGCCAGTCGTAGGTAAGGATCTGATCAATCATATCCTGGGTGAGCTCCGGAACGGGTTTCTCAAGCTTGTTGGCTTTAAGGGCCATGAAGTGCCGAACCAGGGGCAGGATATCGTCTGGCCGGTCGCTGAGACTGGCAATATGCATGGGCAGGACATTGAGGCGGTAATACAGGTCCAGGCGGAACTTGTTTTTTTCTATCTCTTTTTCAAGATTTTTGTTGGTGGCAGCAATGATGCGGACATCCACCCTGATGCTTTTTTGGCCTCCCACCCGGGTGATGGCATCTTCCTGGAGCACCCGCAGGAGTTTGACCTGCATGTCAATGGGCATTTCGCCAATTTCGTCAAGAAAGAGGGTTCCTTGATCGGCCAGCTCAAATTTGCCTGGTCGCCCGCCTTTGCGGGCCCCGGTGAAAGCTCCTTCTTCATAGCCAAACAATTCACTCTCTATCAGGTTGTGGGGGATGGCACCGCAGTTGACAGCTACAAAGGCTGCATCCCGCCGCTCGCTTTCATTGTGGAGGGCCTGTGCGAAGATTTCCTTGCCGGTACCGCTGGCACCGGTTATCAGCACGGTGGAAGGACTGTTGGCGATGTTTCTGGCATACTGGATCAGTTTAAGTGACTGTGAGCTGACTGCCACAATATCTTTGAAAGTATGGTTGGCATGCAGGCCCGAGTATTTTTTTACCAGGTTCAGCATCCGGCTTAATGGACGGAAGGAAAGCAAATAACCCAGGATTTCATTGTTTTTGTCTTTGATCAGGTGTGCGTTGAAAAGAAAGCGTTCCTGTATTGTTTCCAAATCAAATTTGCTTTCCTGGTCCTGAAAATTGAGTTCATGAATCACGATTCTGCGGATCCTTCTCCAGTCAGGTAATAAATTGTTTATGGGTGTTCCCAGGAGTTGTTTGCGGCGGATGTTGATGATGCGGCATGCTGAATCGTTGACCCACTGTATCTCTTCGTTCAGGTCGATGGCAAATACCCCGTATGCCAGGTTGTTCATCATGGCCCAGGCGTATTGGTTGGACGCATGGAGCTCCTGTTGTATGATGTTGTTTATGAGTTTGTTCTCTATGGCATCTACCCCTGCCACCACCAACCCCAGGGTGTGCGGATGTACTTTTTCTGCTTTGCCCGTCAGGTTAAGGGTTCCGATGATCTCACCCTGGTGGTGTATGGGGGCAGCCGAACAGGTCCATTGATGGTAAGCGGAGATGAAATGTTCTTTGGCGGTGACCTGCACAGCTGCATCCTCCGTCAGGGCTGTGCCCATCGAGTTGGTGCCGATGCTCTGTTCGCTCATATAGGCACCTTCCCTCATGTTCAACTCGTGTGCTGCGATAAGTGTTTTCTCATCCCCTTCAATGATGAGGATGCATCCTGCTTCATCGGTAAGAACGACTATGAATTCGGTCTTTTCAATGGTCTCGAGCAGCTGGTTGATGACAGGGCGGGCAATGTCAATAAGTTCCTTCTTTTTTTCAAGATGGGCATCCAGGTCAGAACCTTCCAGCATATGTTTGGGGTACCGGCGTTCGGGTTCTATTCCATAAAATTTGCTGCGGTGGTGAGAACGCCGTATGATGATTTTTTTGTCGTGTTTTTCCATGCCCTTTCCCCTAAATGATAGTTGCAGGCAAAATTAAGGCATATTGTTGTCGGGATATATGTTGGGAGGGGTGTTTTTCATCACCTTGCAGGTGGCTTTCAGGGAAAACAAAGACCTGCCGGTAACCCTAACGGCAGGTCCTTGTGGTTTGTATTGTTTTAATAAAAGCGCAAGCTCTCTTCTGCTGACAGGAAGGGCTGGCCGCCCTTAGGCGTTTTGTGTGGGCATCTTGCGATCGACTTTTTTGATCAGCCCCTGCAGCACTTTGCCGGGTCCCACCTCGGTGAAAGATTCGGCCCCGTCGTTGATCATGTTTTTGACCGTTTGGGTCCACCTGACAGGTGAGGTGAGCTGTTTGACCAGATTGCCCTTGATCTCCTGCGGGTCGCTGGAAGGAGCAGCCGTCACATTTTGGTATACCGGGCACATAGGCTTGCTGAACCGGGTGGCGTTGATGGCTTCCTCCAGCTCCTTGCGGGCCGGCTCCATCAGGGGTGAATGAAAAGCACCTCCTACTTTGAGTTTGACAGCCTTTTTGGCCCCCATGTCCTTAAGTAGGTTCACCGCCTCGTCGATGCCTTTCTCAGAACCCGAGATCACTACCTGTCCCGGGCTGTTGTAGTTGGCCGGTACCACCACCAGTTTGATCTGACTGCAGACATCTTCCACCTGTTTGTCGTCCATGCCCATGATGGCGGCCATGGTGGATGGCTCTTTCTCACAGGCTTTCTGCATGGCCCGGGCCCGCTGGCTCACCAGTCTCAGTCCGTCCTCAAAGGCAAGGGCACCATTGGCCACGAGGGCTGAAAATTCTCCCAGCGAGTGACCGGCTACCATGTCGGGTTGAAAATCCTCCAGTGTTTTGGCCAGAATCACTGAGTGCAGGAAGATGGCCGGCTGCGTGACTTTGGTTTGCCTGAGGTCCTCGTCGCTGCCTTCAAACATGATGTCGGTGATTTTGAAGCCGAGGAGGTCATTGGCCTGGTCGAACAACTGCCTGCCCAGATCGCTCTGGTCGTATAACTCTTTGCCCATGCCTGGGTACTGGGCCCCCTGTCCGGGAAAAACATATGCTTTCATAGGTTGTGCTTTTTGGTGGATTGAAAATGAATATCAGGGAGGCGAAAATAAACAATTTTCATAAATGATCCACCCCCATGGTATTTTCTTATCCACCTGTACTTTATGGCCCGTCAGTGAAGCTGCGAGCCAATCAGGTGGGTGAACTCCTCCCGCGTTTTGTCGTTTCTGAGAAAGGCGCCGGTGAAGGCCGAAGTGGTGGTGACAGAATTTTGTTTTTGCACCCCACGCATCTGCATGCACATGTGGTGGGCCTCGATGACTACAGCTACCCCCATGGGTTTAAGGGTTTCCTGTATGGTGTCGCGAATCTGCATGGTCAGTCGTTCCTGTACCTGCAACCTGCGTGCAAAAGCCTCGACCACATGGGCAATCTTGCTTAACCCGGTGATGTATTTGTCGGGTATGTAAGCCACATGGGCCTTGCCATAAAAAGGTATCATATGATGCTCGCACATGGAGTACAACTCAATATCCTTGACGATGACCATCTCTTTGTAGTCTTCCTGGAACTTGGCGGAACGGAGAATCTCTGTGGGATCAATGTTTTTCCCCTTGTTCAGAAACTGCATGGCCTTGGCTACACGCATTGGGGTGTCTGCCAGCCCTTCTCGGTCAGGATCCTCGCCCAGCAGCCTGAGGATCTCCCTGTAATGTTCGGAGAGTTGGCGGGTCTTCTCATCGTCCCACTCTTCTACTTGTGAATAGCCGCTGTTGTTGATGTCTCCGAAACCATTGTTAACTATTTTCATAATGGGTGATTTTATTTACCGTAATATTCGACATAGTTGTTTTCTGTTTCAGTGATCTTGATGCGGTGCAGTTGGATGCCCAGGTCGGTCACAGGCTGTTCCAGCACCTCCCAGATGGCCACTGCCAGGTTTTCGGTTGAAGCCAGCCTGCCCTGCATGAAGTCGACCTCCGTGTTCATATTTTTGTGGTCGATCTTGTCAATAATGTATTGCCTGATAACCCGGCTGAGCTTTTTGATGTTGATGACAAAGCCCGTTTCAGGGTCAATGGGTCCCTTTACAGTAACAAACAGCTCATAATTGTGTCCGTGCCAGTTGGGGTTGGAACAGGGTCCGAAGACCTCCATGTTCTTCTCATCATCCCAATCGGCCCTGAAAAGGCGGTGGGCAGCACTGAATCTTTCGCGCCGGGTGATATAGGTTTCCATAGGAGTTGATTTTATTATTATTTCTAGAGAAGCCGGGGCTTTCACAAATCATGGTGCCTGCATGATGCCCCGGAAACTTATGCTTAGAACCGCTCAGACAAATGGTTTTGTTACCGGGGCTTGATGAACAAACCATTTTGCCGGTTTAAGTAAATGGTTCAATATCGATATAATCAGATAACCTTTTTGTTTAAGATTATCCTCTATCAAAAGAACAATTTTTTTGAAAAAAATCCAACTCTCCTTAACAACCGAACAGTGGGTTTTGTTGAACGGCCTCCACAGATATATCGTGCCATCTGCCATCCTGTTGGGGCGGGTCATCTTCTAGGTTTTTTAGTTTTTTGCTTTTTGCATGCGATAGTTTTATAAATTCGTAGCCAAAAACACACCCATATGATCATCGTCACAGGAGCAGCCGGATTTATTGGCAGCAACATGGTCACCAAGCTTAATGAGCAGGGCTACAACGACCTGGTCTTGGTGGACGACTTCAGCAGAGATGAAAAGAACAAAAATTTCCGGGGAAAAGCTTTTCTCCGAACCGTCCACCGCGATGATTTCCCGGAGTGGTTTGACCACAACAAAGGTGATGTAAACGTGGTTTTTCACCTGGGTGCCCGAACCGACACTACCGAATTTAATAAAGAAATTTTT
>CAJXLE010000033.1 GCA_913055895.1 uncultured Bacteroidota bacterium | reverse complement strand
AAATCATGGCGGGGGTGATGTTGGCCGAATAGCCTATGCCCATCACCTGCTGTCCTATTTGTATGGCCAGCTCCCTTGTGGGTACTATGATCAATACCCGTGTGCCGCTGCCAGAATCACTGACCAGATCATTCAACACGGGTAGTAGGTAAGCTGCGGTTTTTCCTGTTCCTGTCTGTGCGCACGCAATCAGATCATTGCCCTTCAATATCTCAGGAATGGATTGCTCCTGTATCGGTGTGGTATCTTCAAATCCCAGGTAAGAAATCGATTCCAGCAACCGGTCGCTGAGCGCAAAATCATTAAACTTCATAGGATGGTTCTCGTTTCTTTAATCCAAACAAAGGGCAAAGATAGAAATAGTTAGCTGTTTCCCATCCCAAATGTAGATTATTTTTGCGATTGGCCTGGAGCCGCAACATTTCCGCCGGAAACCCTGTCAAATATCTCCCGCACTTTGTCCGACTGCCAGTTGACGGCTCCTTCCTTGCGCAGAACAACCCTGTTTTCGCGTGAAATGATCATAGATGTGGGCAAGACTGAATAGTTGAAGTCTCCCCCCGGCTTTGACATAAGCTGGTAAACAGGCAAATCATAATCGTATTCATCCAGGAAGGATTGCTGTTTGGCCATGGGCTGTGAGGAGACAAAAAGAAAATTCACCCGGTCGCCATACTCCTTGTAGAGCTTCTCCAGGGTGGGCATCTCCGCACGGCACGGGGGGCACCAGGTGGCCCAGTAATTAATAAATACAGGTTTATCGAGATATGAACTCATGCGTCTTTGATGGCCACGGCTGTCCTGCAGCACCACCGTACCCTGACCTTTGACCCTGGGCTGCTGCTCCTTTTCCTCGACCGAGGTCAGGTACATGCGCACCTTTGAAGTATAGGTCATCAGTTCCTTGCGGGTGGAAGGTATCAACAGCAACAAGACCAGTACCACGAAGACCACATCCAGCAGCTTGCTGTACCAGCGCTTCTTCCTAAACTTCTCCACCTCTTTACGAAACCATTTCTTTATACGGCTCATCATATTTGATTGCTTTGACGATTCATTGTAAACAGTGATGGGTTACAACAAGATCACTGTTTTGTTCATGACTGCTTCATACCTTCTTCGTTAGACCTTCTGCTAACCAAAAGGCGAAAGAAAAAAAAACATAAGGCGGGACAACCCGCCTTATGTTTTTTATAAATCTTTTGCATGCGTTCAAATGCCAATTAACAGCAGAGCCACTGACAGCATGGCCGGTCGGATGCAATGGTATGCCGCAGTATGGTACAGCAACCTTTCTACACGGTCATAATCTCATCTTCTTTCGCCTGCATCACCTCGTCGACTTTTTTGCCGTATTCATCGGTGTGTTTTTGCACCTCTTCCTCTCCCCGGTCGGTTTCATCTTCAGGAGTTCCTTCATTTTTAAGCTTTTTGAGCTTATCATTGGCATCACGCCGGGCGTTGCGGATGCTCACCTTGGCATTCTCCCCCTCATTGTGGATCTGTTTGACCAGCTCTTTCCGCCTTTCTTCGGTAAGGGGCGGTATGTTGATGCGCAGCAGGTCGCCATGGTTCGATGGATTCAAGCCAAGATTGGAATCCATGATGGCTTTCTCCACCTTGTCGATGACATTCTTATCCCAGGGTTGAATGGTGATGGTCCTGGCATCGGGTGTTCCAATATTGGCTATCTGGTAAAGGGGTGTGGAAACACCATAATAATCCACGTTCACACCATCCAATATCCGGGGATTGGCCTTGCCTGCCCTCACGCGTGCCAGTTCATCGGCGAGGTGCTCAACGGCCTTTTTCATTTTCGATTTGGCTTCTTTAACGACCTTTTCCACTTCTGGATCCATAGTTGGTTGGTTTTGGTTTCATTGAAACAAATTTAATAAAAAATATCGTTGCTCACCAACGGGTCATTGAACAAGGGTACCTACATGATCTTCGCGCATGGCTTTTTTCATCTGACCCGGTGTGTTGATGTTGAAGACCACGATCGGCAGGTTGTTGTCCCTGCACAAGGCAAAAGCCGTCATATCCATCACGTTGAGTCTTTTTTCTATGGCCTCGTTGTAGGTAATGGTGTCGTATTTGACGGCATCTGGATTTTTCTCGGGATCTTCAGAATAGACGCCATCAACCCGGGTTCCCTTCAGAAGGACTTCGGCGTTCATCTCCAGAGCACGCAGGGCCGCAGCTGAGTCGGTGGTAAAATATGGATTGCCCGTACCGGCAGCCACTATGTTGACATATCCCTGTTGCAGCGACTCAACGGCTTGTTCTTTTACGTAATATTCGGCGAAAGGCTCCATACGAATGGCTGTATAGACCCTGGCATGGACCCCGGTGCGTTCGAGGGCCGACTGGAGGGCCAGGCTGTTGATCACTGTCGCCAGCATACCCATCTGGTCGCCCTTAACCCTGTCGTAACCACTTCCGACACCTTCCAGGCCACGGAATATGTTGCCGCCGCCCACCACGATACCAGGCTGAATGCCTTCATGCACCAGTTCGCTGATTTGAGTCGCATACCCTTCAACACTCTGGTGGTCAATACCAAAAGTTTTGTCTCCCATGAGGGCTTCTCCGCTCAACTTAATAAGCACCCTTTTATAATTTCTCATTTTCTGCCAATTTTAGCGGTTGGTGTGTTCAAAAATAAAACATTTTATCCACTCTGCTCGTATTGGTAAACAATAAATTGAGTAATGGCAGGCTTTTTTGACGAACGGGTTGGAATCATATACTCCAATATCTAATTTGCACCCCGAAAAGGAAAACATAATTTCTTAAAAATGCATTTAAAATTCCCACTCCTGTTTTGCATGGTTCTGTTCAGCACTTCCGTGCTGGCCCAGCAGCCTCTCGATCACCCAAATAAAATGTACCAGTCGCCCGAGGGCACCATCTATGTCAACCGGAACGAGCCGATCTACCTGCGCATAGCCTCTTCTCCCCGAAAGGACACCACCAGCCACCTGCTTCAAAGCGAAGCCACCGAAGAATATGCCAACCCCATGTATTTCGACAAAGAGGGGCGCAACACCATCCGCAGCCCCTGGAAGGTCGATCCCAAAACAAAGAAGTATGTATTGCCGCGTGAGGACATTGTTTTTTCCGTATATGCCGACAGCAGGCCTCCCAAAACCCGGGCTGAGCTGAACACAAAAAAAGTATATGAATCCGGTGGAACCTATTACCTGGGTGAAAAGACAGGGTTAACCATTGAAAAGCAGGATGAACTCTCCGGTACAGCCTCGGTGTATTATTCCATCGATCAGGAGCCTTACCGGTTGCTTGAAGGGCCAATCCGGCTCACGGAGGAAAAATCACACCTGATTCAATACTACGGAGTAGACCATGTGGGCAATGCGGAAAAACCCCATCAAATGAAAATCACACTTGATCTGTCTGCACCTTCTACCAACCTGAAGATCAAAGGCGACCGCCACAAGAACATCATAAGTCCCCGTTCACATATCATGCTTACGGCTGAAGACAGCATCACAGGTGTGGCCCATACATACTTTACCCTTGATGATGGACAGGAAAGGGCATACGACCAACCCATCAGGGGCTCGGCATTGAGCGAAGGCTCCCACACCCTGGTTTATCACTCGGTCGACCGGGTCAGCAACCATGAACAAAAGCAGGAGTTCACTTTTTATGTTGACAAAACACCGCCGCGGGTGATGGAGGAGATAACAGGCAACACTTTCACCGCTTCGGGTAAGGAATATTTTTCAGGCCGCAACAAGCTTAAGTTCATCTCGATGGACAACAAAGCCGGGGTAAAGGAAATACGCTATTCCATCAACCAGGGACCCTATAAAACCTACGAGCGTCCCCTCACCCTTTCGGAGTCGGGTAACCTGGCTATCACCACGATAGCAGTCGACAAGGTCAACAACCAGAAAAAAACACGCAAGCTCACCAACCGGTCGAACGCTTCGTATGTAGACCTGACCGGACCCAGCCTGAGCCATCAGTTTGAAGGCCCGGTCTTCCGGCACGGCGACTCCACTTACCTGGCTCCAACCACCACCATACACCTGGATGGTGAGGACCAGGAGTCGGGATTCAAAAAGATGGAATATGCCACCGATGCCAGAGGCAGTAGCGTTGAATATTCGCAGCCTTTCTCCCTGGAACGGGAAAAGCATTACACAGTTTATTATACGGGCTATGACAACCTCGACAACCGCTCGTCACACCAGTTCGGTTGCACGGTCGACGGCACCGCACCCTCCATCTATCACCGCTTCAGCAGTTCATCCATTGGCCGGAAGGAAGCCAATGGAGAGGCCTGGCAGGTGTACCCGTCACATGTGGTGCTTTTCCTGTCAGCCACCGACGGTGCATCCGGACTGGAAGAGCTGGTATATTCGCTGAACGGGAATCAAAAACAATACGACGGGATGATCAACGGGTTGAAGCCAGGAACTTATTACCGCCTGGAAGTGACAGCTACCGACAAGCTGGGCAACCGGCAGAGCAAAACGCTGCGTTTCTTTACCCGCTGATTAAAACATGTGGAGGGGGTTATACCTGGTTGCCGGCATTGGTTGAATCACCGCCATCGTCTTTTTTCCGGAAGGTGTTGTCAACGTCCTCACGGGCCACCTCGCCCGAAAAACGAAGGTCTTCTCCACCAATATTGTAGGAGTGGGTTTTGATGCCCCTTTTCTGAAAATCCTGTATAAGCCGGGTACGTATGTCTATTTTGATGTACCACGAATCGGTGGGCGACTTGGTCCAGGCTGCCACCCAACATTTGATGCCTTCGCGGGCCATCTCCATAATCCAGAACCTGGGCACCCCCTCACGGGCAAAATGCAGGCTCTTCTGGGCCGCTTCCAGGGCCACCTCCTCCACCTTGAGTATGTCGGCATCATAAGAAACCCAAAACTCCACGTAAGCCCACAGGTAGGAGTCCTTGGTGGTATAACTGACCATCTCCCGGTTGAGCATCTGGTTGTTCGGGATGATCAGCCGCTTCCAGTCCCACAGCTTGATGATGGTATGCGTAATGGTGATGTCCTCAACCGTACCGTAATCCTTCTCCAGCAGCACGGTGTCGCCCACACGGAACTGGCGGCTGAAGGGGATGACCACCCCCGCAATCAGGTTCTCCAGGAAGGGACGGGCGGCAATACCCACTACGGCAGCCACCGCAGCGGCAAAAAGGGAAATGAAGGTGGCCGATATCTGGCCCAGGAAAGGTGTGAGCAGGGTCATCAGCCATATCAGCACGTAAACGATGAGGATCATACGCCGGATGATGGTGAAGCGCTGGCTGTATCCCTCCAGTGCCTTTTCCTTTTGCTTTTTGGCCGATCGGATGTGGGCCCGGGATTTGACTGCCTCAAAAAATTTCAACCGGTCGATGAAACTGGTGCCCCTTCTCTCAAAACTCTTGAGGCTGCGGCGTATCAGCTGCAGGATGATGAATCCGACAACCAGGGTGACCAGGAAATGGAGGGTCAGGGACGGACTCAAACCCATGTTGCTGATGATGTCATCCACTTGCTGCATGCTAAAACAATTTGCTGTATATGCGGTAAAAATCTACATTGAAAACCAGCTCGAATCGGTGATCGGAAAATTGCGGCACATAAGCATACCGCACTCCGGCGGAAAAGGGGAACATGACCCGGGCCAGGTGAAAATCTGCCGTCCATTCACCACCCAGGGAGTAGTAATCCTGTTTATCCCAAACCAGCCTGTTGTCAACCACCCTGCGGTATTCATTCAGCGCATAGTCGAAGAACAATTTCCCTTTTAACCTTTTAACGTAAAGCAGCGACGGAAGGTTCCAGTCGGGATAGGCCAAAGGAAACACGTACTCCGATTCAAAGGTATACAATTTTTCAGTATTGTAGGAGTCTACCCCCCTGGGAAACTGTAAAAAGCTGGAATATAAATATGCCTCGGGGTTTTGTTTCTGGTACCCGGCCGCCAGGGATATGCCATGATCTTCCATCATCCCGGGCATAAAAACCTTTCCCTTGAGTGTGGTCATATTGCCCAACAGGTCTTCGGAAAAGGGTGAAGTGCGCACGTTCATATTGAAAGTAAAACCCCAGCGGGGAAAAATGTCGCGGTAAGCCATCCGGCGGTAGGAATAAAACCACAATCCATAGTCTATGGTCTTAAGTCCCCGCAGGTAGTAGTCCTCCGGCCTGTAATAGTAGTACTGCCTGTCGTACTCATAACTCACCGATGGGGTGACGCCGGTGATGGTATGTCCCCTCGAAAGGTTCAGGGGCAGCGATATGGTGGCGTCCACCTCCAGGTAGTCGTTGGTGAGCTCCGGTGCCCAGTCCACCGAGGAGGGACGAACAACGCCGGGTTTGCCGCCATAGCTGGTCGAAACGTCAAAAACAGGGTACCATCCCCTGTAGGTAAAGTTGGAATGGAACCGGTGGGCGTCGTTCTGGTATGAATATCCAAGGGTGGTGATGGCGGTGCTGAGCAGGTTTTGTGAAAACAGGGACACCCCGGGAGCCAGGTCGGTCAGGGCCGGGCTGCTGGTATTGTAATTCATGTAGAAAGGCGCCCAGCTGTGGAAGTTGAAAAGGTTCTGCCATTTGCGGTAGGGCCGGGATTGGTATTGCCGGGAGGGTATCGCCTCCGAAACAAACAGGCTGTCTTCCTGCCCTGCCAGGGAATCAACCAGGGGCTCCGCATCATGAGGTGCCTGTGGTACCGCGGTAAAAACATCTTCTTGCAGGGGCAGTGACCGCACGTTGTAGCCGTTGGTCTTATAGGAGCTGTACAGCAGGGAAGGGCCAGGAGCGGAGAAGGACACATCGCTGGCATTAACCGGAACGCTGGTCACCTGGTAGAGGCCCTCTTCACGGGTGTTGTAGGCAAAGATCTGTTCTTTATGCCGGCGGGCCGCCCTGAAATAGATGTTGTCCGTGCCGGCCGACAGGTGGTTGATCTCACGGTATACCGGCTCCATCACCGTTGACCATATGCCCGAGCGGGGGTCAAGCTGAAAGATGCCCTTCCCCTGGTCTGTCAACCCGATAACATATACATACCTGCCATCGGCCGACCATACAGGCTGTTGAAGGAAGATGCCATCGGGATGCTCAAACCGCCTGACATCGCTTCCATCCTGCACGTCGCAGGTCACCAGCGAAAACCTGTTCTTTTGGCTTACCTCAGCCGCCACCAGCCTGTGGCCTTTGGGTGATATGTCGGGGGCAAACCATCGTGTTTTCTCTTTAATGGTTCGCACCCGGTCGCGGCGGGTGTCGTACACCCTGACGACAGAAAAGCTGCGGTTGCTCCATCTCATGTCAGGCACCCTTTCCGACCAGGCTATAAGCCCGTTGGAATGCGATATGCGCTCGAAAGTCATCAGGCCGGGGATGAACACTGTTTCCTCTCCCTCCTTGGTGATATGGACTATTCGGGTATTGTGGCTGTAATCTTTCCTGATGGCATAAAATCCTTTGCCGCTTGCCGGTACCGGGAAACGATAGCTGCGGTAGTCATCGTGCGGGAAAGGGGTCCTATTGCTTCCCTCGCCCGAGGGCGTGCCGGAAGAACTGCCGTAAAACTGGCTGAACCATGTCATGGCCGAGTCATAAAGACCACGGCTGTACAAACCCGAAAATCGTTTCAGTCCAAGGTTATATGAAACCAGCTGGTAAGGCCTTCTGCCTACATGGTTTTCGAGATCGTCCCACAAGTCGGTTCCATATTTCATCCGACCGTAGGCAACCAGGTGGTATCCCAGCTCATAATGATTGGGGGTTAGATCCCTGTAGGAGCCCAACAACATCTTATCAAAAGAAAACAGGCGGGATGTATCCTGAAGGCGGGCCCTGATGTTCCTGGAAAAAGAGGGTTGGCGTCCCCTACCGTTTGGCGTCAGCGCCGTCTCCGACAACACAGCATCCCCTTCAAAGTACCACATGGGTATCATCCCGGCCACCACGGCATTGGCCTGCTCACCAAAAACATAGCCCAGCAAGCGGGTCAACCCCTGGTCGAGTTTATCGATCTGCACCACATGCCGGAACTCGTGGATGACCAGGTGTTCCAGCCAGGGCATATCCATATTGTCTTGCGGGGGAGCGGAAAACAGCTCCATGCGGTCGGGAGCAGGCGCCACAAAACCGTTGGAGGTGACCGACCGGTTGTGGAGTACCACCGAAATCTTGCGGGGTTGATGATCCAGTGAGCGGCCGGCACGCTCATAGACATATTCAAGGATGTTGGTCACATAGTCGGCTTTCTCCTTGAACCCCGCGGGAAAGATGACCTGAAAGCGGGGTGTTTGAATCTGTTCCCAACGGATGGAGGCCGGGTCCTGCCCCCCGGTAAAATACTGTGCATGGGAGCTTTTCGTGCTCACAGCCACAAGCACCAGGAAAAGGAGTATATGAACAGTCGCTTTGGGCATGGATTATTGTTTGATGAACTTATACATTCTCTGGCCACGGTCATCTCTTATTCGTACCCAGTAGATGCCGGGCTCCAGTGATGCCACCGGCACGCTCACCCGTTTGGCGCCATATAGATGCATGGATTTGCTGATGTATGTCCTGCCTGCCATGTCACCTATTTCAACAAGATACTGCCCGCGCATGTTTTCCCTGGCCACAACAACCAGTTGGTTTTCAACGGGGTGAACGATCCTGTATTCCGGCCGGAGTTTGTCTTCCGGACCTTCAAGATCAGAGGCTTCATCCACCTGGTATTGATGTTCTGTCGACGAGACGATGACCTGTCCTTCAGAGTCAAAGCCCTTCACCCTGAAAAACACATTTTGACCGGGACCGCTGGGGGGCAGCTTGGTGCGGTAATAATTGCCATCGAGCAACATAGCTGTATCCCTGGAGTACTGTCCCTGGCTTGTTCCCCAGTGTGTCCTGACCTGTGCCACCTGGCTTTCGGTGTCGCTTAGCTGGGCAAAGACCTTTACACTATCGTCTTTAGAAGGCTTTTCTGGCTGGTAAAACACCGTATCCACAGTAAGCTCCACTGCCGGATCACCACTGAGCCTAAGCTGCAGCTGGACGGGCAGGTGATCGGAGAAGCCATACAGCGCCCGGGCTATTTCCTCCGGCACACTGGCGTTGGAAGAAAAGTTCAGGGGATCATTAAAATAACTCCCATCCTGGCCGACGGTTTCATAGGTGCCGTCAATATAGCTCACCTCTCCATCGCCCTTCAGGATAGACTCAGAAAGCAGGATAAAATCAAAACGATCGTCCATACCCTCGCTTGAAAAACAATCGCCTGAGGAATGGGTGGATTGCGTATGGTAATTTTTGAAGTCGGCATTGTCATGCCAGTTGCCTGGCTGGCCAACCGGATCATACAAACGCCAGGCATCATCCGGGGGGTCCATCAACTCCTGGTAAGCATCTTCAGAGGCGTTGTACACATTCAGATCGCCGGCCAGGATGTAATTGCTCCCCTCTGGCATTTCACTTTCAATATAATCCATCAGTTGCTGGGCCTCCTGCACCCGCAGCTGCTGCTCGCTCAGATCACTCCCTGCCTTGAGGTGAGCCACGAAGCAGGTGAAAAAGGTGGTATCGCTGGAAGAGGCCAGGTCGCTGGAATTGTAATAAAACGTATAGCCATTGAAAATCTTGTCGTCCCCTGCCAGGGGAATGCTGTGGTGGTTGTACAGGGTGAGCTTGTTGCTGTTGTAGAAGAGGGTGTTGGCTAAAAAGGTCTCATCAAAGGGAGCCTTACGGTAGGATGTCCGTCCCCCTGCATTCAGCGCCCCATTCAGCAGATAGGTGGCATCATCCTGTTTTGGTACAGCCCCTTCCCCGTCCAGCTCATTGACGGTGAAAATGTCGGGTTGCGTATGATCGATGATCGTCTTTAGTCTTGAAGTTTTGTCCTCAATCCCGTTGGTATTTTCATTGCAGTTGTAAATAAACTTGCCGTAGAAGAGCAGGTTATAGTGCATCACCTTAATGTTTTCCTGCGACATGCCTTGCATGGAGATCAAAACAAAAGCAGCCAGCAGGACCCACAATTTCCTTTTGATCGGTATAAATTTCATGGATCTGACGATTTTATAAATTCCAAAACACAACAAACAAGCATCCAGACCTTGCGGAAAAAACTTGAAAAACCCTGCCCATCTCGCATGCTTTATTCATTGCCATGAAGGCCATCGTTGGTGGGGCTCATTTGACCATGAATGTTTCGACTAACACGCTGGCCTTGTGCAACTTATTCCATTGCGAGGGAACGTTTCATTTGGGCTCTTCACCATTTCAAGGCATATCTTACCGTACATGCCACTGATCCCGCCAAACCGGGATGTCTGTATGGGGCTGTCGATACAAAACCACCCGAGGACAAAAATAACATTTTCACCGAAGATACCTTGAAAAGATTGAGAACAGATGTACCAAGGAGTGAAAATATTGAAACCATTTCCTTTTTTATTCAAAGATTAATTTTTACTTTTGCACGAATATTTTGGAGGTGAATCGTGGGGTACTTAAAGAAATACAAGATCAACTACAGGGAGTTGGATCTTGGCCAACACCACTTCAGCTTTGATATAGATGACCGGTTCTTCTCCCATTTTGAAAAGACGGAGATAACAGAAGGCAGCTTGAAGGCTGAGGTGGAACTTGTCAAGGAAGAACGCCTGGTTACACTATACATTGACATGCAGGGTGAAGTAAACGTTATGTGCGACAGGTGCCTTGATGATTTCATGCATCCGGTGGAGTTTGAAGGGACCTTGTATATAAAAGCCGAAGAGGATCAGTGGGAAGAGAAGGACAAAGAGGAAGTGATCCTGGTAACACCGGATGAATCGGAGGTGGACCTGTCTCAGTATTTTTACGAGAGCATCCATCTGGCGCTGCCTCTCAAACGTGTTCATCCCCCTGACGAGGATGGCAACAGCACCTGCGACAGTGAGATGTTGAGGTTGCTGGAGGAACACCAACGCAGCGATGATGAAATTGATCCCAGGTGGGAGAAATTAAAAAATATAAATGTCAAACGAAATTAATGGATTAGAAAATGGCACATCCAAAGAGAAAGACATCGAAGCAACGCAGGAATAAGAGAAGGACGCATTTCAAGGCAATGGGTACCAAGACAGCCACATGCCCTAATTGTGGCGCCACGCATGAATACCATCGGGTATGTCCTGAATGTGGATTCTACAGGGGACAAATGGCCGTTGAAAAGGATATAGAGGGTTAATCTTTGAATACCACAGCAATGAGGATCGGTGTGGATATGATGGGCGGCGACTATGCTCCTGAGGCAACAGTTAAAGGAGCCATCTTAGCGCAAGAAAGCCTCAATTCGGAAGCCGAGCTCATATTGATAGGAGATAGTGGGAGAATAAGAGATATCCTTCGCAACAAAGGCTATCCCGAGGATCATTTTGAGATCATCCATGCCGGACAAATCATACAAAATGGTGAAAATCCGGCAAAAGCTTTTTATAAAAAACCCTGGTCGAGCATCAAACTAGGGTTTTCACTTTTGGAAGAAGGCAAGATCGATGGATTTGCCAGTGCCGGCAGCACCGGTGCCATGATGGTGGGTGCCATGTACACGGTCAAATCCCTGCCCGGCATCATCCGGCCCGTCATAACGGCGTCGGTTCCACAGTATGACGGTGATTTTGCCATATTGCTGGATGTGGGCATCAACCCCGACAGCAAACCCGACGTACTTTTTCAGTATGGACTGATCGGGTCCATATATGCCCAACACGTATATAAGGTGGACAATCCGCGTGTCGGACTGATCAACATCGGTGAAGAGCCAGAGAAAGGAAATCTTGTAGCCCGTTCGGCTTATGACTTGATGAAAGGCACCCCCCGGTTTAATTTCACAGGCAACATAGAAGGCAACGAGATCTTTGACAGCAAGGCAGATGTGCTGGTTTGCGACGGCTTCGTGGGAAACATCATCCTGAAACAGGCTGAGGCCACCTACAAACTGATCCGCAAGCGGGGCATCCGTGATGAATACTTTGAGAGGTTTAATTTTGAACACATCGGCGGCACCCCGCTGCTGGGTGTCAACGGCAACATCATCATCGGACATGGCATTTCCAATGAAGTGGCCATCAAAAACATGATCATTCACACCAAATATGTCATAGATGCCAAACTTTCTGACAAAATAAAACAAGCGTTTCAATGAGCAAGTTACGTGCAACCATCACCGGAGTAGGAGGCTATGTACCCGATTACCGGCTCTCCAATGATGAGTTAAGCCAAATGGTCGAGACATCCGATGAATGGATCATGACCCGTATTGGTATTAAGGAAAGGAGGATCCTGAAGGAGAAAGGCAGGGGATCATCCGACCTGGGTGTCGGGGCGGTACGCCAATTGCTGGAGAAGACCAACACCCACCCCGATGAGATAGACCTGGTGATTTGCCCCACGGTAACCCCCGACATGCAGTTTCCCGCCACCGCCAACATCATCAGCGACAAGGTGGGGATCAAAAATGCTTTCAGCTTTGACCTGAATGCCGGATGCTCAGGTTTTCTCTATGCCATGTCGACAGCTTCCAAATTTATCGTATCGGGACAATACAAAAAAGTGGTGGTGGTAGGTGCAGAAAAAATGTCGTCGATTGTTGACTACCAGGACCGTGCCACATGTCCCATCTTTGGTGACGGAGCCGGAGCCCTTCTCATGGAGCCCACCGGGGAAGATTACGGGTTGATGGATGAGAAACTCCAGGTAGACGGATCGGGGAGAAAACACCTTCATCAAAAGGCAGGCGGATCGGTTAAACCCGCCACGCATGAAACGGTTGACGCACGCGAGCATTACATTTATCAGGAAGGTCAGCAGGTTTTCAAGGCAGCTGTAGCCAGGATGGCCGATGTATCTGTGGAGATCATGGAACGCAACAACATTGCCCCCGACGAACTGAACTGGCTGGTACCCCACCAGGCCAACATGCGCATCATTGAAGCCACCGCCCGCCGTATGGGCATCAAAAAGGAACAGGTGATGATCAACATACAAAGGTACGGCAACACCACTGCCGCCACCTTGCCCCTGTGCCTGTGGGAATGGGAGGAAAAACTCAACAAGGGCGACAACCTCATCTTTGCAACTTTCGGTGCCGGCTTCACATGGGGCTCCATATATGTGAAATGGGGATACGACGGAAAAAACAACACACCCTGATAACCTGAAGCCCGCACCAGCCGGGCTTTTTTTATGCCTGAAACGAAGCCTGCCTTTCTTGATATCCTGCCCGTTTTTTGTTAAATTGATGTGATGATCTTTATGTTGAATTGGATTGACCAACCACACAACCGCAGGTAACAATATGCAATGGTACATTGGAACATCCGGATGGAGTTACAACGACTGGAAAGGACGTTTTTATCCCGATAAGATGAGCGACCCTGTAAAAAGACTTGAGCACTATACAAAAACCTTCAACACCACCGAGGTCAACAGCACCTTTTACAACAGCCCAAATGTCAAGACCATCGAGCAGTGGGCTCAAACCGTGCCTGAGGGCTTTCGTTTTGTGGTCAAACTGAACCGCTATTTTACCCACATGAAAAGGCTCAAAAGTGATGAAGCGGCCGGCAGGAAATATGAATCCTTCAGACACATACCAGAGACCCTGGGCAACAGCATGGGACCGGTACTGGTACAGTTGCCGGGCAAAATGCAGAAAAACACCGAACGCCTGGAAGAGTGGCTGGACTTTATGCCCCCTTTGAGCTATGCTTTTGAATTTCGCCACAGCAGCTGGTTCGATCATGACGTATATAAGGTGCTTGAAAAATACAACGCCGCCCTGGTCTATTCCCACAACCGCGATTTTCCAACCGATTTGCGGTGCACGACAGATTTCATGTACCTGCGCTTCCACGGGCCGGAAAAACCTTACTATTCAAAATATTCTGAAGAACAGCTGGCAGGCGAAATAGAGAAGATCAACCTGTTTTTGGACGAATGCCGGGAGATATATGTGTTTTTCAACAACACGCATAAGGCATATGCCGCCGAGAATGCAAAACAATGGAAGGAGATGGCGATGAGATATGAAAGCTGAGAGGGAAGGCTAAGGAAGAAGAAGGCTAAGGCTAAGGCTAAGGCGAAGGAAGAAGAAGGATAAGGATAAGGCTAAGGCTAAGGCGAAGGAAGAAGAAGGATGAAGAAGAAGAAGAAGGATAAGGCGAAGGCGAAGAAAGAAGAAGAAGGAGAAGACGGAGACTAAGGAAGGAGAAGGATTAGGCGGAGAAGACAGAAAGAAGAAAGATAAAAAGAAAGGCAAGGCTAAGAAAAAGGAATATTCTCTTTCTTTGCCTCATCCTTCTTCCTCTTAGCCTTCTTCATCTTCTTCATCTTAGCCTTAGCCTTCTTCCTCTTAGCCTTCTTCATCTTCTTCATCTTAGCCTCAGCCTTCTTCATCTTAGCCTTCTTCATCTTAGCCTTAGCCTTACATTATATTTCAAACAAAAAAAAACCCAAAAAATGAAAATCATCTTTTCAGCCAAAGGCAGAGAGTGGGATTCACAGCTGGATCCCCGGTTCGGCAGGGCACAGGGATTCCTGCTTTACGACACCGACAACGACCAGCTCACCTGGCATTCCAACGAGGAAAACATCCATGCAGCCCATGGCGCAGGCATACAGGCAGCACAGAATGCAGCTGACCTGAAGGCGGAAGTGCTGATCACCGGTCACGTAGGACCCAAAGCCGACAGCACTTTAAAGAGTTCGGGCATAGAAGTCTTTGATGCCCAAACTCCCTGCACGATCAAGGAAGCCTACGAACAATACCGATCCTCCCAACAATAAGAAAATACCGGCTGAAACTACTTTCAGGTAGAAATACTACCAACTGGAAATGCTTTCAGGTGGAAATACTACCAACTGGAACTACTTTCAGGTAGAAATACTACCGGCTGGAACTGCTTTCAGGTGGAAATACTACCGGCTGAAACTACTTTCAGGTAGAAATACTACCAACTGAAACTGCTTCCAGGTGGAAATACTACCGGCTGAAACTACTTTCAGGAGGTAATACTCCCGGCTGGAACTGCTTCCAGGTGGAAGAATGATGGCATAGAAAATGCTTTACTTTGCCCAATTGTTCGCATGTTGGAATTTAGATTTTGAAGGGTCCTGGGGAACATTATTTTTGTAGTATAATGTAAATCAAGGGGGAGACAGGATAATCATTCAATCGTAGGGAATAGAAAGCTTTCCAGGCCTGGGATGCCTGTCGGGTTCAGATCAAAGACAAAACATTAGGGTCCTTTTGGAAATGTATGATTGCTGCAGCATCAGACGCATGTATCATACATCCCCACAAGGGCCCTGTATACTATAAATTGGTCGCTGTCGCTGTGTCCTTTGAATCTGGCTGGCGTGCCAATTAGTCCATCAGCGGCTTCAGCTTCTCCATAAGGGTATTCTTCGGAACGGCACCAACCTGTTTGTCCTTCAACTCACCATCCTTAAAAAACAGTATGGTGGGGATGTTCCTTACCCGGTATTTGGTAGGGGTTTGCGGGTTGCTGTCGACATCCAGCTTGGCGCAAACAACCTGGTCCTCATATTCCTTACCAATTTCTTCAATAATGGGACCGATCATCTTACAGGGTCCGCACCATTCGGCCCACAAGTCAACAATAACAGGCTTATCGGACTGGAGCACTTGTTCTTCAAAGTTTGCATCGGTTACTTCAATGTTCATAGTCTGGTGGTTTATGGTTTTTTAGAAGTTGGTTGTACAAAAATAAAGCAAAAATGTTTAACTCAGGGTATAGTGGATGGCCGATTTCTGATCGAGGAAATCGATCAGTTCATTGGTCACGGCAATGCGCTTGGAACGTGAGAACATATCCACCGAAAGGTTGTCGGTGGGATCGGTGATCTGAAAACGCAGGGTCACTTTGCCCTTCTCTTTGGTGTGCTCCTGAAGTTGCGAGATCAGGTTGCGGTCGATCGCCGACAACGGAAGTTTCAGGGTGATGGTGTTGATCATATCGTCCTTCACGTCGCTCAGGAGGGTGATGTTTTTAACCTTGAACTCATACTGGTTCGGATTGTTGAAACGGGGCTGTATGGTGCCTTTGATGAGCAGGGGGTAATTCTCATAGAAAAATTTGCGGTATTCCTGGTAATCCTTGCCGAACATGAAAAACTCGTAGGAATCGCTATAGTCCTGGAGGGTAAGCCTGCCGTATGGCTTGTTGTTTTTGCTAACCGCATGCTGTACTTTGGTGACCAGCCCGCCTACGGTAACATCCTTGTTACGGAGACCGTCAAAATCGTCGTTAAGCTGTTTGAGGCTCTGGGTGGTAAAATGTTTCAGCTCGGTTTTGAAGTCGTCGAGCGGGTGGGCTGAAAGGTATATCCCCACCAGTTCCTTTTCACGGTTCAGCTTCTCCAGCTTGGGCCACTCTTCGGCTTCAGGCATCCGGGGACGGGCCACCTCCACGCCGCCGGCGTCTCCAAAGAGGGACTGCTGGCGCGACTGCTTGTCGTGTTGGAACTTGGTGCCGTACTTGACCAGGCTTTCTATGAAGGGCACCTCTCTGCCGTTCTCGGCAAAGAATTGTGATCGGTTGTGCTGTCCCAGGTTGTCGAAAGCACCCGCAGTGGCTAGCGACTCGATGCTTTTTTTGTTGACGGCATGCAGGTTCACGCGCTCCACAAAATCAAAGATGTCGCGGAAAGCGCCGTTTTGTTCACGCTCCTCAATAATCTTGCGGGCCGCACTTTCACCCACGCCCTTGATCGCGCTCAGGCCAAAGCGTATGTTGCCATCCTGGTTGACGTTGAAACCCAGCTTGCTCTCGTTCACGTCGGGGCCCAACACCAAAATGCCCATCCTGCGGCACTCGTCCATGAAGGTGGTCACCTTGTCGATGTTGGTCGACCAGCGGCTGAGGACAGCAGCCATGTATTCGGCCGGATAATGGGCTTTCAGATATGCCGTTTGATAGGATACATAAGCATAGCAGGTGGAATGCGACTTGTTGAAGGCGTACTGGGCAAAAGCTTCCCAGTCGTTCCAAATCTTCGTGGTGGTTTTTTCGTTGTAACCATTTTCCTTGCAACCCTGGAAGAATTTCTCCTTGAGCTGCTCCATCAGCTTTTTCTTCTTCTTGCCCATCGCTTTCCGCAGGGAGTCGGCCTGTCCCTTGGAAAAGCCGGCCAGCTTCTGGGAAAGCAGCATCACCTGCTCCTGGTAGACCGTGATGCCGTAAGTCTCTTCCAGGTGCTCTTCCATCTCGGGCAGGGTGTAATGGATTTGTTCCCTCCCATGCTTGCGGGCGATGTAGCTGGGTATGTTGTCCATCGGCCCCGGCCGGTAAAGGGCGTTCATGGCGATCAGGTCCTCAAAGCGGTTAGGCTTGAGCTGGCGGAGGTTTTTCTTCATGCCGGGCGACTCGAACTGGAAAAGGGCCGTGGTCTCCCCCCGGCTGTAGAGATCATATGTTTTGGCATCGTCGAGGGCCACGTTTTCAATATCGACCTCCACGCCCCGCGACTCCTTCACGTTCTTAACGGCATCCTTGATGATGGAGAGGGTCTTGAGACCGAGAAAATCCATCTTCAGCATGCCCACCGACTCTACATGGTCGCCGTCGTACTGTGTCACCCTAAGGTTGGTATCCTTGGAGGTGCAGATGGGTATGTTTTCGGTCAGGTCATCTTTTCCGATGATCACCCCGCAGGCATGCAGGCCGGTCTGACGCAGGGAGCCTTCCAGTGTCTCGGCGAAACTCAGGGTGCGGCGCACCTGGTCATCGCCCGACTCCCGCTCCTTCTTCAGCTGCGGCACCTCTTCGTAGGCCTTATTTAGTGTCATGCCCGGACTTTCCGGCACCAGCTTGGCGAGCATGTCGGCTTTGGCCAGGGGCAGTTTCTCCACGCGGGCTATATCGCGGATGGCCAGCCTGGCTTTCATGGTGCCAAAGGTGATGATGTGGGCCACCTTCTCGATGCCATATTTCTCCACTACCCAGTTCAGTACCCGGTCTCTGCCGTCCTCGTCGAAGTCGATGTCGATATCGGGCATGGAGACACGATCGGGATTCAGGAAACGCTCAAACAGCAGGTTGTACTTAATGGGATCCACATCGGTGATGTTGATGCAATAGGCTACGGCCGAGCCGGCTGCCGAGCCCCTGCCCGGTCCGACCGAGACATCCAGCTCGCGGGCTGCATTGATGAAATCCTGCACGATCAGAAAATAGCCGGGGAAGCCCATGCCCTTGATCACCGAGAGTTCAAAGTCGAGCCGCTCACGTACCTCGTCGGTGATCTCACCGTATCTTCTTTTAGCACCCTCATAGGTGATGTGGCGCAGGTACCCGTCTTCATCATCAAAACCTTCCGGAAGCGGAAAATCGGGCATCAGGGGTTCGGAGTCCAGCTCATAATCTTCCACTTTGTCGGCTATCTCGCGGGTGTTCTCTATAACCTCCGGCACGTCGGAGAAAAGCTGGCTCATCTCTTCGGTCGTCTTAAAATACTCCTGCTTGGTATACGACATGCGGTCGGGATCATCCAGGTCCTTGCCGGTGTTCAGGCATATCAGGCGGTCGTGCGCTTCGGCATCCTCAGCTTCAATAAAGTGCACGTCGTTGGTGGCAATGACCTTTACCCCATGTTTGCGGGCCAGCTCCAGCAAGATGGCATTGGCTTCCTGCTCCTGGTCGTATACATCCCGGTCCTTCTCAGGGTCGCCCGAGGGATGCCGCTGGAGCTCAAGGTAAAAATCCTCCCCAAAAATTTCCAGGTATTCCTGCAACACTTTTTCGGCGGCATCCTTGCCATAACGCAGGGCTGTCTTAGGTATCTCACCGCCTATACAGGCAGAGGACACAATCAAACCTTCTGAATATTTTCCCAGCAGTTCCTTGTCGATGCGCGCCGTATAATAGAAGCCTTCCGTCCAGGCGTAGGAGACCAGTTTGATAAGGTTCTTGTATCCCTGCAGGTTTTTGGCCAGCACCACCAGGTGATAACCGCTGCGGTCCTGCTTGCCCGACTTATCATGGCGGCTGCCCTCTGCCAGGTACATCTCGCATCCAATGATGGGTTTAATGTCCTGGGCACGGGCTTCATTGTAAAATTCCTTCACCCCGAACATGTTACCATGGTCGGTGATGGCCACTGCCTCCATGCCATCGTTTTTGGCTTTCGCTATCAGGTTAGGTATGTTGGAAGCTCCATCCAGAATGGAATACTGGGTGTGCACATGCAAGTGAGTAAAACTCCCCATAAAACAAAGATTATTTTGCAGTTATCAAATCAATCGTTACCGCCACAGCGGATTGTCTTATACAAGACCCAAAACATTGAATGAAATGTAATCTCGCATACCGTTCCCGCTTCAGTGGGATATATTAGACAAGGCCAAAACATTAATCAAAAACAAACCTGTCAAACGTCCATGACAAAATCATCATTAATATCACAAAAGGAAATGATGATTTTGTCGTGGTATGTTACATAAGGTCAAAATGTTAAATAAAATATAATCTTATGAAACCTGCATCCAAGAACTTACACAACAAGGACATGATTATTTCATGCAGGTTCCATACGGCCAACATATTAACAAAAAAACAACCGTATGAATCCTAATACGGGAGCGAACCTTAAAATTACTAAATAAACAACGTTGAGCCACCAGGAGTTATTGAAAAATTATCAAAACCTGCTCCCTCTGGCAGTGGAAAGGCCTGAAAATTATAAGGGGGTCTTGTTAATAAATTGCTAAAATTCCTTTCCTAATAGAAATATTGTTATATCTTTGCGGGACAAATTTTGAAAATAGCTTTGAAAATCACTTAAAAGCAAAATCAAGGAAGAATATGCCTGTAAAAATCAGATTAACAAGAAGAGGAAGGAAGAAGCAACCTTTTTATCACATTGTCGTTGCAGATAGTAGGGCGCCACGGGATGGTAAGTACATCGAGAAACTCGGCATGTACGATCCTACTACGAAACCAGCCACCATTGACTTGGATTTTGACAAAGCCTTGGACTGGGTTCAAAAAGGGGCACAACCTACTGATACCTGTAGAGCTATTCTCTCCTACAAAGGGGTTATGCTGAAAAAACACCTGCAGGAGGGAGTAAGGAAAAATGCACTTACCCAGGAGGAAGCCGACAAGAAGTTCAATGACTGGCTGACCGACAAGGAGCAAAAGATCAGGGCAGAGAGAGAGGCAGAGCTCAATAAGTTGAAGAAAGCAGAAGAAGAGCAGCTGGAAGCTGAGAAGAAGGTCAACGAGGAGCGCGCCGAAGAGCTGGCCAAGAGAAATGCAGAGCAGGCCCAGGAGGAAAAAGCTGAAGAGCAGCCTGCTGAATCGGCCGAGGAAGGCGGACAAAAAGCCGAAGATACCGGAGAATCTGCCGGAGAGGAGCAAGCTGAAGCCCAGGCCAAAGCAAAAGAAGAATCCGAAACCCAGGCTGAAGAAAAGAAAGAAGAATCTGAAGCCAGTGCCGAAGAACAAGCCGGCGGACAGAAAGAGGAAGATGCCGGCGGGCAGGAAGATTCAGAGAAAAAAGAATAAAGCGGCTGTGGTTTGATGCAGTTCAAAACCAGTCAACCCCTTGGAAGGGTGCTCAAGACCCACGGAAGACAAGGGGAATTGATCATAAGTTGCGAACAGGGTTTCCCTGAAAATTTTAAAAAGATGGAATCGCTTTTCATTGAGATCAATGAACAGGTGGTTCCATTTTTTTTGGAGCATGTCATTGAAAAAACGCCCACCACCGCCATCATCAAACTCGAAGATGTTGACAACCTGGAGGAGGCAGGCGGGCTCACCGGCTTAACCTGGTACCTGCCGGCCGGAACAATGGAGCAGGAAGAGACGGGGGCACCGTTCAGTTTCCGGCAGTTGGAAGGTTACCGGGTTATTGACCAGCAGGACCAGGAGATTGGCGTTGTGGAGGGCTACCAGGAGATACCGTCCAACCCCCTTCTTGAGGTACGCCACGGTGATGACCTGGTGCACATACCCGTCAATGAGGAAACCCTTTACTATATCGACCCGGAAAAAAAGGTGATCAAAAACGAGATACCCGAGGGCCTGCTGGACCTTTAATCGATGCCATTTCATAACAAATCCAGATCCTGCTCATACCGGTTGATCTTTTCCTTCCACTCATCCAGCAGGTGGATGGAATCGCCCTCTGTATAGCTGAATCCAGCCAGTACCGCCTTGTTTGAGCAGCGCACATCATCGGCGCTTTTGCCTACCAGGTGCTGCTTCATCTGAAGGCTCTTGTTGCCAAGGTAGTGCACCTTGGTCAACACCTGTATAAAATCGTACATCCGTACAGGCTTCTGATATTCAATCTCAATCTTAACCAGCACCAGCGCCTTGTCATACCAGTCGACCCGGCTGCCAAAAACTTCCTCAAAATAACGCATGCGGGCAAAATCAAAATAGTTCTGGTAAACAGAATTGTTCACATGGCCCATGATGTCCACATCATTAAACCTGACCTGCACGGGTGTTTTGTGGTAAAAAGTATATCCCTGCTCCATGGCATCTTATATTAAAAAGCTGTAAATTTACAAAATATGATGCAGCAACTGAAGAGCTTTTTCGTCCTTGAGATCAAAACCATTAAAAAACCGATAGCATGAAAGCCAAACTTTTTGCAGGTGCCCTCACCGCCCTCCTGTTGGCCATTACCCTGGTGCAGGCAGGAAATGGCGGAAGCACCAACGATAAAAGAGTGACCCGCGAAGTCGGTCCATTCACACAATTAGAACTGGCCGTAGCAGCCGACCTGTATCTCACTCAAGGTAATGAATACAGCCTGGTTTTAGAAGGCGATGAAGACGATCTGGAGGAGATCGAAACGGTGGTGCGCCATGGCGCCCTGAAGATCAAACATGACAAACCTTTCCTTTTTGGTGGCATCGACCGCATCAAGGTGTATGTCACGATGAAAAACATTGAAGGGCTCTCGGTGAGCGGATCGGGCAGCCTGAAGGCAGAAACAGCCGTTGAGGCGGAAGACATAGAGCTCAACGTTTCAGGCAGCGGGGAAATCAACATCGATGACCTGAGGGCCTCCGCAGCAGAGATGACCATTTCGGGCTCGGGTGACATCAACCTCTCAGGTGGCCGGAAACTTTCCTCCCTTGACTGCGAAATATCCGGC
>CAJXLE010000032.1 GCA_913055895.1 uncultured Bacteroidota bacterium | reverse complement strand
AATCCTGAACTTTTCAGGAAAACCTTTATAGAAGCCAGGCTTCATGTAAAATACCACGGGCAGATAGAGATCAAGATACCTGTATACGACACACTTACTGTAGAAGATTACAACACGCCACTTACCCGTGATGAATTCTTCAACCTGCCGGTTCACAAAATCTACATTGATGAAATACCGGGCAATGGCGCAAACCGATACATACAAAAAAAGATGATTGGCAAAAGCGAACATTCGGAGAAATATCGCTACGACATCAATTATACGGGGCTTTACCGCTACCTCGAAAACAACCACCCGGAGCTGCTTATTCTCAAGAACCTCGATAAATTTTCTTTTTCAGCGCCCGGGAAAGGCCAGATCCTCTTCAAGCTTTACAACGAAAAGTACACCTACTACAACAGGACCTATGAGGAAGAGACGGCCGACAGCTATTATTACATGAGTCTGTTCAAAACACTGAAGAACATGGATTCCCTCCACCCGCTCTACCCGGACAGGCAGCTCTACCGCACGGCAGAGTGCTGGGCAGAGGAAGCTGGTGAACGCGGGCTCAAAGGACATGACCGAATCTATTGCCGGAGTGATTACCATGCCGAAGCATGTGATTATGGCAACAACAATGGTTTCGATGTGGTGTTGAACCTGCTGGTGGATAAGTATGTCCCGTCACTGGGGCATAGAAAAGCCCTACTGGGTAGTTTCTCCACCATGGGGGCCGCCATCCGGCCCCACGACTCGGGGCTGGAATACAATGCCGTTCTGGACTTTAAACGATAAAACCCTTTTCCCATTATTTTTTGAGCCGCCGCTCAAAATCTTTCCAGAACAATCGGTGAAACTCCATGCTTCCTGCTCTGTTGAGCATCTCAGGGCCGGTGAAACTTACCGTATCACCCGGAGCCATACGGTATCCAGTTGCATCATCATATAAAAAGGTGGCCTCGGGATGAAACTGGACCCCGATCACATTGTCATACCTGCTGTGGGCTATGGCCTCTATCACTTTACCGTCGAGGGAGGTGGCCACGGTGTGGAATCCACGGCCAACCTCATCCAGGGCCTGGTGGTGGTTGCTGTAGACCATTGGACGAAAATCGGATGCCTTCAACCTCCTGGCCAGGCTCCCCTGTTGAAAATGCACACGGTGGAGCTGACCGCTGAGCAGATCTCCTTTCATGCTGATCTGGTTATAGTAGTTGCGGTGTTGTCTGTTGGGGTCCATCTTTACCACATCCTCAACATAATGAAGGTTGTATACTTCCGATGGTATGTCCTGAACCATGGTGCCGCCGGCAGCTACACTCATGGTTTGCATGCCCAGGCAAAAACCATATACGAGATAATCAGGCTTGCTGTCAATCCACCCCTCCCGGGCCGTATCCTGATACCCGCCCAGCAAGTGATAAAGAAAAGAGAGCTCAAAATAATGGCGATAAGGATCATAAATGGAAGTATAAAGGTGGGTCTTTTCACCGTAAACATCGGGTGGCAGATCGGGACCTCCAAAAAAAACCACGCCCTCCGACTCACGGAAAAGGGTCCGGTAATCATCACTGAGCTGATTATCGCGGTAAAGTTGACCGGGACCAATGGAATCGTCAAAGGCCTTTAGATAAATTTCCGGTCCTTCATAGGAAAAGGTATCCAGAAAAGTCCTGGAGCGGCTGTAATCATAGCGCTCCTGTTGGTGATAAACCCCAACCAGGCGAAAACCTTCAATATCCAACATTTCCCTTTCAACCAGGTTGACCATCACTTTCAGATTGCCTACCGTTGGATGGGTGAGCAAAAGATGGTGTTTGACATCTTTGACATTGAATGAATGCTCGCTGGCAGGCTGAGCGGAGAGGCCCGAGGAAAACAGAAAAGCAGCCGCAAAAATTAAAATATTGACAGTACGCATTTTATATAAGATGTAGTGAGTTATACCCTATAACGAAATTTAAATATTAACTTTGCATGAAAGGTAGCAAAATATTGGCAATCCTGAAAATACATGCCGCAGCTGTGTGGTTGCAAAATCCTGTATAACAATGAATAAGAAATAAAAACATCATAAAAGTTGCTTTCATGGATGAAGATGGAATGGCCAAAGTGGGCAATGTACCCCCAGGATGAGGGTGCAGGTCATTGGGTCGGCCATTACCAACCATGCATGGATTTGCTTTCAATGCGAATACAGATTTGAATTATTTTAATTATATTAATCCCTTTGGATTTCAGGACAAAGGGGTGACCTCCATGGAATGGGAACCGGGCAGAAAAGTAGATCTGGAGGAGGTCAAGGCTTTGTTAAAGACTCATATCCAAGGGCAACTGAACATGCAGATTACTAACCAGAAACGGCTCAACGCATGGAGAAAAGGTGGGTTTTCAAGCCCAAAGCTAACCAGCAAGACATTGACAATTTGGAAGAGGTATTGAATCTTCAGCCCATCCTGGCCAATTTGCTCGCACAGAGGGAAATAAAAAGCTACCAGGAGGCAAAAAGATTCTTCCGCCCCAGCCTTGAAAGCCTGTACGACCCTTTCAGGATGAAGGATATGAACCGGGCTATTGAACGCATCGAAAAAGCCATCCAGCACAACCAGCGCATCCTGATATATGGCGATTACGATGTGGATGGTACCACCTCTGTAGCATTGGTTTATTCTTTTCTGAGCAAATTCTACTCCAACCTCGAATATTACATCCCCGACCGCTATGAGGAGGGTTATGGCATCTCCTACCAGGGCATTCACTACGCAGAGAAACACAATGTTGCGCTGGTAATTGCCCTGGATTGCGGCATTAAGGCAGTTGACAAAATAAAATATGCCAACACCAGGGGCATCGATTTCGTTGTATGCGACCACCACACGCCCGAGCAGGAACTACCCGACGCCGTAGCCGTGCTCGATCCCAAAAGAGCAGGTTGTAATTACCCCTTCAAAGACCTCAGCGGCTGCGGAGTAGGCTTCAAGATGCTCCAGGCTTTCTCCTTTACCAACGACATAGCCCTGGAGCAGCTCTTTCCCTTTCTTGATCTGGTGGCAGTGAGCATAGCCTCCGACATCGTCCCCATCACAGATGAAAACAGAATACTGGCTCACTATGGACTCAGGCAGCTGAATGAGGATCCCTCCACAGGCTTGAAAGCCATCATACAGGTTTCCGGACTAAACGACAAGCAACATGAAATTGCTGTGGAAGATGTGGTGTTTCGTATTGGACCCCGCATCAATGCAGCAGGACGGATTGAATCGGGCAAGAATGCAGTCGACCTGCTGACAACCGACAATGATCGCAAAGCCTTTGAAAAAGCTCAAAAAGTCAATTCATGTAACGACACGCGTAAAAACATCGATCGTTATATCACGCAAGACGCCCTGAAGATGATTGCCCAGGAGCCCGGATTCCGGGAAAAGAAATCCACTGTCCTCTATAATTCCAGCTGGCATAAAGGTGTAGTAGGCATTGTGGCCTCGCGGATGATCGAGATTTATTACCGTCCCACCATCATACTCACCTCCTCCAATGGCATGGCAACCGGCTCGGCCCGTTCCATCCCAGGCTTCGATATCTACCAGGCCCTGGATGCCTGCAACGATCTGCTGGAAAATTTTGGAGGCCATACCTATGCTGCCGGGCTGACACTCGATATCAACAACATACCTGATTTTAAAAGACGTTTCGAGGACATTGTCGAACAATCCATCACCGAGGACCAGCTCACCCCGCATATCGATATCGATTCCGAGATGCACCTTACTGAGATTACCGAGAAGTTTTTCAGGATACTCAAGCAATTTCAGCCTTTCGGTCCGGGCAACCTCCCGCCTGTTTTTGTTGCACGAAACGTAACGGACGACAGAAGCGCCCGGCTGGTTGGTCCCAGCAAAGAACACATCAAGCTTTCCGTACGCCACACCACAGACCCGGAACCCGTGATACCTGCCATAGCCTTCCAACAGGCCAATCACTACAGCGAAATACGCAAAGGCAAACCCTTCGACGTATGTTTTTCGGTTGAAGAAAATGTCTTCCGGGGCAGAAGAAACCTCCAGCTCAACATCAAAGACATCAAGATTCATCAGTAAGACGCATCAAAAACGCACCCTCACCTGCAGGTATAGGGTACTTTTGTGGTTTGCCTCTATCATCTGCAGGCCCGAACCAATCCTTGCCTTGTCAAAATATTCAGTCCGAGCCCACTTCAGCCAAAAGTCCATCTCATCCCAGGAATATTTGAGGTTCAGGTATGTGCGGTACCCACGCGAATAATAAGGAGGTACAGAAAAAACATAAAGCAGGTCGTCTTCATAGGCGTATATGCGACTGTGATAATCGTCGGTATCGAACACCGCATAACGAACGTCAAGGTGCAGGGGGCAACCCGGGCACTGCCATGCGAAATCCTGGTAGACCATCAGTCCCCTGCTCTCACCAGGATTTTGGATATGGGCCCATTCAATGCGATTTTCAGATGTGAGGGCAGGTGTCAACCGGTAACGCAGGTGATAACGAAGGCGCCACTTATGCTGCTTTTGCAGTGTGGGTGTCCCGGGATTCTCTGTCTCAAAGCCACTCCTGCTGCGGTCGGTGGTATAGCGAAGGGCCATCTGCAGTTTTTTTCCATGCTGGTACCTGGCTTCAACCAGACCATCCCACCCGTCGACAGGGGCGGCAGACAGGTGACTCAGCCACGGATAACGCCAGGAATCGAGGTAACCGCGCAATTGAAGACCGGGCAAAAGATCAAGTTCCAGACCCCAGTAGAGCCCCCTTTCATTCTGGGCACGCGGCCCTTCGGAAAATGCTGCGGAATAAAGCGCCTGGTAATCTTTTTGATAATGGCGGTACAGCACCATCATTGCCAATCGGTCGGACAGCCTGGCAGAGATACCGTTCAGGTAAGCATGGCCTTCGCCGGCGCTGAGGGCATTTTCACCAAAGAAATGAAAAAGGCGCCAGTTGGCCTGGTAATCCACACTCCAGTTTGCATTGCTGCTGCCACTGAAACGAAAGGCATTCTCCGGACGGGGTGGACGCCGCATAACTCCGCCAAATCCATACCAGATGCCATTGACAGCAATACGCATATGGGGAGTGTTCAGGCAAAACCTGCCACCAGCGATGCGCTCAAGTATCGAACGCTCATCATATATTTCGCGGGGTAGGCGGTGGTACCCCGTCTGCTGGAATGAAGAGAAGACCTTGCGTCCATCGCTTAGGGTGTCGGTGATGTTGGCATCGATATGTTTGCGGGAATAGAAAACGTTCATTGAGAAAGGCCCCAGGCTCTTTTGCAGGGCCACTCCGCGGAAGAAACGGTTCTCATTGGCCGAGGTGTAAGGATCGAGCGGAGACAAATGGCGCATATGGCTCAGCACCATCGATGATTTGGACATGGAGAAACCCGACCAGGCAAGCAGTCCCTGACCGTAACGCACATCGTAATCGCCCAGGGCAAGCACATCCAGCCCACCCAGGTCACGAAAAAACAGGTGAAAAGAATTGAAATCAAAGCCATGCGGGTTGTCGCCGCTCAGAAAAGTTTCTCCCGGGTCCCTGTCGAAAGTGCTGCCCATCCTGAAAAGCCTGCGGTAGCGAAGCGACCATTGTCCATACAACCGCCACCGACCTCCCCTGAAAGTACTGTTGGGATTGACGGCCAGCAGGCTGTCGGGGGCCTCCACGAAGCCTTTCTGGGTCTCAAGGACGCTCCCGGTACGTACCATCACCTGCTTACGTCCGTATCTCAATAGGTTGCCGGGGGATGGCCACCCACCCATTGCCTCCCGCCGGGAGGGCCCGGCCACGACAAACCATTCCAGGCGGCGGGCCAGCTGCTCCGTAATGCCATAGACCAAAGGCAACTCATAGACCGACAGGAAGGGACCATGTTTTTTCCTGTACCCGAGCAGGCTGTGGATCTGAAAAGGAGTCAGCAGATGGAGCCGCCCCAGCTCATCTGCTCCGGCTGTATTGATGTTCAGCGGCTCATAATAATAGCCGTGCAGATCTTCAGTCAGGTCCCGGTAATCGATATCTCCTTCAGACGAGCTGGAAAGTTGCTCAATAAGGTCACGCATATCAGCCGGGATGGGATCGGCCGGCTGGGCATAACCGGCAAAAGGACTGACTGCCAGCAAAATGAACCGGAGCACTTTATGGACATCAGAAAACATAGGAAAGAGAAAAATTAGAAAGCCTGCCGAGCAGGGGATGAAAAGAAAAAGCAAGATCAGCCTGAAAGCTGCTCCAGGCATACCCCAGGCCAAAGCAATGAAGGAGCGGGTCAAGCGATAACCCGCTTCGCAGACAAAAACAGGGCGTCAGCTCATACTCCAAAGCCGCCTTAAGCATCGGGGCGGACCGGGATCTTTTCTCCCCCTCCACCAGCATCGTCCATTGCCCATAGGGGGCCCACAGCACCCCCATCCTGTAAACAGCAGGCAAGTAGCGGTTTCTCCGGGACTGTTCATAGCTCAGGGGATTAAATACATGAGTGGCAAGCGACCAGTGATCATTTACACGGAGGTGCAACCCTGCTTCAAAGGTAACCAGGTCCACATCCTGGAAATCACCGGAAAAACGGGTACGAAAATAATCCAGCTGTATGCCTGCCGCCAGGTTGGCTGCCAGTTGCCTCCCATAGGCTATGCCTGCCTTTATTTCCTGGTAATGTTCATAGCCGTAAAATGTAGAGGAAGTGGCCAAAGCTCCCGAAAATACAGGGACAAGGACAACCAATGCCTGATGGTCCATCTCCCTGACATAACCACCCTGGTGGTAAAAGCCCACAGCAAGGGATTCTGCAAAAGCCAGCCCCGCCTGGTTGTGGTGGACAGACCACAAATCGGTGAGGGCCACACTTGCATGGGCCATGCCTGCCGACCTGCTGCCGGCCGGTGGATTGGCTCCGGTCAGAGTCAGCGCCGACACGCCAAAAAAATGAACCAGCACACAAAAACCAATAAAACGCATATTCCCCACCATCTTACTGGATTAAAACTTTTTGAATGCCTGTCTACCTGCAGCCACTTCCGCTGGAGCGGAAACTTTTTACCTGATCAAATGTTGATTCATCCAGTGGCAAATGAAAATTCTCCCAACCAGGCAGAAACAATTCCTTTGATTATATTCAAATGGATTCATTGACCAAATGGAACTTACCATGACAAAACAAGCATTCCTTATGGTACAGCAGGCTTATCTTATCATGTAAGTTTCAGCTGATTCAATCCTGGTCCGTTAATGGGTGGTGCAGAGCCAGCCGTGCCAAAATTCATGTTTCCTTTTGTAAGGAAGATGGTTGTTGTGGCAGGGTATTTTCACCTAAAAACAACTGATGAAAACTTCCGCGTGACATCACCCCTTATACAAAATATAAGTTACAGATATTTTTCCACAAAATCAAACACCCGCCAGGCTTGGTCGTGCCAATGGTAAATATAAACCAACCCTCCATCAACTCTTAAAGGTGAATCAAAATATTTCAGGCCAAACATGACATGACTCATTGAGATCATAATTGAAAAGCCCTATATTTACACCCGCAATTTTTCCTCCAACGAACCCTAAAATCCTGACAAACAAATAAAATGCCGTGCATTTCGACCCCTCCGGCACAACAACATGACGCGGTCGTTTCCGGCTAAAGTGCGATCAAACACAAGCTCAACCATGAATCAAGTAAAATACAACAGCCTGAAGGATGCGTTCGATGCATTCAACGACCTGAGGATACTGGTAATTGGCGATGCCATGATAGACTCCTATTTATGGGGTGATGTCGAACGCATCTCACCCGAGGCCCCCGTGCCGGTGGTATCCAAGACCAACCGTGAAAGCAGGCTGGGTGGCGCAGCCAACGTAGCCATCAACATCAAGGCCCTTGGTGCCAAACCCATTCTCGCATCGGTCATCGGCAACGATCACAATGCGCAGTTGTTCAAGAATCTAATGAGCGACCAGCAGCTGCCTAAAAACGGCATCTTTGAGTCAAACACCCGCTCCACCACCATCAAAACACGAATCGTCAGCCACAAGCAACAACTCCTGCGGATAGACGAAGAAAACAGCCAGGAGCTGGACCAGTCAACCGAGGAAGCGTTTTTAAAGCACCTGCTCTACATTATGGATCAGGACCAGTTGCATGCGGTGGTGTTTGAAGACTATGACAAGGGAACCATCACACCGGACATCATCAGCCGGGTGACAGAAAAAGCCAATGAAAAGGGATTGCCCATACTGGTCGACCCCAAGAAACGAAACTACCTCAACTACAGGAATGTCACACTCTTTAAGCCCAATTTCAAGGAGCTGAAGGAGGGACTCAAACTGGATCATTTTGCAGCCGGTGATTATGAACAGATCTTCTCCGCCATGAAAGTGATGCATCAGGAACAGCAACTCAAGTGGATCATGGTGACCCTCTCGGAGAAGGGTTTGATGATAAGCAACGGCCAGCAATACAAGCACATACCCGCTAAAGTGAGAGACATCTCGGATGTTTCAGGTGCAGGCGACACCATCATCAGCATTGCCGGTGTGGGAATGGCTGCCGGACTATCTCCCTGGGTGATAGCTGAAATCTCCAATATTGGTGGTGGACAGGTGTGTGAAAGATCAGGCGTGGTACCGGTAGACAAGGACAAACTCCTTGAAGAATCGCTGGAGCACATCTCCTTCCTGGAGTAATCCCATCCCCTTACTTAATGGACAGTCCATTCCCGGGCAGAGATTAACAAAATCTGTTGAAAAAATGTTTACAATTAAAAAAAGATTGTTCACAACTCTTCCGGGGATCTCTAAAGATTCAGGCATAAAATTGTATTTTTGAAAATACAACTGGGAAACCAGGATGGATGAACTAATCACAAAATCAAATATATGGGAAAAGTAATTGCTTTAGCCAATCAAAAAGGAGGAGTAGGTAAAACCACGTCAGCCATCAACCTGGCCGCCAGTTTAGCGGTACTGGAGTACAAAGTGCTGATCATTGATGCAGATCCACAGGCAAACGCCACTTCAGGCACGGGATTCGATATCAGGGCTGTTAAAACCAGCATCTACGAGTGCCTGACTGAGGATATCGATCCCAAAAACATCATCCTCAACAGCAAAACCGAGGGTCTGGATATCATTCCTTCACACATTGATTTGGTAGGTTCTGAAATTGAGATGTTGGATCAGCCTAACCGTGAATACATGCTCAAAAAGGTAACCGAGCAGGTGAAAGACGACTACGATTTTGTCCTGATCGATTGTTCGCCTTCACTGGGCCTGATCACGGTCAATGCCCTTACTGCGGCCGATTCAGTCATCATTCCGGTACAATGTGAATATTTTGCCCTGGAAGGATTGGGCAAACTGCTGAACACCATCAAGATCATCCAGAACAGGCTGAACACCAGTCTGGAAATAGAGGGCTTCCTGCTTACCATGTATGATGCCCGCCTGCGTCTCTCCAACCAGGTGGTCGATGAAGTACGCAAGCATTTTCAGTCGATGGTCTTCGACACCATTGTCCAGCGCAACATTAAGCTTGGTGAATCGCCGAGCTATGGGAAACCTGTGGTCATGTACGACGCCAATTCCAAGGGAGCCGTCAATTACCTGAACCTGGCAAGGGAATTGCTGCAAAAAAACAACAAGACCCGAATTCCCAATGAAGAAAAAGTATCCAATTAATTCATGAGTTGAACCATTATCAATACGATCAACCAAGATGGCCAAAAGAAATGCACTAGGAAAAGGACTGGGTGCCCTGATTGAAGATGCGGGCAATGAAAATAATCAATACCAGGTAGATGCAGTCAATGAACTCAGCCTGGAGTTGATTGAGGTGAACCCCTACCAGCCCAGAACAAATTTTAATGAAGGGGCCCTCCAGGAGTTGGCCAGCTCCATCAAGGAGATTGGAGTCATACAGCCCATCACCGTTCGTCAGATCAGTGAGGAACAGTTCCAGCTGATCACCGGCGAGCGGCGTTTCAGGGCAGCCCGGATGGCCGGGGTGAACAAGATCCCGGCTTTTATCCGCACAGCCGATGACCAGGCCATGCTGGAGATGGCCCTGGTGGAGAACATACAGCGGGAGGATCTCGATGCCATAGAGGTGGCCATCTCCTACCAACGCCTGATAGAAGAATGTGAACTCACCCAGGAGAACCTGAGCGGACGGGTGGGCAAAAAACGCGCCACCATCTCCAATTACCTGAGGCTGCTTAAACTGCCTGCAGAGATCCAGCTGGGTATTCGCGACCGTAAAATTTCGATGGGCCATGCCCGTGCCCTGATCAACATCGAAGATCCCGACAAACAGCTGGAGGCTTATTACCGCATACTCGACGAAGGGCTGTCGGTGCGGGCTACGGAAGAGATGATTCGCAACCTCGGTCAAACACAGCAAAAAAAGCGACCCGCAGCCGACGGCAAAAAGGAACTGCCCGAGGAATACAAGCAAATCAAACAAAGCCTGGCCACCCATTTCAACACCAACATCGACGTAAAACGCAACGACAACGGCAAAGGCAAAATCGTGATCCCCTTCAAATCCGACAAAGACCTTGAGAGGATCATGTCGATCATCAGCCAGGGAAAGGAGGAATAAAACACCTGACATTGGGCAGAATAAACACACACAAGCCAATCGTGCTGGCCGCAGGGCTGTTGTTGCTTTTTTTGATGGTCGACCAGAAAGGGCTGGCTCAGAAGCCTGACACTGAGCCCCAAAACAGGCAGAATCAGGAAGTTGCAAAAGAAGAACATTCCCCCACCAAGGCTGCCCTGCTTTCAGCCGTCACACCCGGCCTGGGACAGGTATACAACCAAAAATACTGGAAAATCCCCATCCTATATGCGGGTGGGGCTTTTGTTTATTACCTCTATGATTACTACAACGATCGCTTCAACGAGTACAGCAACGCCTACAACTCTTTTATCAACAAGAAAATCACTGAATACAACGGCATCACCACAGAGGAAGGTCTCAAGCAGGCCAAAGATTTTTACCGCCGTTACCGCGACCTGAACACCATCATCCTGGTAGGTGTTTACCTGGTCAACATCGTTGATGCCACCGTCGATGCCTACCTTTTTAATTTTGATGTGAGCAAAGACCTGTCATTGCGCCCGGCCACACTAAATGGTATAAATAATCGGCGCGTACCTGGTGTTTCTTTAACCATCCGTTTCTAATATTTTATATTTTAGCGGCAGAAAAAAAAGGAGACCATCCATGGCCAGAAAGAAGATGATATGGATGTTGGCCGGTCTGGTGACCCTGGGCCACATCGCAACAGGACAGAAAGACAGCCTGAAAGCTGTAGAATCCATCGAAAAGCGGTTTGAAAAGAACCTGGATGAACTGGTGGAGCAATGGTATATTAGGCAATTCCTCGACGATACGACCCTCAGGGCCGACACGGCAGCCTTCAGCCAGGACACCACAGTCCCGGTATATCCCGATTCGGTATACCTGGAAAGGATCACCAGCATCTCTTCGGCCATCCCCCTGAGCTACAACGATGTGGTTCGCAACTTCATCCATGTCTACACCCGCGACCGAAGGGAACGCGTAGAGGTGATGCTGGGCCTCTCACAATACTACTTCCCGGTCTTCGAGCGCATCTTCGACCAGTACAACCTTCCCCTGGAACTTAAGTACCTGGCCATCATCGAATCGGCATTGAACCCCAGGGCCGTATCCCGTGCAGGGGCCACGGGTCTGTGGCAGTTTATGTACAGTACGGCAAGGCAATACGGGCTTACCATCAACTCCTTTGTGGATGAACGCAGAGACCCGATCAAATCAACTTATGCTGCTGCCAAATACCTCCGGGACCTTTACGAGATTTTCGGAGAATGGGACCTGGCCATTGCCGCCTACAACTGCGGACCGAGGAATGTGAGCAAAGCCATCTACCGGGCCGGAGGAAAAAGAAATTTCTGGGATATTTATTACCACCTGCCTTACGAAACACGCGGCTATTTCCCGGCATTTGTAGCTGCCATGTATGTGATGAACAACCATGAGTCCCATAACCTGCATCACCGGGGCATCAACATTCCCTATGCCACCGATACCCTGCACATCAACCGCAAGCTTCACCTCAAACAGCTTTCACAGGTGCTGAACATTCCCCTGAAACAATTACAGGATCTCAATCCCCAGTACCGAAAAAACATCATACCGGCCGGCGAGGAAACATTTGCCCTGGAATTGCCCCTCGACAAGGTTAAAAAGTTTATCACCCTGCGCGATTCCATCTTTGCCTATAAGGATTCCGTGTTTTTCCGCCAGCAAATCGTTCGCAACCCCGGTAGCAGCCATTTTGTTCCCCAAACACCCAGCGGAAAGGAAAAAGTCTACTACAAAGTCAAACCGGGCGACAACCTGGGTTATATTGCCGAATGGTACAACGTGAGAGCTTCCGAACTGAGGTACTGGAACAACATCCGGGGCAACCTGATACGGGCAGGACAAACACTGGTGGTTTATGTACCGGAGGATAAAGTGAGCAATTACAAGCCCATCAACTCCATGAGCTTTAAAGAAAAACAAAAACGCATCGGCCAGCCGGTGTCAAGAAACGATCAACAGGAAGAAACCAAAAAAAGCGACAAGTACCTCTATTACAAGGTGAAATACGGCGACACCCTGTGGGATATTGCCAGGAAGTATCCGGGGGTGAGCCAGGATGACCTTATGCAGCTCAATGACCTTCAAAATGCCAGGGAAATCCAGGTGGGCGAATATCTAAAGATCAAAAGAAAAACCTGAGGGCATACTCCGGGAAAAGAAAAGCCTGAATAAGACCTTTACAAAGCAAAGCCTGGACGAATAAAGGTGAATTTTAAGCAATATTTGTCGATTTATCGGGTAAAAATAATACCTTTAAGGGACTCGAGTGCAATGCAAATTTATTCGGGATGAAGCCCCATAAGATTTTTCTTACATTTCTCTCCATCCTGGCACTGATAGCACTGATAGCTTATTATTCGCCTCCCGGGGGTATCGTCATACCTCCCGGCATTCACGTCAATTTCCCCACCCTGCGCAGCCTCCTCAGCTACGACGAAGTAGAATACAAAGACATCTCCAACATTGTTGAAAACAACCGCCCCATCGACACCCTAGCCCCGATAATAGCGGATACGCCCACCCGTGGAGGTACGGTCGATTCACAACACGTTGAAAAGGATACTGTCCCTGAAACCACACCCGACACCCTTACACAAAGGCCGGTGCGGAGAAAAAAAATCCGGCAGCGATCCCTTCAGTATCCCGACAACGATGCCTCGGTGCTGCACCCCTTCTTCCGGTCGCTTCAATCACTCGAGCAACACAAGAGGCTCATCCGCGTCCTTCATTACGGTGATTCGCAGATTGAAGGAGACAGGATCTCCTCCTACCTGCGAAACCAGCTACAAAAAGAGTTTGGCGGGGCCGGCATAGGCCTGTTCCCGGTTGTACTGCCCAACAACACCCACACCTCCATGAAGCATTCGGCCACCAGGCACTGGACACGTTTCACCCCACGCAACCTGGATGAAGCCAACTTCCAACACAAAAGGTTCGGGCTGCTGATGTCTTTTTCCCGGTTCTCACCCTATTACAGCAACTACCAGGACGAGGTATATGAGGCAAGCATCCGGCTCAGCGAATCACCCCTGGCCTTCAACCTGACCGGCGATTTCACCCGTTGCCGCATTTTTTATGGTTTCAATGAAAAACCTTTTATTGTGAAAATGAACTACGGAGGCAAGACACGCGATGCAGAAATGGTGCCGGCCACCGACTCATTAAGTGAGATAAGCTGGAGGGTTCCTGCTGAACAGAATGAACTGACCCTCACTTTCCAGGGAAACCACAGCCCCGATATCTATGGCATGGCCCTGGACAACCACAGCGGCATAGCCCTCGACAACATTCCTCTTCGGGGCAGCAGTGGTACCAGGTTCACCCGTTATGATACCACCTTCTTCAAAAAAATGTTGAAAAAGCTCCGGGTCAAATTGATCATCCTGCATTTTGGCGTCAACCTGGTGCCCGGTATCAAAGATGATTATACCTTCTATGAAAACCGTTTTTACCGTCAGCTCAGGATGCTCAAATCGGTCAACGACCAGGTCAGCATCGTTGTCATGGGGGTGACCGATATGTCGAGAAAAGAGGGAGGCAATTACCGTTCCTATCCCAACATAGAAAAGATCCGGGATGCCCAAAAAAAGGCAGCTTTCCGCGCCGGCTGCGCTTTCTGGGACACCTATGAAGCCATGGGGGGTAAAAATTCAATGCCCAGCTGGGTATTTGCCGACCCTCCCCTGGCAAGGAAGGATTTCACCCATTTCACTTACAAAGGCTCGGTGGTCATTGCCAAAATGTTTTATAAAGCTATGATGCGTGATTATCATAATTATATGGGGAAAACCGATACAACGTCCATGCCCGTCCACAAGAAAAACCCCATCAGCGACACGATTCACTAACCCAGCCATTAACAAACCCAGGCCGTTGATGGTATGAAAGGTATCACCGGTATCAGCACAAGGATTGTCCTGATAAATTCTTAAATTTACGGGAAATTGAAGACCGGACGATAAGAAGAAAACACAGCCTGTGGAGTACCTGAAAGATATACTGCTTTATTCCGAGGACAAACCCATGCTGTTCACCAGGCTGCATTTCTGGGTTTTCTTTACCATCCTGCTGGGCCTGTACATCTTTATCTATCGGCGAAAGGCCCTGCGCAATGCCTACCTTTTTGTGATGAGCCTGATCTTTTATTACCTCTCGGGTGGCTACTTTTTTACCCTGTTGATATTCTCGACCATCGCCGATTATACCCTGGGACATCTCATCTACCGCTCTCAGGGCCGTTTACGTAAAAAAATGTTTGTGGCCACCAGCGTGTTGATCAACCTGGGCGTGTTGTCGTATTTCAAGTACAGCTACTTTTTTGTCAACGTGTTGAACCGGTTGCTGGGTACGGATTTCCATGTGGTCAACCTGCTGGCCAGGTGGTCGAACCAGCTTGCCAACACCGGCTTTGACGTGAGCACCATCATCCTGCCGGTGGGCATATCCTTTTACACTTTTCAAACCATCAGTTATACGGTGGATATCTACCGGGGTAAGATCAAACCTGTCAACAACATCATCGACTTTGGCTTTTACGTGTCCTTTTTCCCACAGCTGGTAGCCGGACCTATCGTACGGGCGGCAGAGTTTGTCCCGCAGCTTTATCAAAAATTCAACCTTACCAGGCGCGAGTTTGGCCATGCCCTTTTCCTGATCCTGGCAGGACTGATGAAAAAAATGCTCATCTCCGATTACATCTCCATCAATTACGTCGACCGGGTCTTTGAAGCTCCCCTCTCCTATTCGGGTTTTGAAAATGCCATGGCCGTATACGGCTATTCCCTGCAGATATACTGCGATTTTTCAGGTTACACCGACATCGCTATAGGAGTGGCTTTTCTGCTGGGTTTTCGCCTTCCTGTCAACTTCAATTCACCCTATAAAGCTTCCAATGTGACGGATTTCTGGCGCAGGTGGCACATTTCACTTTCCTCCTGGCTCAGGGATTACCTTTACATACCCCTGGGGGGCAACCGCAAGGGTGAGCTGCGACGGAACATCAACATCATGGTCACCATGTTGCTGGGAGGCCTTTGGCACGGGGCCCACCTGCGTTTCATCATCTGGGGAGGCATACACGGGTTGGCTTTGGTGCTTCACAAAGCATGGGACCTGCTGGTGAAAAAAATTCATCAGGGCTGGCGGCCTCTTCGGAAAAAGCACCCCCTTTACGGTTTCCTGTCTGTATTTTTCACCTTCCATGTGGTCACGGCAGCCTGGATATTTTTCCGGGCCCGCAATATGCGGAAAGCCAGGCAGATGATCTCACAGATCATCCACCATTTCGAGGCGCAACTCATCCCCGAGATGGTCGTTTCCTACATGGAGGTATTTGGCATCATGGTGCTGGGCTTCATCCTTCACTGGCTGCCGGCAGGGCTGAAAGAAAAATACAGGGGCTGGTTCATTCAAACACCCCTGCTGGTGAAGATCCTTGCAGTGATCGTTGTGTTCATCATCATCTACCAGGTAAAATCGGCGGCCATACAGCCATTCATCTACTTCAAATTCTAGGGTTGGTCGCCATAGGTCACTTTTTTGCTCGCTAGCGATCAATCTTAAAGCGAATGCGCAGCACCCCGTCCTCGTAACTGGTGGTGGATATACGAAAAGCACCTATTTCGGAGGTATTCTCGACATGCTCCCCAATACAGGGACAGGAATCGTAACCGCCCACCTCCACAATGCGCACCGAATCGATGGATTGTTCAGGTAGTTTGGAGATATCGAAAAGGGCACCGGCCTCCGACATATCGATGTGTTTTTCCGTTACAGGCAATCCCAGTGCAATGACCCGGTTGACCTTGTCCTGTATCAACTGCTCTTCTTCGCCAGTCAGTGGCCGATCAAAGCGGAAATCGCACTTGCTTTTCTTCTTCTCCAGATGCATGGAGAAGGAACGTTCGCAGCCAAACATACGGATCATGGTTTGGTTGAGTATGTGCTCGGTGGTATGCATTTGTGGATCGTACTGCTTCATGGCTTCTTTTTGTTGTGTGAACAAGTATATAAAAAAAAAGTTCCTGCCCCAAACCGCTTCATACCTCCCTGGGTTCAAACGACACACCAGTAAATGACAGACAGCCAAACACAAAACATCAACCATCCTGCAAGCTGACAGAAAAAGTCCGGGCAGACCTGAAATTATTGCTGAGGCTAGAGACCTGGTAAATACATAAGCCGCTGAGGAACAGGGGCTGGATGTATTACCGGCCCTGACAGGTATTGAACAAAATTTATTATCTTGTCTGTCTAAAATGGAGGTCATAAAAAACGATCCTGTTTAATAAAAATACCCCGAAACGTCGATGACAAAACATTTAACAGATTATAATCTTGTAAAACGCGCATGATCAAATAATCATTATAATCTCAATAGGGAATATTGTTTGATCTTGTACATTCCATTTGGCAAAACATGAATCAAAATATAATCAAATGAAACCTGCATCCAGGAACTTACGCAACAAGGACATGATTAAGCATGCAGGTTCCATACGGCCAAATAATAAATAAAAAATAATCGTATGAAACATCATGTTATGGTTCTGGGCGTGGGGATGGTGGGCCGGGCAATGGCCTGGGACATGGCCCGCAAACATAAGGTGACGGCCATCGACCGCGACGCAAAGGCACTCCGGTTATGCCGGGACAAGGGTCTGGAAACCCTGGAGGCAGATCTTTCTGACCATCAAAAGATCCCCGGGCTGATCGGGGATGCCGAACTGGTCATCTCGGCGGTTCCCGGCTTCATGGGTTACAAGGTTGTTGAGTCGGTGATCGCTTGCGGCAAGCCCGTGGTTGACATCTCTTTCATGCCGGAAGATTTTATGGGGCTGCAGGAACTGGCCCAAAAACATGGGGTAACCGTTATTACGGACTGTGGTGTGGCACCCGGCATCCCCAACCTGTTCATTGGACGCCACAGCCTTGACCGGGAGATACACCGCTTTGAATATATGGTAGGAGGCTTGCCCAGGGAACGCAAATTTCCCTTCGAATACAAGGCGCCCTTTTCACCTATTGATGTGTTGGAGGAGTATACCCGCCCGGCCCGCATCATGGACAATGGAAGTGTGGTGGAGATGGCGGCCATGAGCGAGCCTGAAATGGTCTATTTCAAGGGCCTGGGGCACCTGGAGGCATTCAACACCGACGGCTTGCGGTCGCTTTTACAAACCATGCGCCAAATCCCTTATATGAAAGAAAAGACTTTGCGCTATCCCGGACACATTCAACTCATCAAAAGCCTGCAGGCAGCCGGCTTTTTCAGCGACCGGGAAATAACTGTTGGCCAAAAGCAGGTGCGGCCCGTGGAGGTAACCAACCAACTGCTGATGAAAGAATGGCACCTGGAACCCCATGAGCCGGAATTCACCGTTATGCGTATGATCATAGAGGACAGCCGGTCAACCGAATATTACGACCTCTTCGATGAGTACGACCCGGAGACAGGTTTTTCATCCATGGCCCGAACCACAGGCTTTACGGCTACTGCTGCAGCCAACATGCTGCTGGACGGCATTTTCGCTAAGAGCGGCGTTTACCCACCCGAGCAGATTGGACGGGAGGAAAAATGCCATACCTACATCATGGATTACCTGGAGCAAAGGAACATCACCCTGCGCAAGCATCCTGAATAGAAAGGCCTGCTTTTGAAAAGCCCGTTAAATGCTCAGAGAGCTGGAAACTCCGTTTCCACGGCATAGAGAACCGTAACCGTCACATCGATCCTGACATCCACATTCAGCCGCTGACCGGCCACCGGGTCGGAATCACCCTGAAGCCGGAATACAATGGATGGCGGATTGCCCGATTCGACAATACCCATCAAATCGTCCCGCATCCTTCGAATGCCTTCCTCTATCAAACCGGCCATGACAGTAAACTCATAGGTCCCGGTGGCAACATCCACCACCAGGTCCTCCACAAAATTGATGCCCCCGGCCGATCCGGTCAGCTTCACGGCAGAAGCTTCATTTCCGGAAAGCTCTTTTACCCCCACCGACAAGGCCTCAATAAAAACGTCACCGATGATGGCATCATCGGGCAAATCCAGCTCGTCGTTGAAGGAGTTGGCAACCACCGTATAGGTCTGGTCAAAGGCTCCCTCCTGATCTACAGTATAGTCGAGACTCTGACTGACCGTGGCAACATATTCGAAGGTCCTGTCCTCACATCCTGCCAAAAGGACTGCCCCCAGGACAAGGGCTAAAAATTTTGCTTTCATGGTATCACTCCTCCAACATTTTAACCGTTTCCCCGAAACCCAGTCCCAGGCCCAGCGTCAACAACTGCTGGTTGGCCAGGGTATAGTCGGTGTGAAGCTTCACCGGACCCAAATTGAAGGTGAGGCCAAGTGTTGCACGAAGGCTGTTGTTGCCGGCCATATCGAAATCTATGGTGGAATCATCGCCTTCATAGGTGTAACGGATATCGAGTGTGGAGTTTTCATACCCCACGGCACCGTAGAAGGTAATGAACCGCCAGGGATAACTGGCCTGCAGGTTGGCTAGCCATCCATCGGCATCCACCACATCCCCAACACTGAACTGCTGCATATAATATCCCACGGCCAGATGGAAGGATTCCAGCGGCAGGTAACGGTTCAGACTGTGGCGCACGCCCCAGCCAAAGAGTTGAACCTTACCCACCTCCTCGCCAATATCATAGGCGGCCCATCGAAGGGTAAGGTCTGAGCCCAGCAAGGAGCCCACCGTAAGGTTGGGAACAGCCAAAGGCAGGTTGTCCAGGTCGAGCCCACCGGGAAAAGCATAGTAGGTTTCACCGTCGCCCTCTATTGCAACCACCTGTGAGGATCCGAAAATGGTGGGAACAGTGGCCGACTGTTCAGGGTTGAAAAATCCCTGGGTATTGCCTAGGAATGTCTTATTGCTCTCGGGGATGAAGGCGTTCATAACCGAAATGCCAAGGTAAAGCTGAAAACCCTGATCTTTGATATAGGCACTGTGGTACAAACCGCTGTTCAAATTGGCTCCGAAAGCATCCGCCAATGGCTGCATATAAGCTTTACCATTGGCATCGGTGTATTTGCTTATGAAATCTTCAAAGTCCTGAGCCCGAAGATTCACTGCCGACAAGGAAATACACAGCAAAACAATAAGGGTGGCAAAAAATCTCATGATTCAACAATTGAGCATCATGTAAAGTTACGACATACCTTACTGTAAGTCAATAGGCAGTGACCTTTTCCAACATATTTTTTTGCCATCCGAATCCGGCTGTAAGATGCCTGAAATCAGGCAAATGTGGCTCAAGGTTGAAATCAGTTGAAGGTTGAATGTGGTTGCGGGTTACTTAAACTTGATTTTACGGGCGGCGAAAAAGCTCATGCGCAGCAGGAGAAAACCATGACGGAAACGGCTGATTTGAGTCTCCCCATACTCCCGGCTTCGATAGCGGACAATGATCTCGGTGATTTTCAGGTTTTGCTTGGCCGCACCAAAGAGCAAATCAAAATCACCAAAAGGATCGAAATTCCCGAAGTAACTCCTGTTGGCCTTGATCTTTTCATAGTCGTGCCGGAAAAGGACCTTGGTACCGCACAGGGTATCCTTGATGCGCTGGTCCAGGACATGGGTGAAGAAAACTCCAAAAAACCTGTTCCCCAGTTGGTTCAAAAAACGCATGGCCTGTTTTTCCATTGGATAAACCAACCGGCAGCCATTGATGAACTCGCCCTTGTTGCGTTTGAGGGCCTCATAAAATTTGCTCATGTCCTCAGGGGGAGTGGTCAAATCGGCATCCAGAATCATCAGGATCTCTCCACCGGCTTTTTCAAAAGCTTCCCTTACCGCATTTCCCTTACCTTTTCCGGTTTGACGATACACCTTGATGTCGTAACTGGAATATTTTTCCTGCACCCGTTGCATCTCCTCATAGGTGCCGTCGGAAGAGTGTCCCTCCATGAAGATAAATTCCTGATGGTTACCAAAGGAGGGTGTCCTGAGAATCGCATTCTCTATGTTTCCCTTTTCATTTCTTGCCGGAACAACAACAGAGACTGAATATTCCTTTTCCGGAGCATACTCAGCACGGCCAATGATGTAACGGGTTAATGCCAGGTGATTGATCAGGGGCAGGTTGGCAAGAAAAACATTGAACAAGCTGTTCAAAACAGGTATGTACTTGGGTATTAAGAGCTTATTGAAGCTTTTGACAACCTGAAAATCCTCCAGCTCCATGATGTTTTCAATATCATTTAGGGTCAACCAATTGTGGACCGGTTGTCTGCGTTTAAGACCGAGCCATTCGGCAATCTTAATGAAAGGTTCCCATATGTTATTATAAAATGTCAAAACCAACCTGGTTTCCGGATGCGCAACTTTTTTGAGCTCCTGAAACATTTTTTGTACATCCCATAAAACACCTACCAGGTCGGATATAATGATATAGTCAAATTTTTCGTCCAGCTGAAGGTTTTCGGCGTCCATTTCATAAAAGGTAAGCTCAGGATATTGTTGGCGGGCCCTTTCCACTGTTTCCCCGATAAAATCAATGCCCACCCCATGCGATGGTTTCACCGCACGCAGCAATTTGCCGTCGCCGCATCCCAGCTCCAAAACCTTTTTGCCTTCGGGTATGAGGAACGCCAGGTTTTTCTCAATTTGCCTGTGATAAAACCGGTTTTGTCTTTTTTTTCTGAATCGCCGGTCAATGTTTTTGCTATAAAAATTTTTAATATCTTCTTTTCTCATGAAATCAATGAATTATATCGGAACTACAAATTTCATGTATGCAAGGACTATTTTAAACGATGATTGCCTATAACACCCAGAGACAGGGGCTGAAGGATCTTTTGGGGATACATAAGAAAATATACCCCCGTAAAAGATACAATGGCCCGGATGAAATACAGAAGCAGGCTCATGGCTATAGCAGCCGTGGCATCGATAGGCAGATACCTGGCAGCAAAGACAAATACGATTTCTCTGGATCCAAAGCCTCCCAGTGTAACGGGAATAACAAAAGCCAAACCTGAAGCCAGGAATATGAACCAGTAATTGACAGGATGGTCATAAGCACCGATGCCCATGAGCAAAAGATGAACACACAGCACCTGAAATACCTGATTAACCAATGAGTGAACAGTTGTTTTTGCCAGGATGGGGACAAAATCACTGAAAAACAAGCGCAAGCCCAGGTAAAACAGCAGATACAACAATGGTCCCAGCACAAAAACATAAGACTTGTAGGGATAATCCGGGGTTATCATTGTCGCTGTTACCACCAGTAAAATCAGTATCCCCAGCAAACCATTCAATCGGTTGATCAATGTAGCCCAGATGGTTTTTTCAGATTCGCATCCTTTTTGCTTTTCAGCCAGTAAACCTTATAGCCGTCACCACTGATTCCACCGGGCAAAAACAGGTTATAAAACAGACCCAGCCAGTATAGGCGTATGTTTTGCCACTCGGAGAGATGAATGCCAATGGTGCGGTAGTAATTGTTCAGACGCAGGGCTTCGATGACCTTTGATACAACAAAGACTGCCACGGCCAGCAGCAACCAGAGCAAGTTGATGTCTTTGATCTGGAGCCAGAGCATCTGTAGGTCGATCTTAGTGACCACGATATATACCGCTGCAATGGTCACGATGAGCTTCAGTGTCAGCTGGGCAATATTTTTTGTTCTGCTTTTTGACATATCCATTCTTCTGCTGCACTTGAGGCTAATTCCATGTATCAACGTGGTGTTATCCCCTTCTAGAAATTGTTGTTATTGCGTTCACCTGGAAGAACAAAAAGGACGCTGCCCAAAACGCACACAACATTCTGAGCAGTCCTTGGGTTTGACCTGGATTTTATTTATACAA
>CAJXLE010000031.1 GCA_913055895.1 uncultured Bacteroidota bacterium | reverse complement strand
ACCGTCAATGCCGACGGCAACAGCTTGTCATACCAGTGGCAGAGCAATGCCACCGGCAGCTGGCAGGACCTGTCGGATGGCGGGAACATCAGCGGAGCCACCACCAGCAGCCTGACCATAGCCAACACCGAGGAGGGCGACGAGGCCGATTACAGGGTTCAGCTCACCGGCACCTGTGGCAATGAGACTTCCAACGTGGTCACCCTGACCGTCAATCCCGACACCGATATAACGGACCAGCCCACGGCACAGACGGTGTGCGAGGGCAACCAGGCCATCTTTTCGGTCAGTGCCGACGGCACCAACCTCGATTACCAGTGGCAGAGCGATGCCAGTGGCAGCTGGCAGGACCTGTCGGACGGTGGCGACATCAGTGGAGCCACCACCACCCAGCTGACCATCTCTGATGCTGCCAATGCCGATGAGGCCAACTACCGTGTGGTGGTATCGGGCGATTGCGGACCCGACCCGTCCTCCGATGAGGTGGGCCTGACGGTCAACGACGCCACACAGGTCACCGCCCAGCCTTCCGACATGACGGTTTGCCAGGGCAACAACGTCAGTTTCACCCTGAACGCCGACGGCACCAACCTGTCTTACCAGTGGCAGAGCAATGCCACCGGCAGCTGGCAGGACCTGTCGGATGGCGGCGACATCAGCGGAGCCACCACCAACAGCCTGACCATCGAAGATACCGAGGAAGGCGATGAAGCCGATTACAGATGCCAGGTCAGCGGGACTTGCGGAGACGAAACCACCAGTGTGGTCGCCCTTACCGTCAATCCCAATACAGCCATAACAGACCAGCCCACCGCCCAGACGGTGTGTGAAGGCAACGAGGCCATCTTTTCCGTCAGTGCCGATGGCACCAACCTCGATTACCAGTGGCAGAGCGATGTCAGCGGCAGCTGGCAGGACCTGTCGGACGGCGGCGATATCAGCGGAGCCACCACCACGCAGCTGACCATCTCCAATGCCGCCAATGCCGATGAGGCCAACTACCGCGTGCTCGTCACCGGCGATTGTGGGCCCGACCAGACCTCCGACGAGGTGGGCCTGACCGTGAACGATGCCACGGCCATCACATCGCAGCCCACCGCCCAGACGGTATGCGAAGGCAACGATGCCACTTTCTCCGTGGCCGCCGAGGGCACCAACCTGTCCTACCAGTGGCAGAGCGATGCCACCGGCAGTTGGCAGGACCTGTCGGACGGTGGCGACATCAGCGGAGCCACCACCAACAGCCTGACCATCGCCAACACGGAGGCAGCCGACGAGGCCAGCTACCGCGTGGTGGTCAGCGGCGACTGTGGCACTGAAAACAGCAACGACGTGTCGCTGACCGTCGATCCAGCCACCAACATCCTGCAACAACCCGCCGACAAGCAGGTTTGTGAACAGGAAGAGGTGGTCTTCGGCATTGAAGCCGAAGGATCCGGGTCGCTCACCTACCAGTGGCAAAGCGATAAGGAGGGCAGCTGGCAGGACCTGTCCGACGGCGACGACATCAGCGGCTCATCTGCCGACAGCGTGATCATCTCCCAGGTGGATACCACCGATGAGGCCAACTACCGCGTCATTGTCGCCGGAGCCTGTGGTGCCGACACCAGTGTGGCTGCCACCCTGGACGTGAACTGGTTTGAGATCAACATTGGCCAACCCAGTCCTTTTAGCGTCGACACCAATACAACCAAAGTAACTGTGTCTATTCGTGTGGCCAATCACCGCTATGTACATGACCTGGCTTATTTCCTTGTGTCGCCGAATGGAGAAAAAATACGTCTGGCGTCAAGCTTCTCACAAACCTGTTTTGAGGGTAGTCAGACTTCCGATTTTAGTTTTACAACGGCCTCCTCCGATACTTTTAATCTTTGCAACGATAATCTGACCGGCACCTATGGTATTGCCGGACATCTTACACCCATGCATGGTGCTGATCCGGCCAACGGTGCATGGAAAGTGCGCGTAGAAGATAGCCGCAACTGGACCTCCCAGGATTTTGAAGGTGAGATCGTCAGCGCCTCCATCACTTTTACCGATGAACACGACGTGACGGGCGACACCACTTCGGTAAGTTACCAGGCCGATGTCATCAACATACCCATACAGGAATACAGCGGACTGAGCGGAGCACCACCGGCTGTTACCGAATACAACGTGCCCACGGGCCTGAGAACATCCTGCTTTGGCACCTGCGACGCCATCGCCGTGGTCATGGAACAAGGCGGCATGGCACCATATACCTATGAATGGAGCGACACCTCCGACTTCAGCAACATCATCGACAGCGGCGACACCACCAGCCTGTGTGGCGGCAAATACTATGTGCGGGTCACCGACGGCCTTGGCTGTACAGAGGTTGACTCCGTGGTCGTACAGGAACCAGATAAGATCGTTATCGACTCACTCGATGTTCTCTCTGTAACAGATCAGGACGGTTGTTACGGCTCGCCTGTTGGCGAGGTCCATGACAGTGCCTATGGCGGCACGGGTGTATTGCAGTACACCCTGATACGCGATCCGTTTGGCGAGGTCGACACCATTGGTGTCAACACCAGCGGCGATTTCGTAAACCTGCTGGGTGGAGAGTACCTCCTCGAGGTGCGCGACGACAACAACTGTGTCAGCGACACCGTCTTCAACCTTGAGAGACCCGACAGCCTGGCCATCACCAACGAAAGCTTTACACCCCTCTCGGCCGACGGTGCCTCCGACGGCAGCATCACCATCGACGCACAGGGTGGCACCCCACCCCTGTCGTATATACTTTACCTGATGCAGCCATCTGACACCGCCGCTGTCGACACCACTGCCGACGGTGTGTTTGACAGCCTGAGCGAAGGCGAATATTTCGTGCGGGTCACCGATACCAATGGCTGTGGTCCCCTGCAAAGCAGCGATTTCCTGATCACACCCCTGGAGATCAGCTTTGACACCCTTGCTGCAAAATGTGCAGCCGACAGCAACGGACGCCTCATTGCCACCATCACGGGCGGCATACCACCCCTGCGGTACGAATGGACCGGGGAATCGTCGGGCGACACCCTCAGGGTGGTGGAGAAAGATGCAGCCACAGACACCCTCGGTGGCTTGCCGGGTGGCAAATACATACTGAACCTTATTGACAGCACCGGCAACAGCGAAAGAGATACCGCTGAAGTGCCGGAGCCCAACCCGCTGCGCATCCACCGGATCGTTCCCGACACCCTCTCCGGACCTTCCGCCTCGGACGGTGAGATCACCGTGATCACCACCGGCGGCAACGACACCGTATTTGTCGAGGTGGTCAACCTCAACCTGAGCTCTTTCAGCGTATCCGATACGGCCTACCCGGTTAATGATACAGCATCACTGAGCTTTAGCGGCCTGGAAGCAGGCCTCCATGAAATCACTGTCTACGACGAGAAAGGGTGCGGTTACGATGTGGACAGCACCAACATGATCCATTTTGAACTGTCGGTCAACAGGCAGAACATACGCTGCCATGGCGACAACAACGGTCTTGTCGTGGCAGATGTCTCCGGGGGTACCTTACCCCTCGAGTACGACTGGGAGCTGGGTACGCGTCAGTCTTCGCGACGCACCGACAGCCTGCAAAACCTCCCGGCAGGGTGGTACCGGGTAACCGTGACCGATGGAAACGGCTTTGCGCTGCAAGATTCGGCGCTTATCACCGAACCACCGGCCATACATGCACCGGCCACCACCTCGCAGGCCACCTGCCCGTCTACCCACATGCCCGTAGCAGGCGACGATGTAGGATCGATATACCTGGATGCATATGGTGGCGTTCCTTACAGCGACTCTGAAAATGCATACCGCTACCACTGGCATACCCAGGGCGACACCATAGCCGGCCAGGACAGCCTGGTGAATATTGGCGGTGGGGAGCATCCCGTGAGCATCATCGATTCCAACGGCTGTGCACTGGACACCATCATCAACGTACCACAAAATCCCGATAACATCATTAGCGTGGACTATGGCGGCGTGGTCGACTCAATATGCTACGGTGAGTCGGTGTCCATCTTTGTCGAGGACATCCAAAACGCCGACAGCCTCTACTGGGAGAATACCGGGGATGAATACCTGAGCGAACAGGAGATAGATACCCTCAGGGAAGAACAAACATCCAACCAGACTTATACCTTGCGTGCCAGGAACAACGCATGTATACTGGTGGACAGCATCCCTGTGGCACTCTACCCGCGGTTGAACCTCTCCATCAATGAAGACGATGAGGTGGCAGACAACAAAATCAGCGTCAAGGAGAACGTGAGTTTACGCCAGATCACAGCCACTGTTCAGAACACATCCCTGCCGGCCACCTATCAATGGCAGCCCGAGCGGTTCTTCAACCCCACCGATCAGCTGACCACCGAGCTGAGCGTGGAAAGCATGCGCCAGGAGGAACTGGGTGCCCAGTTGATTAAGATTACAGGTGAGACAGAGCATTGCACCGAGGTGGATACCGCTACGGTGCAGCTCATACCCAATGTGGAACCGACCAACGCTTTCTCACCCAATGGCGACAGTTATAAGGAGTACTGGCACATAAAATATGCGTCAGAGTACGACAACATCGAAGTGGTTGTTTTCAACCGCTGGGGTGTGGAAGTGTTCAGGCAGAAACCCTACCGCAACAACGAAGAGAAAGCCTGGGACGGCCGTACGGCCAGCGGTAAAGAGCTGCCGTCAGGAACCTATTACTATGTCATTGATACCCATGAATCGGGCATTCAACCCCTAAGTGGAACCATAACAATAATCCGATAGTATGAAAACGAGGAGTATATATCTTGTAATCTGCATGCTGATGTTTCTTTGGGTAGGGCATGAAGCCCGTGCCCAGCAAATGCCCCAGTACAGTCAGTATACCTTCAACGACTATATGATCAACCCCGCCGTAGCGGGTACGCACAATTACTTGCAGGTAAGGGCATTTTCCAGAATGCAGTGGCTGGGTATCGACGGGGCTCCACAAACTTACAGCATCAGTGCATACGGCCCTACCAAGGATCAACCTATGGGTTACGGGGGGTATATCTACGGCGACTATACGGGACCCACCAGCAAACTGGTGTTTAAGGGCTCCTATGCTTACAACATACCGATAAACAGCAGCATCAGGGTTTCCGGTGGTATCTCACTCGGTGGCATGCAGTATAAGATTGATGGCACCCAGCTGGACAATACCGACCACCTGGGAAGAGCCGACCCGGCCATCACGGGGGCTGTGCGATCACAGTTCGTGCCCGATGCCAGCGCCGGCATCTATGTCTATTCTACATACTTTTTTGCCGGCATATCGGCCCATCAGCTGCTGGGAAGCGAGTTGACCAAGATTGCTCCCGACGCACCTGAAACCAAAGGCATCAACAGGCTTAAGCAGCATTTTTACCTGGCCGGCGGGTACAATTTCATCCTCAACCGCGATGTGCTTATCCAGCCATCCATACTGGTGCGACAGATGTTCCCCGCAACTCCCCAGGTTGAAGTCACCGTCAGGGGCATCTACCAACGGATCGTGTGGGGAGGCATATCCTTCCGCAGCGGCGATGCCGTATCGGTGATGGGAGGCTACAACCATGAAAACAGGTGGTACTTTGGCCTGTCATATGACATCACCTATTCGCAGCTTCGCCAGTATTCCAGGGGCACCATCGAGGTGATGTTCGGACTAAAATTCAACGACATCAAGTAGCCTGTAAAATATACACCATCTTTATCAGTTATTAAAAAGGGGAGATGCATCGCAAGAATCTCCCCTTTCTTTATAAATTTGCAGATTCATGAACCCCGTCAAAACCATAACCTGGCTGTCGGCTGCCCTGTTGTTTTTCACCTTTTCCTGCCAGAACAAGGATAAGGTGATACCCCGCGATGAGATCGTACCCGTGCTGGTGGACATCCACCTGCTGGACGGAGCCATACAGCGGTCCAAGTACAGCAGTGAGATCAACCCGCCCGACACCATCGGGGTGTATGATTATGTGCTGAAAGAACACGGCTATACCCGGGAGCAGCTTGACTCCTCCATGAATTACTATACCCGGCGCCCGCGGACTTTTGAGCGTATATACCAGGAAGTGGTGGCCCGGCTGAACAGGATGGAAACACGTGTGAAAGAGGAGAAAGAGCAAGAGAGAAAGGAGAGGATGGAACGGCGCAGAAAGAAAGAGAAAGCCGCTCCGCCCGATCAAAGACAGATACCCGAGGGACTGAAAAAGGAAAGTATAAAACCCGTTGTTGGCTAAATACCTGTTTCCATGCGCCGTCTTTCCGCCAATTATGTTTTCCCCCTGATCCAACCGCCCATACGCTACGGGATCGTCGAGACCAACAATGGTGGCCTGGTGGTAAGTGTCATCGATCCCGGAGGTGATCTCCGCGAAACAAGCAAGATGGAGTTTTACAACGGCGTGCTGGTGCCCGGTTTTACCAGTGGCCTGGATCCCCGCCGGCTGGCAGGGGATCAGGTCAGAAGCCTGGCCCGCCGGTATCCCCGCCTGACCTTCCATGAGCTGCTGCAATGGATAAGTAGCGACGGAGCAGGTGTCTTTCCACCCGGCGACCGCCCCGGATCAATTGAACCGGGAAGCTCAGAGGGGATCATCCTTATACAGCCCTTTGATTTTGCCGGTATGCAGCTGGACCCCCGGAGCAAAGTATTCAAGCTTGTTTGAACAGCTTCATGGTGGCTTTGTTTTTTTGCATTAATTTTACCGGTATAATCTGATTACATGGGAACATTCCTTTTTGACCAAATTATATTCGGGCCGGTTCAAAGCAGGAGGCTTGGCGCTTCCCTGGGAATCAACCTGTTGCCCAACGACCGCAAGATATGTACTTTCGACTGTCTGTACTGCGAATGTGGATGGACTGATCATGCGGGAGGGGGAGCAACAGCTCTTCACAGCAGGGAAGAGATCAGGCAGGAGCTGGAAAAGAAACTGCAAGCCATGCTCACCAACGGCGACCCCCTGGATAGCATCACTTTTGCAGGCAATGGTGAGCCCACCATGCACCCCGCCTTCGACCTGATCATTCAGGATACGCTGGCCCTTCGCAACCGTCTTTTTCCCGAAGCCAGGATCGCTGTCCTTTCCAATGCCAGCCTCATACACAAACCCACGGTTTTTAATGCCCTGAAGCAGGTGGATCAAAACATTCTCAAACTGGATTCGGCCTTTGAGCATACTGTGCAAAGGCTCAACCAGCCACGCGGAAACTTTGACCTGCAGCGCACCATTGACCATATGAAAGCTTTCCGTGGATCGCTGATCATACAAACCCTCTTTGTCAGGAGCCACCACAACGGCCTATCTGTTGACAATACCACCCGGGAAGAGGTGGAAGCCTGGCTGAAGGTGGTAGGCGAAATAGCACCCTCACAGGTGATGATATACACCATTGCGCGCGACACGCCCGTAGAAGGGATGGAGCGGTTGAGCTATGATGAGCTTCGCGATATAGCCCGCAAAGTTGAATCGATGGACATCCCCGTACAAATAAGCCATTGATCGTGGAGGCACACACCGGCAACAGACCTGCCCAAAAAATACTGGTAGCACCCCTGGACTGGGGATGGGGCCATGCTTCGCGTGTGATACCTCTTGTATGGGCCCTCCAGGGATACGCAAGGTGTGAGGTGATCCTGGGCATCAGCGGGATGAGCGGGCGTATGCTGGCTTCCGAGTTTCCCGGTCTGACGAAGGTGGCCCTTCCCATGCCCGTAGTCAGGTATGCCCGGGGCTCGTCGCAGGTGCTGAAGATACTCCTGCAGCTGCCACGCCTGTTTTTTGGTGTTCTGCGTGAACACCGGGCACTGAAAAAAGCCGTCATCCGACACGGCATCTCGGCGGTGATCTCCGACAACCGTTACGGCTTGTACTCCCACCAGGTGCCTTCAGTGCTGATGCTTCACCAGGTTCGTATGTCTTTTCCCGGGGGGGTGAACCTGTGGACCCGCGTGTTTAACCGGATGCAGCGCTGGTGGATGCGGCGTTTCGACCAGGTGTGGATACCCGACCTTCCCGGGGAGAAAGCTGTGGCTGGCTTTATGTCGGCTGCCCCGCCAGGTATGAAAGAGGTCCATCACATTGGACTGCTCTCCCGGTTTTTTTACGGTTCACAGGCCCACCCCCAGACGGACATTGCCGTTCACCTGTTGGTGGTTCTCTCGGGCCCCGAGCCGCAGCGAAGCAGGCTGGAGGCGTTGCTCAACCCACAGCTGGAAGAGCTTGGTGTACCCGCCATGCTGGTTCGCGGGGTTATGGGCGACGGCATCATTCATACCCGCGGCCGGGTAAGCCGTGTATCACACCTGCTCTCTTCCGACCTTCAGCAATACATGCGTTCAGCGCACGTGGTGGTGTGCCGTTCAGGCTATTCCTCGGTGATGGATCTGATTGCCCTGCGCAAGCAGGCCGTGCTGATTCCCACCCCGGGCCAGCCTGAGCAGCAGTACCTGGCCGGCCGTATGATGGAGAAAGGGTGGTTTTATGCCCGTCAACAGGAAAGGCTCGATCTGCCAGCCTCCCTCAGGCAGGTGAAAAATTATTTCCCCCCGCGGGTGGCTGTCTCCGGCAACCTTTTTGAGCGGATCAACAGCCTGTTTGTTCGCCTAGAAAAAGGTGAAGGTCAAAATGAGCACCGCCACCCCTAAACCAAAGCCTGTATAGATTTGAGCCGGGGTGTGGAACTTGAGGATCATACGGCTTGTACCAACCAACCCTGCCGCCAGGATGGTCAGCACCAGGAAGAGGGTGAGGTCGCTTTTCAGGGTGTAGCTGAATACCAGGAGGGTGCCTGTGAGCGCCCCTACGCCCGCCATATGGGCGCTTATCTTCCACTTCAGGGTGATCAGCAGGGTGATGGCAATGGTGATGGCACCGCCCAGGATGACATTGGCAATGGTGTCGGGCACTTTCATCTGGAGCAACAGGAAATAGCCCAGTGCATAAAGCAAGGCAATGGTGGCAAAAGGTACGATGCGCTCCTGGTTCGATTTCATCTCGAAATTGTGGATCAGGTTCTGGTAAAGAAACAGGGGGATGAAAGCCAGTGGCAACAGGCAGGTGCTGATGAAAATGATGATGAAAACCACTTTCTTGGCCTCATAAGGCAACATCGAAAAGTAGGAGTCGGAGCTAAAGAGGATAAGGACGCCATAGGTGGGCATCAAAAGAGGGTTGAAAATTCCGGATATTATTTTGGCGAGCGTCTTTTGCATCATCTTTGCCCTTTATCATTTGAGCTCTTTACGGAGCCTTGCTACGGGAATGTCCATTTGCTCCCTGTATTTGGCCACCGTCCGCCGGGCTATGTTGTATCCCTGTTCCTTCAGCAACTTGGATAGTTTTTCGTCGGTCAGGGGCTTCCTTTTGTCTTCGTTGTCGATGTATTCCTTCAGGATGGATTTGATCTGACGGGTGGAAACCTCTTCGCCATCGTCCTTTTGCATGCCCTCTGAAAAGAAGTATTTGAGCGAGTAGATGCCATAGGGTGTCTGAATGTATTTGCTGTTGACAACCCGTGAGATGGTGGAGATATCCAGTCCCGTTTTGTCGGCGATGTCCTTGAGGATCATGGGCTTCAGCTTGGTCTCATCGCCTGTCTGGAAAAATTCATGCTGATAGTCCATGATGGCATTCATGGTCACCAGCAAGGTGTTTTGCCGCTGCCTGATGGCATCGATGAACCATTTGGCCGAGTCGAGCTTTTGTTTTACAAAGCTGATGGCCTCCTTTTGCTCCCTCGATTTTTGCCCCCTGGTTTTCTGGTAGTTCTCCAGCATCTGGGTGTAATCCTTGTTGATATGCAGATCGGGAACATTCCTGCTGTTCAGGCTCAGCTCAAGCTTGCCGTCGTTGTTCTCCAGGATGAAATCGGGTATGATGGTCTGTACAGCCCTGTTTTCACTGTTGGAGAACGAACTGCCGGGCTTGGGGTTGAGCTTGAGTATCTCGTTGATGGCTTCTTCCAGCTCCTCCTCCGAGATTTTTAAGCGGATGATGATCTTTTGATAATGCTTCTTGGTGAACTCGTTGAAATACTGTTCCAGTATTTTTTTTGCCAACTGGAGGGACGGTTCATCCAGGTCCTTTTGTTTGATCTGTAGCAGCAGGCATTCCCTTAGCGTCCTGGCACCCACACCGGGTGGGTCAAGCTCCTGTATGATTTTCAGTACTTTTTCCAGTTCTTCTTCACTGGTCTTGACGTTTTGGGTGAACGACAGGTCGTTGGCAATGGATTCAAGTTTGCGACGGAGGTAGCCATCATCATCGACGTTGCCGATGATGTAGAGGGCCAGCATGTATTCCCTGTCGGAGAGACTCTTCAGGCCCACCTGGTTTTCCAGGTGCTCATGGAAGGAGACGCTCACAGAGAAGGGAACTTCTTCTTTTTTGTCGTCTTTGGAAACGTTGCTGGCGTGTAGTTTGTAACTGGGGATGTCGTCGTCGCCCAGGTAGTCCTCAAAAGAAAACTCATCCTGGTCCAGTTCACTTCCTTCTTCCTGCTCCTCGATGCTTTTTTCTATATCGTCCTGGTTTTCACCTTCCTCCAGCACAGGGTTTTCCTCCAGCTCATTCTTGATGCGCTGTTCGAGCTGCAATGTGGGTATCTCCAACAGCTTGATCATCTGGATCTGCTGTGGAGACAGCTTTTGCAGTAATTTTTGCTCCAAACCCTGTTTCAGCATGGTTTCTGCTTGCTATATATTGCCGTGTTTCGTTTTCTTTGTTGAACTTCCTAAAATTCTGCGCTTTTGGGCGTTCTGGGGAATGGAATGACATCGCGTATGTTCGACAAGCCGGTAATGAAGAGCATGAGTCTTTCGAATCCCAACCCAAATCCGCTATGTGGGACAGTTCCGTATTTGCGGGTTTCCAGGTACCACCACAGCTCTTCTTTGGGTATGTCCAGCTCCTCAATGCGATGGTTGAGCTTGTCGTACTCCTCTTCACGCTGTGAGCCGCCGATGACCTCCCCGATGCGGGGAAAGAGAACGTCCATGGCACGTACGGTTTTGCCATCGTCGTTCTGCTTCATGTAAAAAGCTTTGATGTCCCGGGGGTAATCGACAACAATCACCGGTTTTTTGAAGTGCTCTTCCACCAGGTATTTCTCATGTTCGGCCTGCAGGTCGACGCCCCATTCTACCGGAAATTCCCAGTTGCTGTCCGCCTTCTCCAGAATCTCAACGGCCCGGGTGTAGGTGATGCGCTCATAGGTGTTGTCCACCACAAATCTTAAACGTTCCAGAAGCTGGTCGTCGTACATCTTGTTGAGAAATTCCAAATCGTCGTAACAGTGATCCAGCGCATAACGCACCAGGTAGCGGGTAAACTCCTCGGCCAGGTCCATGTTGTCCTCATTATCATAAAAAGCCATCTCGGGCTCCACCATCCAAAACTCGGCCAGGTGGCGCGGGGTATTGGAATTTTCCGCCCGGAAAGTAGGACCGAAAGTATATACCTTGGAAAGGGCCAGCGCCCCCAGCTCGGCTTCCAGTTGCCCCGAGACGGTCAGGTTGGTCTCCTTGCCGAAGAAATCTTTCGTATAGTCTATCCCGCCGTTGTTGTTGCCGGGGGGATTTTTCATGTCGAGGGTGGTGACACGGAACATCTCGCCGGCACCCTCGGCATCCGAGCCGGTGATGATCGGTGTGTGCAGGTAATAAAACCGGTGCTCGTTGAAGAAATTGTGTATGGCAAAGGACATGGCATGACGGATGCGGGTGACCGCTCCGAATGTATTGGTACGAAACCTCAGGTGGGCTATCTCCCTGAGAAACTCAAGGGAATGGCCTTTCTTCTGCAGGGGGTACTCAGCCGGATCGGCCTGGCCATAGAGGGTGATCTCCCTGGCCAGTATCTCGACGTTCTGCCCTTTGCCCTGCGAGGGAACCAACTCGCCCCTGATACCTATGCTCGCACCTGTGGTGATCGCCTTGATCAGCTCCTCATCAAAATTGTTCACCTCCACGACGATCTGTATGTTGTGAATGGTTGAGCCGTCGTTCAAGGCAATGAAATTGATGTTCTTCTTGCCGCGCCGGGTACGAACCCATCCTTTTACAATGACTTCCCTGTTGAACTCCCGACTGTTCAGCAAATCAACGATGGCTGTGTTGGTCCTTTCCATATTGTTCTTTTTGATGCTTTAAACAATCACAAAAATACAATTTTTGCAACTCCTAAATGGTTTGCAATATAATAAAATATCACTCTATTGTCCAAGTTCATTTGTCAAATAAAAAATTTGCTTCGAGGGGATATTTTTCGTACTTTAATCAGGATTGGCCAGTAATATGGGCCATCTTGCTTAACAGGACCATACAATATTCACCAAATACGCCGTAACTATGGAATGGACGATTCATTATGATTTGATGGAAGACCGGGAGATCAATGAAAAAGCTTCCCTGGTGGTAGATGATATTGCAGAAGAATTTGAGCGACTCATCCCCCAGGGACCACCGCTGGGATACAAACCCCTTCACCTGATCAACGATCCGGTGGCCGGTCCCACACTATACTGGCCCCTTGGCAAAGATTACTATAAGGTTGGTTTGAATATATCCAACGTGTTTTACAACCAGGTGGCTTTCCAGTTTTCCCAGGTTTTTTCCCGCCTGTACTGTGACCCCAGGATCGACAGCTGGTTTATACAGCTGGTGGACCATGTGGCTGCCCTCTATTTCCTGGATTACTTGAATGAGAAATGGGAAAACAACCCGCCCATAGAGGAAGTGAAAGATTACCATGAAAATTTCTCCAACTATCGCAGCAACCTGCTGGGAACAGCTTTTAGCCGGATCGACATGGTGAAGTATCAAATTTCCAACGAGTGGGTCAAGGATCAGGTAAAGAAGTTTATGAGCGGCGAAACTTACAATCGGGGAAAAATGCTGATTGTAGCCTATGAGATACTGGGCCTGTTCCGGGAGTCGGACACCCACTGGCAAATACTGCCTTATATCGGCAGGGCTTCGGTGCCGGCCCCGCCTGATGATCCCGGGGATGTTACCACCATACGCCACACCAGAATGGATTTTAACCATCTGACGGATATCGTCCCCGACAATCTGAAGCATTTTGTTCAAAGGCTGGTCGATAAATTTGGTGTACTGGAACAGGAAGAATCCGAATAAACCGACATCTGAAGAATTCTATTAAATCCACAGCTTATGTCAGATCAATTGGTTACCATAGCGGTTCATAACTATTCAAGAGCCCAGGTATTAAAAAGCCGGTTAAATGCTGAAGGTATTGATTGTTACCTGAAAAACGTCAACCTGGTGCATTCGGCTGTTGCTGGTGGCGTGAAGGTGCGGGTTCACGAGCAGGATATGGAAAAAGCCTTGCGCATTGTGGAGAAGGTTAATGAGGAATACCGCAGGGAAGACCTGGAGGCTGAAAAGCCGGGCAAAAAGGTTCAACGTATCCTGGTCCCGGTGGATTTCTCCAGGTATTCGCGAAATGCCTGTCAATATGCCATTGGACTTGGCGAGAAGTTACATGCAGAGGTCAAACTGCTGCATGTCTACTACAACCCCATTGTCAACAGCATGCCCATGACCGACACCTATTATTACCAGGTGAACCTGGATGAGATCATCCGCGACATCGAACTGCGGGCAAAGGAGAGAATGGATGCGTTTTACCGCGACCTGAAAGGTCAGATTGAGGATCAACAGCTGAACAATGTACGGCTTGATTATGCCCTGATCAGGGGCATTACCCACGAGGAGATCCTTATGCAGAGCCAGGAGTATGATCCCGACCTTATTATAGTGGGCACCCGTGGGCATGGCGAACAACCAGGCGACCTGATAGGAGGTGTCACGCGTAAGATCATGGAGAACGCCAATGTACCCGTGCTGGCCATACCTGAAAGCTCTCAGTACAAAGGCATCAGCAACATTAACGTCATGTATGTCACTGATTTTGATGATTCTGATTACAGGGCCCTGCGCAAGCTGATGCGACTGGTGAGTCCTTTCAACGTCAGGCTCTACTGTGTGCATATAAGCACTTCTGAGTCAGGCAAATGGGACCAGGTGAAGATGGACACCCTGAAGGAACATATTGTAAGAGAATACAACCCACAGCAGTTTGAGTGTGACCTGATCGAGGAGGGGCAGGACAAGCTCAAAGGCATCCAGGATTTTATCACCGACAAGGACATCGACATCCTATCGATGGTCACCCACAAGCGCAACCTGATATCCCGCATTTTTAACCCCGGCATAGAGAAGAAGTTGCTTTTTCACAGCAACGTGCCCCTGCTGGTTTTTCATGCCAACGAATGAGGCAGCAGGATGCCGGCCAGCTCCAGGTCTTTCTGGGTAGTGATCTTGATGTTCTCCACGTTGCCCTCCACCACATGGATGGCCTCGCCCATCTTTTCCACCAGCGAGGCGTCGTCGGTGAATTCGGGGGCGTAGTCCTGCCGGTATGCCCTTAGCAGTGTCTCGGTCTGGAAGACCTGGGGTGTTTGCACCAACCTGTAATGGTCGCGGGGCACAGCCCGGCTTTGGCCTTCCCCGACATAGCGGATGGATTCGGGGATGGGTACCACCGGTATGGCGTTGCCTTTCTCCCCTGCCAGGGTGAAGACACGGCTGAGGGTTTGTTGACTGACCAGGGGGCGCACCCCATCGTGGATGGCTACCAGCCCGGAGGGGTCGACCTGCTCGAGTCCGTTCTTCACCGAATGGAAGCGTGTCTCGCCTCCTTTGACCAGTGTGTGGTCGATGTTGAAAGCCTCTTCATGGCACAGCCTGTCCCAGGTGGTCATCTCCCCCTGCGGCAAAACCACCACCCGCTTCAGGCTGGGCTCGTAATCCCTGAAAATGCGAAGGGTCCGCATCAATACAATCTCATGACCAATGCGAAGAAATTGCTTGGGGATGACCGACTGCATGCGCTTGCCCATCCCCCCGGCTACGATGATCACCGTGTGTTCCATAGCTGATCAGTCAAGGGTGTAAAGAAAACGTCGAATGCTTTTCTTGGGTGTCTTTTCAAATTCTTTGGGATAGAGGCGTATCTCGCTCACCTGCTTGAACCTGGGGAGCTGCTCATTCAGATCTTTGCGGGTGTGGTTCATGAGCTCGTTCAGCTTGTCTTCGCTGTTGATGCCTTCCTGGTCGGCCATGTCGTAATCGGGATAAACCAGGGCCACCAGCTTCTGGTTTTTCTCCAGCACCAGCGATTCCTGAACATAGGCCATGTTGTTGAGCTTCGATTCAATCTCCTCCGGGTAGATGTTCTCCCCTGAAGGACCCACAATGACGCTTTTGCTGCGGCCCCGGATGAAAATGAACTGCTCCTGGTCGGTCACACCCAGGTCGCCCGTATGCAGCCATCCCTCCTCGTCGATGGACTGGCGCGTGTCCTCTTCGTTCTTGTAATAGCCGTACATCAGGTTTTCTCCCCTGACCAGTATTTCGCCCACCTCCTGGTAGGGGTCGTTGGAGTCGATCTTCAACTCCAGTGTGTCGACCAGCCTGCCCGAGGAGCCATACTTGGTCTTGTCCCAGTTGGCATAGCTGATCAGCGGACCGCACTCAGTCATGCCGTAACCCACCGAGTAAGGGAAATTTATTTTCTTGAGAAATTTTTCCACATCTGCATTCAGGGGCGCGCCACCAATGACCACCTCATGGAAGTTGCCGCCAAAAGCATCGAAGAGCTTGTTGTAGATCTTTTTGTAGATCGTCTTGTCCAGGAAAGGCACCTTCATCAACATCCTCATAGACTTCTTGTTGAGGGTGGGAAGGATCTGTTTTTTGTAGATCTTCTCCAGGATAAGCGGTACGGCAATGATCAGGGTGGGCCTGATCTCTTTGAAGGCGGTCGTGATGATCTTGGGCGAAGGTGTCCGCGTGAGGAAATGGATGTGGCAACCGATGGTGAAAGGCCAGAGAAACTGGAAGGCACATCCATAGGTGTGGGCCAGGGGAAGAAAAGAGACCATGCTGTCGCCCGCCTTCAGGGGCATGTTCTCCATGGCAAAACGTATGTTGGCGGCCAGGCTGTTGAGGGGCAACATAACCCCTTTGGAGAATCCCGTGGTGCCGCTGGTATAATTTAAAACGCCCAGTTCCTTGTTGGAGATTTTCTCCAGGGTGAACTGGTTTCTGTCCAAGCCTTCGCTGCCGTATTTGTTCACATACAATTCATTGAGACCGTCAAACACCTCTTGCACCTTCTCGCGGTTGGCCTCGATGAGTATCCTGAAGTCGCTCAGGGATATGATCGCCCGCAGGTCGGGCATGTTCGACTCATCCAGGTTCTCCCAGACGGCATCGTCGACGAAAAGGATCACCGAATCGGAATGGTTGGTGATGTGGTGCATGTCGTCGGGGTGAAAGTCGGGCAGGATAGGTACCACCACGGCTCCATAGCTGACGACCGCCAGGTAGGTCATGGCCCAGTTGGCCGAATTTTTACCCAGCAGGGCAATCTTGTCACCCTTTTTGACGTCGCATTGTTCGAACATGATGTGTATGCGGGCAATTTTTCGCCCCACATCTTTGTAATAATAAGTGCTGCCCTTGTAGTCACTTAAAGCAGGAAGATCCCAGTTCTCCCTGATGCTGTCCTCCACATACTGAATGAAATTTTCCTTGAGCATCGGCTTGGCTTTTGGCAGTAAATATAAAAACTTAAGATGAAGATGGCAAGGCCATCTTCATCACGGCAGACTGGTTGGGTTAGAAGAAAAGCCAGCCGCTCTCTTCCAGTTTGAAGGAGGTGTTTCCAATCTCGTAGCCGTCGGCAAAGATGTAGACATCATATTTGCCGGGTTTGAGCTCTCCCTTGCTGTCGAAATACACGCACATGTCCGTGGCCTTACCGGTATATTCGAAGGGCCGGCGTGCCGAATACACCATCTTTTTGCCGTTGAAATCAAAAAGGTTGTCCTCGGAATTGGTCAAGATGAATCCTTCCGGGGGAGCGGCAATGCGGATATAGGCATACCGGTCGCCGGGCTTGGCCACCACATTTTCTTCAATGGTGAAGCACACCTTGATTTTGTTGATCTTGTCGACCTTATGTTTTTCCTTGCCCCTGTCGTTGATGGGTGTGGCCGATATGTTCTCTGCCCGCAGCACCTTGGCCTTGTTAACCGTTTCGGTGAGGCTGTCCTTCTCCTGCTCGAGCTGCTGTTTGCTTTGCTCCACCTGTTGAATCTGCTGGCGAACCCTTTGGTTCTCGGCCCTCAGCTTTTTGTTGGCCTGGTTAAGTGAATCGATCTGACGTACATAGCTCTTGGCTATTTTACGCAGGGTGCTTACCTCGTCTTTTAATTCTTTTATTCGGGTATAGTTGGTAGCTTTGACCTGCCGTATCTCAGAGAGCAGGTTGTCTATGCGCTCCTTTTCCTGGTCCAGCTGCTCATTGAGCGTATCGTTGTCGGTTTGCAGGGAATCGTAACTCACCCTGATGGTTTTCAGCTCCGACTGCAGGGAGTCTTTCTCAGCACTTAGTTCGCGGGTGATCTGCTGGGTGGTTTGCTTTTGATCGATGTAAAGCCAACTCATGAAGCCCAGCAGACCTACCAGTAGGATGATGATGAAAAGGATGCCTGCTGACAGTTTTTTGCTTCGGGATTGTCCTTGTCCTTGTTGATTGGTGTTTTCGGCCATTTCTCAGGTTTTGTTGTATGGTGGCAAATATAGATTTAAAAACTGACTCTGAAAAAAATTATGCACAACAAATAATTAACGCCTTCATGACAGTCGCTATTGCCTGTCTAGTGAAAGGCAGGCGAATCGATTTTTTTAACAATTTGTGCCGCATGCCTGGCAAACCTCTTTCCGCGAAAAGCGCCCGCATTTTTGATGGCCGTGTGGTTGCCCTGTGAAGGGCCTGTCTCCACCCGCACCATCCGATAGCCTTTTTGGGTGGTGATTAAAAGATGGGGTTGCCCGGAAATATGTACCAATGCATCATTTGTCACAACGCTCATGGTGTCTTTCCCTGCCTTCACGGTGGCTTCTACCTGCCGGCCCTCTTTGTGCCGGCCCCTGCTCTGGTCAATGGATGCAAAGACGTTGAAGGTACGTTTTTCCGGATCTATAATGATGCCGGTCCTTCTAACCTGTGCAGTAAGGTAAAGTGAATCGGCCGGTTGGGGCGCATACATGATCTTTTGCCCGGCTTTGACATGCTGGCTGTAGCGTTCATGAATGCGCAGCTTAAGCCTCATATGCCCTGTCCTGATGATTTCGTAGATAAAATGGTCTCCATGGGCCAGCTCCCCCTGTTGGATACCTGTCTTGCTTATCCTGCCGCTGATGGGTGCAACCAGGTCCACCACTGGGTTGAGACCATCCTTGCTGAGCTCTTCGGGATCAACATGGAGCAGCTGAAGCTGCTCTTCCAGAGATTGCAACTCTACCTGCAGGCTCCCGTAACGTGCCCTGGCCTGTTGCACTTTTTTGAGGGATGCCGCCTCGTCGACAGCCAGCTCTCCCTGCCGCTGATATTCCTGTTGCTGGTACTTCAACCTGCTTTTAACCGACAGGTAGCGTTGTTGTATGTCCAGGTAGCCTGGATGCGACAGGCGTGCCACAACCTCACCCCGTTTTATGCGCTCCCCGGGCAGGTATCTGAGTTCTCTGACAAAGCCTTTGACCGGGGCAGTGACCCTCATGCGGTGTTGGGGATGGACTTCCACCACCCCGGTGCAACGGATGGTCAATGGCATCACGCACTTTTGCAGTGAAGTTGATGGATGCTTGCTGGAATCACCGGGAAGCGCATCAAAGGGAATGAGGCTGTCGCCGGCTGCAACCCTGGCTTTTGGGTCGGATTGCTGTGAAGATGGCTTGTCCGGGCCGTTGGTGCAGGAGTGGAAGATGACCAACAGGAGAACCATCATGACTGTTGTCGCTCTCCCGCTAATACTCCTGGACCATAAGGTAAGGCATTCGAATTTTTTCACAAGATTATTTTTTATCTATTTTATTGGCCTTGTGTAACTTACCATGACAAAATAATCATTTCCTTTTGTGATATTAATGATGATTTTGTCATGGACGTTTCATACGGTTATCTCTTATTTAATAATTTGGCCGTATGGAACCTGCATGTTTAATCATGTCCTTGTTGTGTAAGTTCTTGGATGCAGGTTTCACAAGTCTGGTTTTTTTATTTGATGTTTTGGTCCTGCGCAGTTTACCCCGCCGGAGCTGAGTGTTTTATTTGGTTGTTTGTTTGCTGAGACCTGGTTAAATGCTATTTCCCTGCTGGGAGGCTGCGTTTCACAGCAGGGATTGTTTGATGAAATATTCCAGTTTGATGGCAGCCCGGTTGTAGTTTTTCAGGGTTTCAAGGTAACCGGTCTTTATCGCGTAAGCTGTTTCCAGACCCTCAAGGTATTTCGGGTATCCTATATCTTCATTGCCATATCGTTTTTCAGAGTTGTTCACCAGCATGCGGGCCTGCTTCAGTGCCTGGTGGTGGTAGTAACGCAGTTGCTCCCTTTGATGGTTGAGCTCCCTGAGCAGGTTCTGGATATGGTTTTGGTGCTCCCTGGCTTTCTTCCTTCGCAGGTTTTCTGCCTTTTGTTTTTCTATTTTGGCCTGCCGGATATTGTTTTGCACAGGGCGGAACCACAGGGGCACCGAGATGCCAACCGACCAGCCGCTAAGCCGCTCATCTCCGGCCATCGACTGGATGAAATAACCGGCTGTGATGTCGGGGAAAAGGGAGGCTCTTTCTGCTTTCAACTGCAGTTCCTGCATGTGTATCTTTTCTTTGGATGTTTTGAGCAGCAGCGGGTCTATCATATCCCGGCCCCGCTCGCCGATGGGATGTTTGATGCGGTAAACCCGAAGTGAATCTGTGGCAGGTGTCAACATGTGGCTGGTGTTCATGATGCCGCGCAGCCTGTTGCCGGCCCGGGCAATGTTCTTGTAGACTGCACGCATGGCGTTTTGTACCTGGTGGAACTGTGTCTCTGCCTGGGTCTTCTCCAGGAGGGTGATGGCTCCCTTTTTGTAGCGGAGGCCCGCAATGCGTTTGAGTTCCTGGTAGTGGTCCAGTTTTTCCCGGAGAATGTTTTTTTTGTGGATCAAAAACTTCCAGTGGTTGTAAGCCAGCCGTGTTTGACGGGCCACCTTTTTACGGGTCAGGGCAACCCTGTCTTTTTGCCGTTTTACCCGGTGGTCGTTTTTTTGGGCTTGATAATACGATTTAATCGGTGATTCCAGGGTTTGCGAGATGGTTAGCAGTCTCTGGTTCACCGGGGAGTGGATCTGGCCCCTGAAGTATCGGATGCTGGTGGGATGCAGGTCGATGAAGCTGCCGGGTGCAGCTTGTGCCTGTTCTGCACTGAGTTGGGCGTTTCTTACCTCCAGGTTGTTTTGTGTGGCGATGGTGACCACATCTTCCATGGTGACCGAGGAGATGGTGTCGCGGGTCTGTGCGCCTGCTCGCGGCAGGCCGGCCATCATGATGGCAGTCAACAGCAAAGCCATAACGGCTGTTTTGGTTATCGTACGGCCCCACCCGGCAATCCCGGGAGAATGGCTGCCGCTGTTATGCGCCTGGCAGGCAGGATCATGCATGAGCTTCCAAAACAGCATGGAGGGGAATCTATTTGCCACTTTTCTTGTTTGCATGTTGCAGTATGCCCCCCGGTGTTTTCCAAACCCGGTAGAGCAGTATGATACCCAGGGCAATGAAAGGCAGACTAAGCAACTGGCCCATGTTCAGGGCCATGCTTTTTTCAAACGCCACCTGGACCTCCTTGATGAATTCAATAAAGAAACGGGAGGTGAAGACCAGCAGTGTGAAAAGGCCAAAAAGCAATCCGGGCTTGAAATTTCCCTTGGTTCTGAAATAAAGGCGGTATAGTATGTAGAAAACAACCAGGTAGGCAAGGGCTTCGTATATTTGTGTGGGGTGCTTGGGCACCACCTCGTTGGCCCGCACAAAGATGAAACCCCAGGGCAGGTCGGTTTGCATACCATAGATCTCTGAATTCATCAGGTTGCCCATGCGGATGAAGAACCCGGCCAGTGCCACAGCTATCGATATGCGGTCGAGGATCCACATGTAAGGCTTTTTCTCCTTCCGCACAAACAGGTAGAGAGCAACCAGTATGCCAATGGCCGCACCATGGCTGGCCAGTCCACCATGCCAGATGTAAAGAATTTCATGCGGGTGGCTCAGGTAATAGTCGGGCTGATAGAAAAACACGTGGCCCAGGCGTGCACCAAGCACCGTGCCGATCACCATATAGAGGGTGAGCCGGTCCAGCACCTCGATGGATATGCCTTCAGTTTTGAATATCCGTGTGAAAAGCATGTAGCCCAATACAAAGGCGAGGGCGAACAACACACCGTAATAGCGCACTGTCAGCTGACCGATCAGCGGTACCTGGTCCAGGCTGATGATTTCGGGATCTACATCCCATACAATGGATAATGGCAGCATAACGTTTGATTTTGCTGAAACAAAGGTAGGAAAAATAATTGGATTCTCTTTAGGGGTTAAAATTTGTAAATATGGGCATGGGGCATGAGTTTTTCCCCATATTCTTTTTATGTTTGTGGGAGATATCCAATAAAGATGAGAAAAGGCTGCCGACACATACTTCCCTTTGTGATGGTGCCGCTGGTGGCAGCATTGGTCCTTTCGCGTTGTGCAAAGGAGATGACCACACTTAGCGGGGGGCCAAAAGATACCATCCCTCCCAGGCTGGTGGAGAGCGATCCTCCCAACTATTCAGTCCATTTCGACAGCCGTGAAATAGAAGTTCAGTTCAACGAGTTCATCCAGCTCCAGGAGGTCCAGCAACAGTTCCTTAGTTCGCCGCCTTTCGAGGAAGATCCCGAAATCAATATGAAAGGCAGGGGTTTCACAGTAGAGCTGAAAGACACCCTGCGCGACAGCACCACCTACACCCTGAACTTTGGCAATGCCATTGCCGATTACACCGAAGGCAATCCCCTGCGCAATTTTAAGTATGTTTTCTCTACAGGCGATGAACTGGACTCACTGCAGATACAGGGACAGGTCTACGATGCCTTTAACATGAAGGCACGCGAGAACGTTTTGGTCATGCTCTACGATGAAAGACAGGATTCGGTGCCTTATAAGAAGATACCTGACTATGTGTCGAGAACCGATGAGGAGGGATTGTTCAGCATTACCAATATACGACACGACACCTTTAAGGTTTTTGCCCTTAACGACATGAACAACAACTATCTTTATGACAGTCCCCAGGAAGATATAGGCTTTGTGGATTCAGCGGTGACCTTCGAGAAACAATGGATTGAGCGTGACGACACCATCTACACGGAAAAGCCTGCACCCGGCGATACCGTTATGCCTCCTATAGACACAGTTATACATAGGGAGTACATGGGGTATCCTGTGAAGAACTTCTCCATAAACCTGTTCAACGAGGTCAGTGAGGAGCAGTACCTAAAGAGTTTTCAGCGGAAACGTCCTATGAAGCTGGATTTTGTTTTCAACAGGCCCATACGCGATTCCCTGCGCATCAGCCTGCTGGACAGTACAGAACACCACGACTGGTATCTCAAACGTTCCTCACCCAAAGGCGATACCATGAC
>CAJXLE010000030.1 GCA_913055895.1 uncultured Bacteroidota bacterium | reverse complement strand
CCCTAAAGATCTCCTTCCAGTTGAACATACCCTTTTCAACTTGAGAGACCGCCGAATGGGCCCGGTCATAAATCACCTTGCTGCCCCGGCTCACAGCACCGCGCTCCAGAAAATAAACGCCCAGGCGCTCGCCTCCTCTCAGGATATGGGATACATCCACGTTGTATTTTCTCAGCTCCTGCAGGCAGGCGTTGCCAATGTCGTTTTCGGGGAGGCGGGTTACAAAGCTCACTGGAATGCCAAAGTTGGCAAGGGAGACAGCCACGTTGGACTCCCCCCCGCCAAAAGAGGCATCAAATTGTTTGACCTGGTTGAACCTCTGGTATTCGGGTGCTGCCAGGCGCAGCATGATCTCTCCAAAAGTCACCACTTTGTGTTGCATAAGGCTGTATTTTTAAGTATGTCTGTTAACTGCTGTTCTGCTGCTGATCTCTGTGAAACCCCATGCAGGGCCTCTTACGCCAGGGTAAGGGATATAGCATGGTTTGCATGAGAGATCCTAACAGCAAGATGGAATCATGTTTAATGCAGGGTATTGACAATCATATATACAAATGAAGGGCTTATGGAAACCCAAAATAGTTTTTTGCGTTGTGGTAGCTGATGTTTGCCACCATCTGACCGATGAAATTGTAATCTTCCGGCAGGCGGCCGTTTTCGATGTCCCAACCCACCAGGTTGCAAAGTATCCGCCTGAAATAGTCATGCCGCGGGAAAGAAAGGAAACTCCGGGAATCGGTGAGCATACCAACAAAGCGACTTAAAAGGCTCATCTCCGAGAGCACATTCAGGTGCTGTTCCATGCCCCTGATGTTGTCGTTGAACCACCAGGCCGAACCCATCTGCATCTTGCCGGGAGTGGAGCCATCCTGGAAATTGCCGAGCATGGTGGCCACCATGGCGTTGTCGTTGGGATTGATGTTGTAAATGATGGTTTTGGTGAGCCTGCCCTGCTGGTCGAGTCGGTCAAAGAAGCGCGCCATGGCTTTGGCTGCGGGTTTGTCGCCAATCGAGTCGAACCCGGTATCTTTCCCCAGCTTGTTGAACATGCGGGTGTTGTTGTCGCGCATGACACCGTAATGAAACTGCTGAACCCAGCCTTTCTCATGGTTCATCACGGCCAGGTCGTGAAGCAGTCCCATGCGGAATTTCTGAACTTCCCCGCCACCAGGCTTTTTACCCTCCAGCGCTTTGGCGAATATCCCAGCCACTTCACGCTCTGTGGGTTCGACCTCGTAAAAGGTTTCAATACCATGATCCGAGCTTTTGCAGCCCATAGAATCAAAGAAGTCATGTCTTTTGCGAAGGGCATCCAGCAAGGCCTGGTAGCTGTTGATGTGTATGCCGGCTGCTTCCTGGAGGCTGGATATATAATCCGCGAAGCCGGCTTTTTGAATGGCCAGCAACCGGTCGGGCCGCCAGGTGGGGAAAACGTTAACCGGCAGGTTGTTGTCCCTGATTTGTTGGTGGTGGGAGAGGTCATCCACCGGATCGTCGGTGGTGCAGACTGTCTCCACCTTCCATCTGTTCAGGAGCTGAAGGGTGGAATAATCCCTTTGCTGCAGCTTTTCTGTTGCTTCCTCGTATATTTCGCCTGCTGTCTGGGGTGTAAGCAGCTTGTCGATGCCAAAACCCTGCTTCAATTCCATATGGGTCCAGTGGTATAGCGGGTTGCGCATGGTGTGGGGCACTGTCTGTGCCCATTTCTGGAACTTTTCAAAATCCGTGGCATCCCCGGTACAGTATTTTTCAGGAACCCCGTTGGTCCGCATGGCCCGCCATTTATAGTGGTCGCCTCCCAGCCATACCTGTGCCAGGTTGTCGAAATGCCTGTCGTGGGCTATCTCCTGCGGCGGCAGGTGGGTGTGAAAGTCTATGATGGGCTGACCTTTGGCGTGGTCGTGGTACAATTTGCGTGCGGCCTGTGTATCCAGCAGGAAATGTTCGCCGATAAAGGTTTGCATGGTTGTCCGTTTTGTTCAGGATTTGTACTCATGTTCTTCAAGACATCTTTGAATGCCCATTTCGAGACCTCTGAGCTCGGCCAGTCCCCTCATCCTTCCAATCAATGAGTAGCCGGGATAAAAGGTCTTGTCCAGGTCGTCCAGCATCTGGTGCCCGTGGTCGGGCCGCATGGGTATCTGCCAGTCGCCCCTTCCTGCCTTTTTCCGTTTTTGCTCTTCCAGCAACAGGGCTTTGATCACCCTGTACAGGTCGATGTTGCCGTCCAGGTGGTTGTCTTCGTAGAAATTGCCCTCCTCGTCGCGGGTGACATTGCGCAGGTGGGCAAAATTGACGCGGTGGGCCAGCTGGCTTGCCATCTCGGCCAGGTCGTTGAAATGACCTGCTCCGAAGGAACCGGTACACAGGGCCAGTCCGTTGGAGGGTGAATCCACCGCCTGTATGATGTCCAGGGCATCCTGCCTGGTGCTTACCACCCGGGGGACATCGAACAGGGGCATGGGCGGGTCATCGGCATGGACGGCCAGCCTGACGCCTGACTCTTCAGCCACCGGCACCACCTCCCTGAGAAAATGGAACAGGTGCTGCTGGAAAGTCGAATGGTCCAGCTGTTCATAGTCTTTCAGCATCTCTTCCACATCAGCCGGCTCGAATTTTTCGCCGCTGCCCGGGAGACTGAGCAGCACGGTATCCTTCAGGTCTTCTTTCTCCTTTTCATCCAGGGTCTTGAAATATTCCGCTGCTTTCTCCCGTATTTTTTCCGAATAAGAGTTCTCTGAACCCGGCCGTTGGAGCATGAAAAGATCGAAGGCTGCAAACTTATGCATGTCGAAGCGCAGGGCTTTCGATGAATCGGGAAATGTCCAGTCGGCATCAGTCCGCAGCCAGTCCAGCATGGGTATGAAATTGTAGGTGACGGTTGTTACCCCGCAGGATCCCAGGTTCCTGAGGCTTTTCTTGTAGTTTTCTATATACTCCTGGTAACGGCCTTTCTGGATCTTGATGTCCCCGTGTACGGGCAGGCTTTCCACCACCGACCATCGAAAACCTTCTGCTTCAATGGTGCGTTTCATCTTCATGATTTCTTCCTCAGGCCAGACCTCTCCCGGGGATATGTGGTGCAGGGCAGTTACGATGCCGGATGCACCTGTCTGTTTGACTTCCTTGAGGGTAATGGGATCTTTGGGCCCATACCACCTCCATGTATGTTCCATAGTTTGGGTTTTTGGGTTAAACACCGCTGTAAGAGCTAAAGCCACCGTCGACGGGAAGCACCGTCCCCGTGATGAAGCTTGAAATATCGGAAACGTAGAAGAGGGATGTTCCCACCAGCTCCTCGACCTCGCCAAAGCGGCCAAAGGGGGTGTTGTCGATGATCTTCTGTCCCCTTTCCTTCAGGTTGCCCTGCTCGTCCTTCAGCAGGAAGCGGTTCTGGTTGGTAAGGAAAAAGCCCGGTGCCATGGCATTCACCCGTATGCCTGTTTGGGCAAGGTGCACCGACAGCCACCTGGTGAAGTTGGTGACAGCAGCCTTGGCAGCTGAATAGGCCGGCACCTTGGTGATGGCTGTAATGGCCGCCATCGAGGAGATGTTCAGTATGGCACCCTGGCGTTTGTCGATCATATCCTGGCCGAAAACCATGATGGGTAGAAGGGTGCCCTTGAAATTAAGCCCGTAGACAAAGTCAAAACCCTCGGTGGAAAGGTCGAAAAAGGAGCCTTTCAGGTCGGAGAGGTCCTCCTCTGTCAATATCTCCTTTTCGGTGGTGGCTTTGGGGGAGTTGCCGCCGGCACAGTTGATCAGCACATCGATGCTCCCCAGGTCCTGGTGTATTTGGTTCCTGACACCGGTCAGGTTGCCCTTGTCCAGGACATCAGCGTGGTAAGCAAACGATTCGGTGCCATAGGTTTGTTGCAACTCGTCTGCCAGTCCGCGGGCGGCGTCATCGTTGACCTCCAGGATGGCTGTTTTTGCGCCCACCGAAGCCAGTCCGCGTGAGAGGGCGGCCCCTATGACTCCGGCACCGCCGGTGATCACGCATACTTTATCCTTCAAATCGTTGAAACTGTTTCGCATCATAACAAGTTGGATATATTTAAGTGGTTCATGTTCTCTTTGATGATGATCTCAATGGGCATCTTATATTCTTGCTCCAGGTTCTTGTTGAGCACCAGGTGGTTGAACAATGCCTTGATGCTCATATAACCCTGGTCGTATGGTTTTTGGCTGATCAGAACATGGATGGTCTCGTCTTCCAGGAACCTGAGGTTCTCTTCGGTAAGGTCATAACCGGCCAGATACAAAGGGCGTTGGTGTTTTTTCAGGGTGCTGGCTACCATGGATGCCTTGGAGTTGGTTACAAAAATGCCCTTTATTTGGGGATGGGCATCCAGGTATTCCACCAGGCTGCGGTCGACGGCTTCCTGTGATTTCTCTTTGATGCTGAGTTCGTGCAACCTTTTATGGTTGCTGAAGCAGGCCTGGAAACCCTGCTGCCTTCTTTGCAGGTGCGTGAAATTGTCCGGGAAAGGTGTGATGTGAACAACCAGCAACTCATCTTCTTCGGAATGATGGGATTCCATGAGTTTCCCGGCCACTTTGCCACTTTGATATTCATCCTGGCCAATGAAGGTGAGCTTGCCGGCATCCTCCATATCGGAGTTGATAAACAGATAAGGGGTGTCGTGTTGGTGGCAGTATTCCAGCAGCTTTGCCGATTCCCCGGGAAAGACCGGTGCCAGGATCAGTCCGTCGGGTCGTTCCTGTTTGATCTGCTCGAGACAACGGGTGAACGAGGCGGGGTCGGCCTGGCTGAACAAAAACTGCTTGCAGGTTAGTCCCAGGTGCCCTATTTCAGAAACCGCTTTGTCGGCTCCAATCAAGGGCGATTGCCAGAAAGAGCCGTCGGTGGCGGGGTCGGGCACACACAGGGCCAGCTGGTATGTTCGTTTTGATGCAAGGGTCTTGGCTGTCAGGTCGGGCTCGTAGTTGAGCTCTTCGATGATTTGCTGGATGCGTTGCCGCGTATCCTCGGATACTTCTCCCCGGTTGTGGATCACCCGGTCGACGGTTCCGTGGGAGACCCCTGCCAGCTCTGCTATGTCCTTGATGCGCGCCTTGCCCCTGTCCATGAGAAAAAGTTTTTATGATGTTGACCTTGAACACACTCTTGCATAGTTGGAGTACCTTTTAGCTGATCCTTCTACTCCTTTATTCATGGATTTGATGAAATGCCAAAAAGGGTTTGACAAATCCGTGTACGTACACGGCTAAGGTATGAAAAATTCCCGTGTACGCAAACGGAATCCGTGAAAGATTTTATGTTTTTAATGGTTATGAACCGTGAGACGGTATATACAGAACAGGGGAGAGGTTGAAAAAAATGCTGCTTTACTCGCCCTGCTGGTATTTTTTGTTCAGTTTGTCTATCACATGCTCGATGTCATCAAGGCGGGCAAGGGATTGAATCCATTCGGCAGGTATGCCATCAGCCGTATAGATCAGACCACTCAGTCCGCCGGTAACAGCTGCCGTGGTATCGGTGTCTTCGCCGAGGTTGACGGCTTTCAGCACGGACTCCTGAAAGTTTTGGGTGTTCAGGATGCACCAGGTGGCAGCTTCCAGGGTGTGCACCACGTAAGTGCCCGAACCTATATCGCTGTCCTCAAGCTGGTCGATATTTCCACTTGTCAGACGGTTGAAGTGAGCGGCCTCGGAGTCATCGATGTTCAGTTTGTCCATCAATTCAAGGAGATTTTGATTGGACTGGTCATAGGCTTCCCGTGGCTGAGCGCCTTGCAGCAGGGAGATGGCATAATCAAGGTAATAGAAGCACGAGAGCCTGGAGCGTATGTGACCGTGGGTGATGGCCGCCACCTGGCCGATGACCTGGTAACGGTCCATGGGATCATCCAGGTCTTTGACTTCAAAGAGCAAGGGCATGATGCGCATCAGTGCGCCGTTGCCATTGGATGCGGAACCGGTTAGTCCGGAGCGCTCCGGCGTGGCTCCTTCCTTCAGGTTGCGCAGTGCGGCACCAGTGGTGTTGCCCACATCAAAAACTTCGCCGTGGGGGGTCCAGCGGTTGTGGTAAAGCCAATCGACAAAGCTGCGGGCAATACGGTTCAGGTCGAAGGGGTGTGTCAGGGCTTCGGCCAGGCAAAGTGTCAGGGAACTGTCGTCCGACCAGGTACCAGGTGGCTGGTTGTAGGTTCCATAACCCCTCATACCCTTTACAGGATTTTTCCTGAGTTCTTCCCGCGGGGTAAACTCAACAGGTACACCCAGGGCGTCACCTGTGATGACTCCCAGCAGGGCATTGCGTATGTCATTCATATGGCAGGTTTTGTATTAAAACAAGTATACCAGGTGTATTGTTGGCTTTGTTTGCGGTTGTGTTGCTACCAGCATTTCTGCTATCGCACCTGGCGTTTGCCTCCGGGATCCGGGAAACACCCGGGGTGGTCGGATGCAAAAAAAAATTGGGCATTTTGGATCTTTTCCTTCGAAAGGGCCGCCATTAGGGCATGAAGCCTTCCCTTTTTTGCAATCCCAGCAACCCGCCAACCAGGAAGACCACACCGGCTATAAAAATAAAAACCCGGTTTTTGCGTATGGTGGTTTCCCATATTTGTCCCGCCATGTCGGGATCGTCAAAAGGGTTCAGGAACAGGTTCCACTGGCTTTGGCTAAGCACCTCGGAGAGCAGCCACAGTCCCAGTCCGATGATGATGCCTACCACGGCTGCGCTGTTGCCGTTCTTGAGCAGGGCAGCCAGCAGAAAACCCAGGCTGCCCAGGGCAAAAACCGGGAACATCACGTAATAGATCATGGTCCCGATGGGAAAGCTCACCAGGGCGAAGTAGCACATCAGTGCCAGCACGGCCAGCAGGGCCCAGCAAACCAGGAAGGCAATCAGCAACCGCACCAGCCATACTTTATAACGGTAGTTGGGTATACCAAACAAGATCTCAATGGTTCTTTTGTCGGCATCGTTTTGAACGGAATAGACGGTGGGGAAGAACACGATGATGATGCCCTCAAAGAGCAGCAGGGAGTAAACCGACTCGCCGGAAAAAGGCTCATCGCCAAACAGGTTGATGGCCACGATAAAAATGAAAAAAGCAAAGGCGCCCAACAGGAAAAAGGGAAACTTGTCGCCGAAGATGATTTTCAGGTTGTGCCGGACGATTTGCCTGGAGTTGATAAGCCATTTGTTGAGCGCTTGTATCATAGGATCTTGTTAATTTTGCTATTGACTCTGTTGTAGTTATTTAATATAATATATCTTTTTTGTCTTCATTATCATTGTTGTCATTGTTCTATTTTGGTGTATTTCTATTTGTTATTATCATTATTGAATAGTACTGATAGTACTGCTGCCGTTGTATATAGTTTTGGCTGCTGTCGTTAATTGATATGGCTGTCGCCGTTGTCCATAGTTTTGACTGCTGTCGTTAATTGATATTGCTGTCGCCGTTGTCCATATTTTGGTTGATGCTGCAACAGATTATTCGCCGGTGGATCTTTCCCGGCCGCTAAAATTCAACAGCCACAGGTAGGCATCTTCCAGCACCGGGGTTACATTTTTTGCATGTCCAACGGGTTTTTCGGGGTTGACCACCCGCACCCTGATCATATCGCCTTTGCGCATGTGATGCACAACCTTCAGTCGATCGGACAACTGCTCGAACTCCCCGGCCGGGACATCAAACTGCCAAACCCGGTTTTTGGCCAGCCCTGCCATCTCAGCGGGTTTGCCGTAGTATTTCATCTCACCCTTGTCCAACACGGCCAGCAGGTTGCAGGAGCTGGCAATATCCTCAATGATGTGGGTGGAGAAGATCACCACCCGGTCCTGGCTGAGCTCGACCAGCAGGTTGCGGAAGCGGATCCGCTCGCGGGGATCCAGGCCGGCCGTGGGCTCATCCACCACCAGGATGCGGGGCAGGTTGAGCAACACCTGTGCAATGCCGATGCGCTGTTTCATGCCTCCAGAGAATGATCCGATCTTCTTGTCGGCGTTGGCTGCCATGTGCACTGATTTCAACACCCTTTCCACCCTTTGCCGCCGTGTGGCGGGATCGTTCACACCCTTGAGGATCGCCTGGTAATCAAGGTAATCGCGGGCGGTCATGTTCTCGTACATGCCAAATTCCTGTGGAAGGTAGCCGATCAGTCCCTGCAGCTCTTCACGTTTTTCCCGGGTGTCGACCCCGTTGATGGTGATCTTCCCGTAGCTTTGTTCCAACACCCCGCATATAACCCGCATCAGGGTAGTTTTGCCGGCACCGTTGGGTCCGAGCAGTCCAAACATGCCAGGCTGGATGTCCATTGAGACGCTCCGGAGCGCTTTGAAAGGCTTGCTTTCGCGACCGATAACGGGTATGGCCCGCACAAAGAAAATCCACAGCTTTTTGAGTCCTTTAAAACGGCCCTGCAGCCGGGCGGTGTTGACCTGGTTGTTTTTCAGATAACGCGAGGTCAGGTGGATGCCCAGCAACAGGTAGATCAGCAAGCCCCAGAAGACGGTGGCACCTGGATTTTCGAATTTTACCTGGTAGATGGCCAGCACCACCAGCGGGAAAAAGCGCAGCAAGGCCCAGTGGAGCCGTCTGAGCCATTTTAGCAGGCCGCCCGGGGCCAGGGAGGACAGGTGGTATTTCAACAGGAACAGGGCATAGATCCACAGGATGGCTGACAAAACGATGGTCCAGAAACCGCCTGACTGGTAGAACCAGGCAAACCATCCCAGGAAAAGCAGCAGGGGCAGCTGCCAGATGAGCTCCTGCCGGGAGTGGCCTTTTGCGGCTCCTGTTCCCAGGATGCGCTCCAGGTGCAGGTTGCCCAGCCATTCGCGCAGGGGTCTGTTGGGCCTGTCGTATATCTTCACCAGGTTGCGGATGCGTATGACAATGGAGCTGTCGGGGTCGATGACACCGGCCGAGGCCTGGCGCAGGCTTTCGGTGAAGAACCAGGTGGAGGAGGGCACCACGATAAAGACACCTGCCACGCCCACCATCTGCCAGAGCAGGGTGTCGGCTTCTGTTATGGCCAGGAAGACACCCCCGGCCAGGGCCACCCAGTTAACGACCTTCAGGGATACGGGCAGGCGGGCAAACCATCTTAGCGTGGATTGCATGCCCATGTAGGCCGTGGGGATGATCACCAGGGTGAAGAGGGGGGAAAAAAGCAGTCCGCCGATCACCGTGATGGCAAAGGGAGCGCCAATGCTGCCCACATATTCACCCTGACCCAGTGCCAGGGGCAGCATGCCGATGGCAGTGGTGATGACCGTGATCAGTATGGGCCGGATGCGAAGCAGGCCTGCACTGATCACTGCCCGGGCCGTTCTCATCCCGTGGTAGCGCATGCTTTGTACAAAATCGATCAGTATGATGCCGTTGTTGACCACCACGCCCAGCAGGATGATGAAGCCGGTGAGGGTGTTGGCGCTGAGCAGCGAATTGCCGGTAAAAATGAGTGCCAGCAGGGAGCCTATGGCGGCCAGTGGTATGGAGAACAACAGGACGAAAGGCGTTGAGAAACTCTCGAAAACCGAGGCCAGGATCATGTAGATCAGTATGAAAGCTGCCAGGATCAGGAATTTAAACTCCCCGTATTGATCCTTCTCATGCTGTACTTCCACGGCGACACCCGGAGGCACATACATGCCGGCTATCAGCTCATCGACCGTAGCCCGCGCACTTTTTAGCAACTCTTTGTCGTCGTTGACCTCCGAAGAGAAGCGGTAGCTCACCGAAAGGCTTTTTTCGCGGTCCTTTCGGTGAACGGAGGCAATGTCCTCGCTGAAGCGCATAGAGCTGAAGTCTTCCAGGTGGTGGGATGCCCTGATGCTGTCGCCACCCGACTCGACCAGCAGGTTGCGCAGGTCGTCCATCCCCCTTTGTTCTTCTTTTTTTTCTTCCAGCTCGTCGCTTCGTATGGTGATGGCGTACTCCTGATCTTCCTCTTTGAAGGTGGTTTGACTCTCCAGTTCGCGGGAAAAAGAACGCATGCCTTCCTGGACGCTGGTATAGTCGATGTTCAGGGCATCCATGTGGCGCTGGTCGAACAAAACCTTCACTTCCGGCTGTTCGCGGGAGACACTGAGCCGGGCCCAGGTGACATCATCCGACTCCTCGGTCAGGACATATTCCACATTTTCTCCTACCAGCACCATATCCGTATAATTCGAACCCCTGATGAGCACTTCCTCGGTTTGCTGGCCTACCCCCATGAAGTTCATGAAAGCAGCGGCACCTCCGCCTCCGGCCGACATGCCGCCATTGCCCCCCGACGACATGTCGGTCAGGCTCACGTCCACCTCATGGTACACCTCCAGGCGGTCGAGCACATCTTCCTTGATCTGTGCCACCTGCCGGTCGTTGATCTTTTCAAAATCCTCTTTCAGTTCGATGGTCAGGGAAGCCTCCTCGGCTTCTATGTTGCTGATCACCTCCTGGACCTCTTCCACGTTGGTCAGCTCTTCCTCCATCTTGCCCACGATGGCATCGGAGGTCTCCAGGGTGGAACCACCCGGCATGGTCACCTCCACACGAAAAGTATCGGTGCCCGCTTCCTGGAGGGTGCTGACACTGATGGAAAGGCTGATCACCACGGTGGCAAAGAAAAGGATCACCATGGTGAAGAGCACCTGGGCGGGATGCCGCATGCAGAAACGCAGGATGATCAGGTACACCCGTATCACCCTGTTGCGGAAGTTGATGGCATGGAGGCTGAGGCTCCGACGCTGAGATTTGAGAAACTGAAAAACCACCACCGGTATGAACACCAGTGCCACCACCAGGGAGACGCCCAGGGTGGAGATGATGGAAAATCCCACGTTGTTGCCCAGCAACTTGATAAAAAATTCAGAGGAGAAGGCAAAGGGCAGGAAGACGGCTATGGTGGTGAGGGTGGCTGCTGTGACGGCGCGAAAAACCTGGCGCGTGCCACCGGCTGCTGCCTGTGCAGGACCCATGCCTTGCGTACGCAGCCGGTAGATGTTTTCCATCACCACCACACTGTTGTCCAGCAGCATGCCTATGGCCAGGGCCATACCCATGAGGGTGAGGGTGTTGATGGTGATGCCCGCGGCGTAAAAAAGGTTCAGGGAGGTGAGGATGGAGATGGGTATGGCAAAAGCCACGACGGTGACCAGCCGGAGGTTGCGCAAAAATACCCAGAGGATAAAGATGGCCATCAGTCCCCCGATAAGTGCCAGTCGCAGGATCTGGTTCATGTTGTCCTCCATGGTCTCGGCATCGGCGCTTTGTATGACCAGCTCCAGTCCTTGGGCATCCACCTGTGTATTGAGGTCGCCCACCACCTCCTGCAGCTTATGGTACAGGGCGATGTCGTTGACGTTGGCATCGTTGTAAAGGGTGATGGTCACCGCTTCCTTGCCATTGACCCTGCTGATGGTTTCCTGCTCCCTCTCGCCCATGGAGATGGTGGCCACATCGCGCAGGAGCACCTGGCCCTGATCATCGAGGATGATGTTGCCCAGCTCACCGATGTGGGTGTATTCCCCCGATATGCTGACGACCCATTGCCGGCCGCCCTCGTGCACCAGGCCTCCGTAGAGCCGCTGGTTGGAATAACGGTTGATGCGGCTGTTGATGCGTTCGGGTGATATGTTGAGCGCTTCGCAGGCCTCCTCATCGAAGACCACCTCCACCGAGCGTTCTCTCCCCCCGTGGACGGTGGCATCGCCCACGCCATCCACAGCAATCAGCTCGTTGATGACCTGTTGGTCCACCACATTGCGTATGCGGTCGATGTCGCCTTCACCGCGGGCCTGCAGGGTCATAAAACGGTTGGCCGACATGTCGGTGTTGACCTTGACCAGGGTGACGAAATAATTCTCCCTGTTTTCCCGCTGGAATGCTGCCACTTTTTGTTCCAGCTTGTGGTAGGCATAGTTGACATCCACATCCTGGCGGTAGGTGACGATGATGGTTGCCCTGCGCCGCGAGATGTTCGATTCCAGCTCTTCGACTCCGGCCTGTTCGCTGATCATACCCTCAAGGGGTATGACCGCATCTTTTTCGACAAACTCCGGGTTCATCTGGCTTGTGTAGTTAACCTGCAGGTAGAGCACCGGCAGTTCCGCGCTGGGAAACAGCTCTACCGGGAGGGAGCGATAGGAGAAGATCCCCAGCAGCACCAGGGCCAGGAAAAGCATGAAAACCCCTATTTTTCTTTTGACCAATTGCCTCATATCGCTTTACTGATCTGCTGGTTGAGAAAGGGTTGCTTTTCGCTGGAAGATATGGTACAGGCATGGGATGGTGACCAGCGTGAGCAGGGTGGAGGTGACCAGACCGCCGATCACGGCCCAGGCCATAGGCGAGCGGAGCTCAGCGCTTTGGCCCAGGTCGATGGTCAGGGGCAGCAGGGTGAGGATGGTCGTCAGGCTGGTCATCACGATGGGTCGTATCCTGTTTTGCCCGGCCTGGAGGATGGCCTCGCGCTTGACCATGCCCTGCCACTGGTACCTGCGTATGGCGTCCACCAGGATGATGCTGTTGTTCACGGCTATCCCTGCCAGCATGATGATGCCGATATAGGCCATGATGTTGAATGACTGGCCGATGCCGAGGAACAGAAGCACAGGACCCGTGAAGGCCAGGGGCAGGGACAGCAGGATGGTCATCGGATGCAACAGGCTTTCAAACAGTGAGGCCATCACCATGTAGACCAGTATGATGGAGAGGATCAGGGCAAATTTCAGGCTGCCAAAAGATTCTTGCCTTTTTTGTTCTTCGCCGGTGATCTCGGTCACATACCCGGAGGGCATGTCGATTTCGTCTATCTCCTGGTTGACGCGCCTGACGATTTGATCCAGCGGGATGTCATCATCGATGCGGGCGGATACCTTACCCACCCGTTTTTGGTTCTCGCGGTATATCTTCCCGGGGGTCATGCCACTATGAAAGGTGGCTACCTGGTCGAGGCGGATGACCTGGTTGCCGGACTGAAGCTCCAGTTCTTCGAGTTGTTTGCGGCTCAAATCGGGCAGTTTGAGGGTGATGTCTTTCATCTCACCCTGGCTGTCGAAATCTCCCACATCCATCCCTGTCAGCTGGTTTTCAATTTGTGTGACGATCTGGTCGAGTCCCAGGTTGTACATCCCGGCCATATAGCGGTCAACCCTGACCTCTATTTCCGGGGCCCCCTTTTCAAAGCTGGTCCGGAGTTCATACAGCCCTTCCACTGCTTCCAGCTTGCCGCGGATGCCGGTGGTGATGCTCTGGATCTGGCCAAGGTCCTCTCCTGATGTACGCACCACCAGGGGCGACTCGTCGGTGCCCAGTATCTCATTGAGGGAGGTTTGCTTCTGGCGATAGGTCATCTGCAGACCCTGCACTCCGGCAAAAACAGAATCGGTGAGGTGCACCACCTGCCTGGTTGGAATGACCCGGCCTTTCTTGGGTTGCACTTTGATGGAGGCGTGGTTGCTTTCGATCATCATCTCACCAACTGAGGCTTCCTCTTTGGCTCCGGGTCCCACGTGGGTGTAAAAATAAGCCACCTGGTCGCCGAAAGCCTCCTCCATCATATTTTTGACCTGCCGGCTCACCCGGGCGGTCTTCTCCAGGGAGGTGCCACCGGGAAGATCCACCGAAACAGTAAAAGGACCCCCCTGTGGTTTGGGCATGAACTCACTGCCTACCCGGGGGAGCAGCAAGGCTGAGCCCCCGATGAGAAGGGCGCTCAGGGCAATGACCAGCCAGCGGGCATGGAGAAGCCGGTCCAAAAGCCTGCCGTACCAGTTGATGCTGACCGACCTTAGTTTTTTTACCTGGCCGGCCCGTATCCATTTGTCGGTCATGGCCGGTATCACCAGGATGGCTACAAACAACGATGATAAAAGGGAAAAAGCCACGGTCCAGGCTTCCTCCTTGAACAGTTCACCCGCCTCCCCGTGCAGGTATACGATGGGCAGGAAAACCACGATGGTGGTTAACGTAGAGGCTGTGATGGCGCCACCCACCTCCGATGTTCCCTGTATGGCAGCCTGCCTGACCGATGCCCCTTCCTCGATGTGGCGGAAGATGTTTTCAATGACCACAATGGCATTGTCCACCAGCATGCCTGCCCCCAGGGCCAGTCCACCGAGGGTCATCAAATTCAGGTTCAGCCCGTTGAAGTACATCAGGTTGAAGGTGGCGATCACCGAAATGGGGATGGCCACCGATACGATGGCGGTTACCCGCAAGCGGCGAAGGAAGATGAACAGCACGAAAACCGCCAGCAGGATGCCTGCCAGGGCTGTGTTCTCCACTTCCCCAATGGCCTGGTCAATGTATTCACCCTGGTTCTCCACCACAGTAAACTGGTAACCGGGCAGGGCCTTTTGCAGGGTGACCAGCGACTCATCCACGCGCTTGACCACATCCACCGTATTTTTTCCCTGTTCTTTATATACCGACAGTCCGATACAACGCTTGCCGTTAAGGTAGACCATGTTCTCGGGTTCCTTGTTTTGCATCCGCACATCGGCCACCTGCTCGAGCTGCACCGGGACCCTTTCCGGTTGTCTGTTCATGGAAGATTTGTTGCGGTAACCCACGATCAGGTCGCGAAAATCCTCGACTTTCTGAAGCAGGCTCTCGCCGGTAACCAGGTATTGCGTTCCTTTTTCCTCGAGGGTGCCCCCGCTGATGTCGCGGTTAAAAGCCTGGATGCGCGAGGATATCTGGTCCATCGATAGGCCATAGGCGTCCAGCAGGTATCGATCGGTGCTTATCAGCAGTTCGGATACTTCTTCTCCGGATAGCTGCACGTCGGCTACCCCGTTGATGCGAACCATCTGGTTGTAGATATAGTTTTCGGCCGTTTGCCGCAGGAGGTCCATGTTGCTGATCTCCGGGTTGCTGAGTGCTATTCGCATGATGGGTGCGGCATTGGGATCGTTCTGGTAGATGTTGAGCTCCTCCACTTCCTGGTTGGCGCTGAGGGATGAAAGGGCTTTTTGGAGGTCGAGAAAAGCGGCATCCATGTCGCGTTCCCATTCGTAATGGACGGTCACCAGCAGCATGCCCGTACCGATCACGGAGGATACATCGGTGACACCGGATTGCCGGATGGCCAGGCCCTCGATTTGTTCGGCAAACTTAGATTCCATCTCGGCCGGGGGCTTCTCGCCGGAATGCAGCTCGACAAACAACCGCGGGTTCTTCAGGTCGGGAAAAAGATCGGTTCCCAGCCGGCTGAAAGAGATATAGCCCAGCAGCACGATGGCAAAGACGATCATGGCAATGGTGACGGGATATCGTACGGAAAATCGGGTGAGGTTTCTCATAGAAAAAGCAGGGTGTGATGAATGAGAGAATGATTAGATGATAAAATGATAAAATGATAAAATGATTAGATGATAAAATGATAAAATGATTAGATGAGTGAATCATTCCATCATTACTATCTTAGAATCCTGACCTTGCTGCGATCCCGCAAGGTCTCGTACCCATCGGTCACCACACGTTCGTCCTCTTCAACGCCATCGATGATCTCGATGCGCTGGTCCGACTCCAGGCCGGTGACCACCGTTCGTTCGCGCGCCCTGTCTTTTTCAACGACATACACCACTTTACGGTCGTCTTTGTCGAGCACCACTTCGCGAGGCAGGGTGATCACACTGTCCTTATGTTCCACCAGCACGTTGGCCTTTACGAACATGCCGGGCCGCAGCGTTTTGTTGGGATTCTGCACCCTTAGCTTGGCGTCGAACATACGGGTGGTGGGATCCACTGCCGGTGATATCTCGGTTACCTTCCCTTCCAGGGTCTCCGACTCCAGGGAGTAATGGTTGACTTTTACAGGCTGGCCGGCCTTTATTCGTGTCAGGGTCTTTTCGGGGAGGCTCACTTCCATGATCAGCTCCTGGTAGTCCATGATTTTGGCCACTGTGGTGTTGGCTGCCACCTGGGTGCCCCGGGTATGATGGGGGAGCTGGGTGATGACCCCGGTGAAGGGGGCACCGATGGAGAGCTTGTCCATATTCAGCCGGGCTTCTTCCAGGGCAGCCTGGGCATTGATGTAGGCTTTCTCGGCATTGGTCAGCTCCCGCAGGGTCACCCCGCCTTTTTCATAAAGGGCCTTTTGTTTGTCGTATTCCTGTTTGGAGAGTTTTTGTTCCAGCTTAACCGACTCGAGTTGTATGTTGAGCTCATATTCGCGGTTTTCCAGCTTAACCAGGGGGTGACCCTTTCGAATCTGATCGCCCAAAGCGTAAGCCTGACCTGTAGCGGGATGGTTCTGCAGGTAGTAATTGCCCCTGACCTCTGTTGTCAAATCGGCCGAGCGAACAGCTTTGACCGTGCCGGTGGTCTGAATGAACTCACTGATGGCTTGATAGCCGGCTTCGCTCACCGATACGGGGACAGCCACGTCCCTGTCGCCGCGGGTTTCTCCCTGGTCGCATCCGCCGGCGACGAAAGCGATCAGAGCAACAACCGCCAGGCTTCGTAATGGGATGGTTGAAAAATGTATGTGCATGTGTGAAAAGGTTTTTTTATTCGGTTAATAATTTGCGGCTTGATATACCTTTATTCCAGTATGCTGTTTACCACATCTTTGGGCAGCAGGGGTTCGTTTTCCATAAAATCGTAGAGGGTTTGCATCTTCAAGTTGAGCAGCTCCATCTTGTAGTCGATCAGGGCGGTGGTGAGATCCATTTTTTTCTGGCTCAGCTGGTTCTGGTAGAGCTGAAGGTCCATGCCGGTAAGATCGCCGTTGTTGTAACGCTCCAGGTTGATCTCGTAGGTGAGCCGGGCGTTCTCCTGGTTTTTCCTGGCAATCTCTATCTGGTTCTTGTAGTTCCTGAGATTCCTGATGGTTTGCCGTATATCCAGGTTGATGGTCTTTGATTCTTCATTCAGGTCGATCTGGCTGGACTCGATATTCAGCTTTGCAGCTTTAATACGGGCTTTCCGGGCTCCCCAGTCCCATATCGGCACGTCGAAGTGCAGGGAAATGGTGGGACTGGTGGTGGGCACGTCGTACATCTGGGAAAAGTTTTTGTCAACACCCTGCACCCCAAGGGAAACAGATACGTTGCCCTTAAATTTGTTCTGGGCACTGGTTTCTATCAGGTTGAACCTGGCATTTTGCAGTTCTATTTCCCTGTTGCGGATCTCGAGACGGGAAGCCAGGGCATTTTGTATGGCTTTGTCCATGTTGACTTCCACCGAGTCGATCTGTATGTCGAGACCCACGCGGAAATTTCTGTCCAGGCCCATGCCTATGAGTTGTTTGAACTGGTCCTTGGCGTTCTGTAACTGCACTTCGCGGGTATATACCTGCGAACGGGCCGATGCCAGGTTTACCTCGGCCTGGTAGAGCTCTTCCAGAGCCAGCAGTTGCGCATCCACCTTGTTTTGAACCACCTGGTAGTTGTCTTTTTGATTTTCCAGTTCCTCGCGCGATATTTCCAGGGCCATCTGTCTGGCATACAAGTTGTAGTAGTTCCTGGTGACCTGCACTTCGGTGCTCAGTTTTTGCAGGCGGTACTGGATATCGGAGCGTTCGTAGTCCAGTTCCAGCTCTTCCAGGTTTTGTTTGGTCTGATTATAGGTAAACAGGGGCTGGGTGTATTGGAGAAACAAATTGTTGCTGAAGGCGATGTCTTCGTTGACCTGCGGACCGGACTCGGTGGTGGATTGTTGCCAGGCCAGGCGGTTGTTCAGCGAGACGACACCATCGGTCAGGGCAATGGGCTGCGATATGCTGAAATTGGCCATGGTGGAGTAGGTCTCGGTGGTCTGCCACTGGGAGAGGACCTCATAAAACCTTTCCTCCCGGGAATAATTGAAGGGATCGAGCGAAAGGTTGAAATTGGTTTTCAGCGAGGCCCGCTGGGCATCGAGAAAACTTTTGCTTCGCTGACGGTTGAGCCGGCTTTTCCTGACTTCCGGACTGTTTTCATTGGCCACTTCAAGGGCTTCCTCCAGTGAGAGCACAGACTGCGAATGGGCTATGGTTGCCCCCAGGATTAAAAAGATGGTACAAATAGCGGTTCTTTGAAACATAGATAGTTATTTACGAATGAATTTAATGGCATCTGCTACAACAGAGCGGGCGTTGGACTCATTGGATATCTGAACCCGGGCTGAGTCGGGCGAGAAATAGTATTCGCCCAGGATGACCCAGTCGCCCCGGTAATCTGTCACATCCACCTCAACCTGTTCTTCTCCGTCGTCATGAAAGATTCTGTAGCGGTATGTTTTCTTTTCGTTTTCTTCTTCATCACCACCCCGCCATCTTCGCCTGAGACCGGCATCCGACACATAAGCCTGTACTTCATAGTGTCCGGCCCGGTCGATCGGGACCATCCATATGGCTTTTTGTTCGCCATGGCCGGAGCGTACATAGACAGCCGATAACTTCTCTTCCCCGTAGAATTTATTGTCGATGGCCTTTTGCCATTCCTCGGGTGGCCGCCACGGGTTGACATCGGTATATTCTTCATCATCCGGGTTCTTGCGAATCAGGTCCCTGAGTTTGGTGGCTTTGTCGGGTACCAGCACCCGGAAAGAGGGCGATTCATTGTCTACAATGATCGCGTCCTTGTCAGGGGAAGGTGACTCTACCACCTGTACATATTCGCCTCCTTCAGCTGTCTCATCCTCTTCGAGGTCACTCAGCGGAAACCTCAGGGTGGAGGGCAGGTTGGAAGATACCAGGGTATTGGCCAACAGCATGGAGGGCTTTTCGCCTACGGTGATGCCCACCTGTTTGCTCTGGCCGGGATTTAGAAATACGGTTTTTTCCTCTGACAGGCTGCTGTTTCTCCGCCGGCCGATGCGCATGTTCAGCTTCACCATTCCCGGGCGGTTGCCGGTATTGGTGATGGTGACCTCCGCCTGGTATCTCAGGTTTTCGTTTTCATAATAGGAAAAGGAATGCACCTTTTGGAAGGTGAAACCAGGCACATCTTTTGAATACAGCCAGTTGTTCATATGTTCCCGGGTATTGACCCCGTAGCGCCGGTTCATAAAATCCAGGAACAGTTCACCGGTATTGTTCCGGTACCTGGTAGCCACAATGAAGCTGTCCAGCACTTCGTCAAAATCGCCCGCCCCGGCATAATGTTTCATCAGGTCGATAAAATACTGGCCTTTGACATCGATCACATCGCTGAGCCTGACAAAGTGGGATGTGTCGCTCATCAACTCTGCGAACGACTGTTCCTGCAACAGCAGGTTGGCCCTTTCCTTATCGCCCATACCATCGTCCCTGAAAAAACGCCCCCTGTCTTCTTCGGCGCTGCGGCTTTCGATGTAACGCTCCAACACGGGGTTCATCACGGGGAGTTCTTCCAGGCCAAAATCGTTGCAGTAGGAGACAAAATTGGGGAAAACCTTGGTGTTGCCGGTCACATCGCTCCTGCCAAACCAGCCCATGCGGTAGTCCTCACCTTCGATGAAGTTGGAATGGATGAAGCGCCGAAACAGATCCGCCTTCATCTGTTCATCGGTCTGGTCGGCGTCGCGGCGCCTCTTCCAGCCTTTCATGGCCCGCTCGAAATCGGCCCCGTTGATGGTATAAGCCCGCTCCTGAAGCAGCAACATCCCGGGCAGCGAGCCTTCACTGGCCAGGGTGAAATTCTTTTTGTAGGTGTAGAAGTGTGCCGGCACTTCCACCACCGAGAGTTCATCGAAAGGATAATCCAGGTGCAGCTGCGACTCATAGTCGCCCATCACCCCGGTTACGATGGAAGGTATGGTATCCTGGATGTCACTGAAAAAATCCCCGTAAAAGTTGTGGCCTTCCTTATAATAAATATTGTAGGTGATGCCACCTGTGGTGAGCGAATCACGTTGGTAGTCTCCGGCAATGACCGACATGCAGGTCATCGGCTGCTCCGGCTCAAAGATCCACCGGTGGCCCTCACGCCTGACCCGGCCCTGGCTCAATACGCTCATGTTTTTGTTGGTGGAAACATTCAGCTTATAGCGGGCAAAGTTTTTCCGGAAGCCGGCTACATTTTTTGATGAAAAGCCGGTTCCGGGCACCGGGTACCAGAGCAATTCGGGTGTGAACATCAGGTAATCGGAACGCATAAAACCAAATTTCCTGGGAACACTGAAAAGGGTCTGATGTTCTCCCCGGAATAGTATCCGGTTGGGCACATCCAGGTAACAGACCCGTTCATCAGGTCTTCCGCTGTATCGCAGGGTTATGGGTATCGAGTCGCCGGCGGGCAGTTTTTTCTCAATGATCAGCAGGTGATCTTTCCGCACATACTGGCTTTCCCGGCCACCCACCAGGCAGGTGTCCAGCCTGAAGCCGGGATTCAGGCTAAACAGCAGGGTGTCCAATTGTTTGCCGGCCGGGTTGTGGGTCATCATGTCTGCCTGCATCTGAACATGTTCACCCTGGTGTCGCAGCTCCAGGTTGTACCTGCCCACAGTGGGTAATTTCTCTCGAAGGTACTGGTCGTTCAGGTTGATCATCTTTTTCCGGAAATTCCGCATTTCGAAATCTTTTTCCACATGGGTGTTGGCCAGCCAGGCGGCTGCAAAAAGAAAAAGGATGCCCCCGGTAATGGAAAAGATGTAGTTGGAGTGGGATTGACGCAGCCGCTTCATGAGCAGGACCGTGAAAAAGACCAGGGAAAGGCCCAGGGAGATATAAAGTCCTTTGTGCATGAGTATGCGGCTGGTATTGGCCAGTCCGGTGAATTCCGACCAGATCATGGGAATGTTGAACGACATGTAGTCGAAGATGTAGAAAAACTTATCGCTCAGGTAGAAAAGGGTGAGGGCAATGTATCCGAGCAATATCAGCAGCACCACAGCCTGGTTCCTGACCAGGGCCATCATGAAAAAAGAGAGGCCAAAGATAAAGACCAGTGTAGGTATGGATATCAGCGCAAAATAGAGCCCGTAGCCCAGCGGGTCAAACGTCATGTCTTGGGTGACCAGGGTGAATATCAATGGAATGACCAGGACGACCACGTTCAGGGCCAGGAAAACCCTCAGGTTGCCGTAAATTTTTCCCCAGATGTATTCACCGTTGGACAGGGAGCGGACAAATATCACCTCGGCGGTATCCTGTTTCTTGTCGCGCTTCATAAAATCGGTGGCCAGGAAAACCGCAATGATTGCCTGTATGACATTGAATATCAACAGGCTCGCGTAGGGGATGTTGGTTGGCAGGCCCCTGAAGATACGGGGTGAGTAAGCCTGCTGGGAGACTGCTATATTGAAAAAAAGAATGATCAGCAGGGCAATGATGGCAAAGATGCGCAAGAACCAGCTTCGCATCAGGGTTTTCGATTCAAACCGGGCCACGGTGTTGATGTTTCTGAACGAGGGCATGGCTGTTGTGATTAAAAGTCGGCTATCATATATTCATTCAATTCTTTGTCCATGTAATGCACATAGGCATGCTCCAGGTCGGGTTCGATCTGCTCCCCTTGGTAACCGGGCAGCTCACTGGCCACCAGGATCACTTCCCAGCCTTTTTCCATCATCACCGTGGATATGACCGGGTGCTCTTCCTTGACTTTTTCCAGCTCGCGTGTGGTGAGGATCACTTTCCAGACACTGCCCCGTGCTTTATCGATCAACTCTTCAGGAGTACCCTGGAAGGCAACTTCTCCCTGGTTAAGCAGTGCCATCTGGTTGCAGGTGCTGGAGATATCTGCCACGATGTGGGTGGAGAGGATGATGATGCGGTCCTGGCCTGAGATTTTGGACAACAGGTTGCGAAAGCGGATCCGCTCATCGGGATCGAGCCCGGTGGTGGGCTCGTCAACGACGATCAGGCGGGGGTCGTTGATCAGGGCCTGGGCGATGCCGAGCCTGCGCTTCATGCCCCCGGAGAGTTTTCCTGCCATGCGGTCGCGGGCATCAAAAAGTCCCACTTCTTCCAGCATTTGGTCTACGGCTTCATCCCGCTCCCTTTTGTTGGTCATCCCGGACAGGGCCGCCGAGTAATCCAGAAATTCCCATGTCTTGAGCTTGGAGAAGAACCGGAAATCCTGTGGCAGGTAGCCGATCATCCGGCGCAAGGCTTTGCGGTGTTTGTGGATGTCCCTGCCATCAACATAGATGCTCCCACTGGTGGGTTTCATCAGGGTCACCAGTATGCGCATCAGGGTTGACTTGCCGGCACCGTTGGGTCCCAGCAGGCCGAACATCCCGTTCCCGATAGACAGGGTGATGTCTTTCAGGGCGTAGAAATCCTTGTTGTAGACTTTGTTTAACCGATCAATCTTTATTTCCACTGAGTCAATACAAATTAGAAACCTTTCGCGGCTGGTTCATCTGATGAGAGAAGCGGTCAAACCGGAAAAGTTGTAAACATTGTATTGGTATTGGACACAAAAATTTTCCAGGAGTTACACCTTACTAACTTAAAAATGTATTGAAAAACGAAATGAAGCCTTCTATTCACTGCTATGGCGAAGGTATGTAGATGAAATTTTCTGAATAGTTATTTTAGAAATTGCTTTGTTTCTGGGATATTTGGTGATGCAATATCATAAGAATCCCACTAAACGGGTTCTGGATTTGCCAATCAGACCGAGAATTATTACCTTTGACACCACCACTTTGATGGACATTATAAAACCACAAGCGAGAATAGCTCAGAGGTAGAGCATCAGCTTCCCAAGCTGAGGGTCGCGGGTTCGATCCCCGTTTCTCGCTC
>CAJXLE010000029.1 GCA_913055895.1 uncultured Bacteroidota bacterium | reverse complement strand
GGCCCTGTATGAAAAGAAGGTTTTTCTCGACCTTTACGTAAAGGTTCACAAAGAGTGGCGCGATAAGGAGGGCTTTTTAAGATCGAGCGGCTACAACCAATAACATTCAATCTCTATGATGCTTGAACTGGAGAAAAAGGCATACATCTTTTCGGTGGAATCGATAGGTTTTTCCAAAGACATGGAGAAACAAGGCATTCAGACGGAGTTAGCCGGTAACCTTCGACAGGCGGCCGGACGTGTTTATACTTTGTTGACCGATGCCCTGGAGGCAGAAGAGAACAAAGATTTTGCATCCCTTTTCCGTCAGAGTCGCCAGCAGGCTTCCGAGGCCCGCGGACACCTGGATAAAGCACACCCTGGTGAGGATGCACTCATGAAAAAGAAAAAAGAGCTGAACACTTTGATAGACGAGATCATCAAATTGATGGATGAAATAGAAGGAAAATTAATCTGCTGACCATGCCCAAAGACACTGTTGCCATAGTAGGCCGTCCCAATGTAGGTAAATCAACCCTTTTCAACCGCTTCATCGAATCGCGCAAGGCCATTGTTGATGAGGTGAGTGGAGTCACCCGCGACCGCCATTACGGCGAGGTGGAATGGGAAGGCAAGATCTTCAATGTCATCGACACAGGTGGCTATGTGGAACATTCCGACGATGTTTTTGAATCGGCCATCCGGCAGCAGGTGGCCCTGGCCATTGAAGAGGCCGCCCTGATACTTTTTGTGGTGGATGTGACCAGCGGCATCACCGACCTGGATGAGTCGGTGGCCAGGATGCTCAGGAAGACCAACAAAAAGGTTGTGGTGGCGGTCAACAAAGTGGACAACCTTCAAAGGCGCTATGACGCCAATGAGTTTTACGGGCTCGGTCTGGGTGAGCCCCACTGCATCTCTTCCCTTCATGGCAGCGGTACAGGTGATTTGCTGGATGAAATGGTGCAGCATATAGCAACAGAGACGCCCCTTGAAGAAGGGGAGGAAGTGCCGCGCTATGCTGTGGTGGGCAGGCCCAACGTGGGCAAATCATCGCTTATCAACAGCCTGGTTGGTGAAGACCGCAACATCGTCACTCCTGTTTCCGGGACCACAAGAGATTCCATCTATTCCCGCTACCAGAAATACAACCACGATTTTTTCCTGGTGGACACGGCGGGATTGAGAAAAAAAGGCAAAGTACACGAAGATGTGGAGTTTTACTCGGTGATGCGTGCCATACGGACAATAGAACATGCCGATGTATGTCTTTTGATGATTGATGCCACCCAGCGCCTCGAAGGGCAGGATCTGAATATTTTCGGACTCATCCGCAAAAACAAGCGCGGTGTTGTACTGCTGGTGAACAAATGGGACCTGGTGGAAAAAGACAGCGGTACTGCCAAAGAATACACCCGTCATATCAAACATAAGATAGCTCCCTTCGTGGACGTCCCGATCTTGTTTGTCTCAGCCCTCTATAAACAAAGGATACACAAAGTGCTGGAAGCAGCGCAACAGGTGTATGAAAACCGCAAAAGACATGTGCCCACCGCCCGTCTCAATAAGGTCGTCAGGGAGGCTGTCGACCAAAATCCTCCGCCGGCGTCAGGTGGACGTTACATACAAATCAAATATGCCACCCAGCTGTATACCTACTCCCCGGCTTTTGCCCTTTTCTGCAACTATCCCCAGGCCATCAGGGAGCCCTACAAAAGGTACCTGGAGAATGTGCTCAGGAAGCATTTTAACTTCACCGGTGTGCCCATCCAAATTTTCTTCAGAAAAAAATAAGGCGCAACATTTTGCGATCCACATAATAATTATTTAGCTTTGTCAACAGCATCAACTTAAAAAATGCTTCATGGACACCACCAGCATCATATATCTGAACATGTATTACTACCGGATGGGTTATCCGATCCTAAACGGGATTGTTGTATGAGGCATGGAATGACTCCGCAAGCAACAATCCCGAAGGTGCCCTTCGGGATTTTTTATTTTCAGATGGCCCTGGACCTGTCTGACAGTTACCGTTATGGTTATTATTACTATTACTATGGTAGATGATACCGGACGGGGTATGGATCCATCTGTGCAAAAAAAAATATGAAGCCCCGTCGATGTACGGGGCTTTTTTTTGTATAACTTAAAGAACTCAAAGCTATGGACTCAGAAATCGAATTACAACCCCTGGCCCTCACCGGCGGGAAACAGGACCAGCAGCCTGTCATTATTGCCGGGCCTTGCAGTGCCGAAACCGAAGAGCAGGTTATGAACACCGCTCATGCCTTAAAAGAACGCGGGGTTGCCATATACCGGGCGGGGATATGGAAACCCCGTACCCGTCCCGGGGCTTTCCAGGGTGTAGGCACACGTGGATTGCCCTGGTTGCAGAAAGCACGGCAGGAGACCGGCATGAAGATGGCCATTGAGGTCGCCACCCCGGGGCATGTGGAAGAAGCCCTAGCCCACCACATCGATGTTGTGTGGATAGGTGCCCGGACCACGGCCAACCCATTTGCCGTCGAGGAAATTGCGCGCGCGCTAAGGGGAAGCGACATCCCCGTGTTGGTTAAAAACCCCATCAGCCCGGACCTCTCCCTGTGGATGGGTGCCGTGGAAAGATTCCATAAACACGGCATCAAAAGGATAGGAGCAGTGCACCGGGGATTCTCCTGTTATTCCAAAAGCCAGTACCGCAACCCGCCCCAGTGGAGCATACCCATGCAACTAAAGGAACAGATGCCTGGCCTGCCCGTCCTTCATGACCCCAGTCATACAGCAGGACAGAGGCACCTGGTTCATAAAACCGCCAAAAAAGCCCTGGGCATGAACATGGATGGGCTGATGGTGGAAGTGCACATCAACCCGGAGGAGGCCCTCAGCGACAGCCGCCAGCAGTTGACACCCGATATGTTCGCCAACCTGATGAAGAAGTTGGGCATCCGGACCAGTCCCGGGCAGACAGCTCACCCTGGTGAACTGCAGGAGCTGAGAAAAAGAATTGACGAACTTGACGATGCCCTGCTCAACATCATGAGCCAGAGGATGCAAATAAGTCAGGAAATAGGACATGTCAAACAAAAGCACCGGATGGGTGTCTTCCAGAAAGACCGCTGGCAGAAAATCATATCACAGAGAATAGCCAGGGGCAGGCAAAAAGGTATGAGCCGCAGGTTCATCGAATCGGTATTTGAAAACATACACCAGGAGTCGCTCTTCAACCAGGAAAGCGACGGGAGCAAAAAACAAGGCACCCCAAAAAACCAAAACAATCAACCCTGAAATCATCTGTGAATCGCAGGCAAATATGAAAACCCGTGTGCATCCTTCCCGCATGGAAGGCAAGGTACAAGCACCGCCATCCAAGAGCTACACCCAGAGGGCCCTGCTGGCTGCCCTGCTGGCCAGGGGGCAAAGTGAACTGATCCATCCGGGCAGCAGCGACGATGAGATGAAAATGGCGGGGGTCATACGGCATCTGGGAGCTGAAATCGGTTTCCGGCAGGACCGGTGGATCATAGACGGTGGCATGGGTACCAGCCGGGCCACAAGGGAACTATACACCGGGGAATCGGGACTGGGTACGCGACTGGTAACACCCGTAGCAGCCATGCTGGAGCAGACTACCACCATCTCAGGCAGTGGGTCGCTTAACAATCGACCGATGAAAGCTTTTGAGGACATCATCCGGCAAGCCGGCGGCACATGCACTACCAACAACGGACTGCTCCCCCTGGTGGTGAAGGGTCCGCTAAGGGGCGGCACCATGCGGCTCGACGGGTCAACGGGCTCACAATTTCTCTCGGGACTGCTCTTTGCCCTTCCCCTGGCCCGCAACGATTCAAAGATCGTTGCCACCAACCTCAAAAGCACCCCTTATATCGACATGACCCTGGAGGTGCTCAAACATTTCGGCATCGAAATACACCATCACCGGTATGAGACATTCGAGATACCCGGCAGACAAACCTACCGGCCCGCCTGCGTCACCATCGAGGGCGACTGGAGCAATGCTGCCTTCCTGTTGACGGGGGGCGCCATCCACGGCCGGGTAACCCTTTACGGTCTCGATGCCAACTCCAGGCAGGCCGACAGGCGTATCCTGGAGGCGTTGGAGATGGCGGGGATATCCTGCCACACCGGGCAGGGAAACATCAGTGTCAGCACTCCGCCATCCATCAAAGGCTTCCATTTTGACGCCACCCACTGTCCCGACCTGTTCCCTCCCCTGGCAACCCTGGCTGCCTATGCCACCGGCAACTCGTCCATACGTGGCGTTCACCGGCTGGAACACAAAGAAAGCAACCGCGCCTGGGCTCTGACACAGGGACTCAAAAATATTGGCATCCAGGCATACCCGGACAGCAAGGACCGGCTCATCATCCATGGAGGCACACCACAGGGGGGTACCCTCGACTCGTTCAACGACCACCGGATAGCTATGGCAGCTGCCATCATGGCTCTGAAAGCCCGGGCACCCATAGACATCCTTCAATCGCAGGCCGTCAAGAAATCCTTCCCCTCCTTCTTCGAGATCCTACAACAACTCCACGTGCAAACACAGGAAACACCATGAACATACTGATCGCAGGAAACGGAAAAATGGGCGGATGGCTCTCCACCATACTCTGCCGCCACCACCGGGTGGGCATCATCGACAAACAGCCTGTTGAGATGAAACCCGCCGAAAACATCACTCTTCTTAATCAAAGGCACGAGATAGGGGAATTCAATCCCGACCTGCTGGTCAATGCGGTAACCCTCGATGCCACCCGCAGGGTGTTCGAGGAGTTGATGCCCTGGTTGCCTGCCCATACCATGCTGGCAGACATGGCGTCCGTGAAAAACGGCATCAGTTCATTCTATCAACAATGCGGCCGCAAATTCGTTTCCACCCATCCCATGTTTGGTCCCACATTCGCCGACCTGCAAAACCTGAAATACGAACATGCCATCCTCATCAAAGAGTCTGATCAGGAAGGAAAAAAATTCTTTGAGCAACTTTTCAGCGACCTGGGCCTGACCCTTCACCACCTCACCTTCCGGGAACACGACGAGCGCATGTCTGAATCACTGAGCGTACCCTTTATCCTGTCCATGCTTTTTGCCAGTCAGCTGAGAGAAAATGACCACCCGGGTACCACCTACGACAAACACCTGCAGATTGCACGGGGACTCTTCTCTGAAGACGAGTCACTCCTCACCGAGGTGTTGATGAATCCCGCCACCCTGGAAAAAATCAGTGGGCTCAAAAAAGATTTGGATGCCCTGCAAGACGCCATTGAAAAGAAAGATGCATCAGGACTGATGAGCTTCATACGTGAAGCGGCTCAGAGAGTGTCTCCCGGACAAACAAAGGACAGCAAAACCACCAGCCGCAGCCATTGATCTGCCTGAACAAGCACCCCGAAGTTCCCTGAAACTCCCTGAATTTTCCTGAATTTCCCCGAAGTTCTCCGAAGCTCACTGAAGCACCCCGGATAAACCCACGAAAAAGTCGGCCAACGGACCAGGCATTTTTTTTGTAATTTTGAACCCGGGTAAAGATCAGAAAGCTCTTTCGCTTACCGGACCCGGGAAGCTGTAGTACATGTATATACAGGAGAGCGGACTTTCCGCTATCTGCTTTTTTAAAACATTGCATCCAACAACTCATAAATCTTTTAATACCACTGTTTCATGAAAAAACTCCTTCCAGCTCTCGTCCTTTTCCTGCTCATCTGCCAGGTTGGCTTCGCACAGGAAAACAATTTTACAAAGCCCGACTATCAGAGCATCAGGGAAAAAACATCTTCCCAAACCTCCGGTTTCTATTATCCGGAACTTTTCCAGAGATACCAGGAGCACGACACCACCCTTCAGCACGAGCATTACCGCATGCTCTACTACGGTTATGTTTTTCAGCCCGAATATGGCCCGGGTGAATCCTCGGTTTTCAGCGACAGCCTCAGGATGATCTACGAAAAGGACAAGCTTCAGCAAAACGATTTTCAAAAGATCATACGCTATGAACGCCGTGTGCTGGAAAAAGATCCATTCAGCCTGAGGGACCTGAACGCCCTTGCCTATGCCCACGACCAGGCAGGCAACAAAGAACAAACAAAGAGGCTGGACTATAAGATCAACCTGATCGTTGAAACCATCCTCTCTTCCGGCAACGGCTTGAAGGAGAAAAGTGCCTGGCACGTCAACGAAATCTCACATGAATACGACATCCTGAATGTGCTGGGTTTTGAACCGAAAGGAGAGCAATCGCTGAGGCGGGAAGGCCATGATTACATCAAAGTCAAAGACAACAAGTATGGAATAGGAGGTTTTTATTTCAATGTAAGCCACATAGTGGATCACCAAAAAGAGCAGTGATATAACTCACCTAACTTCCAGGAACCTTATAGCAGGATTGGCGTAAAATTTTGCTGTATTCAAAAACCAAACCCAATCTGCTATGAAAAACAAAATTTTACTAATGCCGGCCATCCTTATCATGGCCCTTTTCATTGGTGCCTGTGAAGAAGATGACAACGGCGCCGAGATCAATGATCCTTACCAGCGCATTGAAGGCAAATGGAACATGGATGTCTATTCCATGCGCGGTGATCCCATGCCGGTGGATGGATCCTACTGGAAGTTCAACTACTCCGACTCAGAGGAACCGCCTTACCAGGGTGTTGACTCCCTGAACATCTACCAGTCGGCCGGTGTTTTTGACTATGAGTTTTCCGAGGACGAAGATACACTGTTCATCACCGACACCTTGCAGGCTGGCGGATGGTATCATGGCAAATGGCTGATGATGGAATTTGAGGAAGAATCCCTGGAGCTTGTGCGGGAATACGAAGACATCCAGTATGCCGACACACTTAAGTTCAGCCGTGCCCGGGAACAGTAATCTCTTCTATACACCCTTTTCACCTCCATTCGCATGGCAAGCCCCTGATGGCGCATGATCCTTTCTCTGGTGGACAAGGGGGCCGGGACCTGATGGGGGCACATCATAACCAAAAGGTCCCGGCACCCCCGGGTCCGACCTGCTGCGATGCCATGGCTACACTTCGTTGTATCGCGGCCCCTTCTCTTTCAGGATGTAGCCGCTTCCATGAATGTTTACTATCGACAGGGCCGGGTCGTCTTTCAGGTATTTGCGCAGGCGGGTTATGTAAACATCCATGCTGCGTCCGGCAAAATAGTCATCCTGGCCCCATATCTGCCTTAGGGCCTGGTCGCGGCTCAGCACGGTATTTTTATTTTCGGCCAGCATCTGGAGGAGATGGCCCTCCTTGGGGGAAAGCTTGCGGTTGGCGCCACCTTCGCTGACCCCCTCATCGGTGGCATCTCCATCGCTCAAAATTCTCTGATCCGGGTCATACCTGTACCTCCCAATCTTCAGCTGCCCGCCTGCCGAAGCATCCCGGCCCCGACGGCTGAGAATGGCGCGCATCTTACACAACAGCACATCGGAATCAAAGGGTTTGGTGATGTAGTCATCGGCTCCCAGGTCGTAGCCGTGCAGGATATCTTTCTTCAATGTTTTGGCGGTTAAAAAGATCATGGGGAGGGAAGGCTGAGTGGCTTTAACCTCCCGGGCCAGGGCAAACCCATCAACATGTGGGAGCATGATGTCAAGGATACACATATCGTATTCACCTGCAGCAAATTCATTCATGGCCTGGCGGCCATCACGCACCAGGTAAACCTCATAGTCGTTCATCTCAAGGTAGGATTTCAGGACCGAGCCAAAGCTCTCATCGTCCTCCACCAAAAAAACCCTATGTCTCTTTTCCTGCTCTACCATCTGGTGATTTTTGGGACAATTCAACATCAAAACGGGTGCCTTTGCCATATTCGCTGTTAACATGGATCTCCCCGCCAAAATGTTTGACCATGGTGGCGACGTAACTAAGACCCAAACCGAAACCTTTCACATTATGGATGTTTCCGCTGCCAACCCTGTAAAACTTATCGAAGATACGTTTCTGATCCTCCCGGCGGATGCCCATACCCCGGTCAGCAACAGATATACAAATTCGGTCTCCCTTGGTTTGTGTCCTGATCGTTATCTCCGGGGCCCCGGAAGAATATTTTATGGCATTGTCGATCAGGTTGTAGAGTACATTCAGAAAATGCTCCTCATCCACCCATGCCAGATCACGCATTGAACCTGGCTCATAGGTTATGACACCTCCATTCTTTTCAAGCTGAACCCGGGTGTTGTCGACCACCTGGTCCAAAAGCGGCTGGAGGTGAAGGAGTTGCAGGTCCAGTTCAAAATCCTTCCTGTCGAGCAGGCTCATTTGCAAAACCCGCTCCACCTGGCTGTTCATGCGCTTGTTCTCCGATTTGATCACCCGGACAAAATTCATGATCTTCTCGCGGTTGGCCAATGTTTTGGGATTGGCAATGGAGTCGGCTGCCAGGGATATGGTTGCAATGGGTGTTTTAAACTCGTGGGTCATGTTGTTGATAAAATCCGATTTGATGTCGGAAAGCTTTTTCTGTCGCAAAAGGGTATGAAGGGCGATGCCAAAGGTGATGATGATCACGGCGGTGAAGATCAGCGAACCAAGCAAAAGATAGGAGATGGACTGAAGGATCAGGCCTTTTTTCCGGGGGATCTGGAGAAGGAGAAACATATCCTTGCTGATCAGGTCGTTGGGGAAAATATTGGTGCGGTAGACCCCTTGTCGTTCTTCAGGTTGAAAGCCGCCCGACTGGTAAAGGAGCTCACCCTGTGATTCATCCAGCACGGCGTAGGCATAATCCGCATCTATCCCCCGCTGGTTCAACTCCCTGTTTAGCAGTGTGTCGAGCTCCCGGTAGGGAACAGCCTCACGGATGGAATCAAAATGCATGCGGTACTCCATTGCCATCTCCTTAAACACATCCTGCATCCTGCGGGTTTGCTCCTCCAGCTGCTTATAGAAGACCTCCAGGTCAACCTGCCGGATTTTCTCATAGACCGCTCTCATATCCCACTCCATATTCTCCAGTACTTCGGGATCCGGGACCGTCAGGTTTTTAAGTGAATCCACCACCATCCGTTTCTCGTTTATGGAGATGACGGTCTTATCACGAAGCGAATCTCGGTTTGGTACATCCATATCCATGGATCGAAGCATAGAATCAACGGGCAAACCTGTAAGGCTTTCCTCTCCTTCCTGATAAAACCTAACCATTTCTTTGGGGTTGATCACCCTGTCCAATGAATCTGCCGGGAAAAGCTTATCCTGGAAAGAGATGCTGTCGGGCAGGTGGTTGCCTATCCTTTCCGACATGAACACCATGTTCCTTTTTTTATCCAGTTGGCTCACCGTTTGGGCAAGGGCCTTGCGAACATCCCGGTCGTAGTTCTCCTCCCTGATGTCAATGGCATTGCGCACCCACAGCCACTGCACCACGATGATGCCGATGAGGGATACCGACATCAATGCCAGGATGAGGTAGAATCGTTTCATCTTCATATTCTCAAAGATATAAAAACCAACCATGCGGTTGAGCATTTTAACAGATCATTAACGTTTTTTAACCCGGCTTTAACGATCTGCATATCAGGAAATAGTTACTTTTGTAGATAGTATTAACCAAAATCCACAACCATGAAACGCATTCCATTCACTTTATCTATGATGGCCCTGCTGTTGGGTGTATTTTTCTCTGGTGCAGCTGCAGGACAGGAAGAAGAAGCCCATGAGCTGCGCATAAGGATCCAGAAGGAGGTCGAAGGCAAGTTGAAAAAGATCGACACCATACTCAGGATCCATGAAGATTCTATGAGAACCATCCGGTACTCGCTGGATCATGAAAGGCTGGACTCCCTGCGCGAAGAAATTCACAGGAAGATGGAAGAGATCGACCTGGACTCCCTGCACCGTAAAATGATCATACGCATGGATTCATTGGGAGAAAAGGATTTCGACATCGATGTGGAAATCAATTCAGACAGCATCCGGCGTGCCATCGATCAATCGCTCAAAATGCTGGATTCTTTGGACATTGGAGAACATCTGAAAGCACTGGCTCTGGACAGTCAGATCCGTGCAGCCATGCACCATGCCCGGGTATGGATCGATGAGGGGGGTGTCGGCAGCGAAGGCGACCGCCACGGCACAGACCTGAAGCACCTGGATGGCAAAGTCCTGAAAATAAAGACCGACAGCCGGGGAAGGGTGGTAAAGGTGATCATCCTGAGTCCCGACGGAGAAACCCTGGAAGTTAAGGAGGGCAAAGAAGCACGGGAATTCATGACCCGCGACGGGGAACGGGTCTCCATCTCGGGGCGGGAACTTTAGTCTCCCTTCATCTCCAACTCTTCTTAAAGATCAGGTCGAACCCGGAATTGTACATCTGGTTGGTGGCCTGCAGGAAAAGAAAGCGCATGATCTGGTATTCGAGGGCAATGCGCTCGGCATCGACGACCTTTTCTTTCTTGTCGAAGGCAAAAGTCCGCTGGTAACTTAAATACAGGTCGTCGGTGATGTATTTGCCGATCTTCACATTGCCCGACTTCCAGCTTTTCCCGGCTTCAAGCTCCACCATGTCCAAACCCAGTCCGGCACCCAGGGCCCTGGTCACTGCCGTCGACACCCGGTCGAGTGCAAAAGAGCGGGCCATGCCACCGGTACGCTCTTCCAGGGTAACCTGCTCGGAGGTATTGAGTTGGTTGGTGGACTTTCCGAACATCAGGTAGGAAAGGGCTTCCTTCTCCTGTATAACCTGCTCGTTGAGGCGGAACTGAAAATTGGGCTGACGTGTGCGTCCGGTCACCTCAATGGTGAGTCGCTGCCGTTGCCTTTCCGGATCGCGAAACATATAGGCAATGACAAAGTGGACCCTGGGATTGATCTCGCGCCCACCGGTAAAGATGATCTCACCCTGTTCGAAATCAAATTTTTTCCCGTAGAACTGAAAGAAGCCGCGCTTTACATTGAGTGTCCCGAACAAATCGATCAGCTCCCGCTCTTTGATCGCTTTCAGATCACCCTGCACCTCAAAATTCATGTCGTTGCCACTCACCCAGGTGTTGCCGGGTATGCGGATGTTGAAAGTACCCTGGAGGTTCCGGTAAAACTCCGAGCCCGTCAGCAATGTTTCCTGACCTGACGTATCGGGTTGTCTCTCCATTGAGATGGTATCCCTCAAGGCTTCCACCAAAAGCGGGGGATTGGGGTCGTCGCTTTTCACCGACATCCGCTCCCGGAGGGCATCCACATTGACCGAGGCGCGGGGTATGGTCAAACCACCTTTGATGGAGGGTCCCGCCAAACTGCCTGTGAGGGTGACCGTGGGGCTCACGGCAGCCTCAAGGCGGGTGGAACGTATCGCTTCAAAATCTTTCCCGTTGATCTCTATGAGCAGGCTGTCGGATGTGAGGGAATTGCCTGATGGAAGGTCGAGATATCCTTCCATGGTGAGGTAACCTTCGCCGGAGCGCATGCGTGCGCTCTCCAGCTGCAGACGCTGGTTGTTAAAACGGCTGCTGATGACAACATCACGGTAACGAATGCCTTCGGCCGGGTAAGAAAAAGTGCCGCCATCAAGGCCCAGCTTACCATCAAAAAGTGGCTTGCCAAGGGTGTTGCCCACATCGAGGGAGGCATCCACCAATCCCCCGACCTGCATGCCTTGCTCTTCCAGGAAGGGATTGGCCAGACCGGCTTGCAGGCTGTCGACCATCAGAGAAGCCCGTATGGGTGTCTCGGGTCCCGGCAACACCAGGCTGTCGGCCAGCGACAGATCCACGGGGATCCTGGCCTGCAGACTGATTGCCTGGTGCAGGCCTGCATCCAAATGGCCCTGTATAGAAAAGACCGAGGAATCATAACGAAACCCCGTATGGAGCCTTTCCAACTGCAACGTGTCCAACCGGGGATGTCTTATATCCACACCTCCCTGCAGCCTGGGTTCGGCAGCTGTACCTGCCAGGTGTATGCCCGCATCCAACACACCACCCAGCCGATGGGGAAAGGAGGTAAGCGACACCCACTGTCCCAGGTCCAGGTTCACAACTCCAACCTCCAGTGCCTCCTCTCCCCGGAAAGCCAGGGTGCCGTCGGCCCAGATTTCCTGACTTCCTGAATTTAACTTCAGGTGCTGGATTTCCAGGGCATCCCTTCCCAGGGCAATGCCTGTCGAATCGCTGCCTCCAGTCCATGTGGAAGTGTCGATCTGCATGTTGACTTTCCGGATTTGAACCAGTGGGGTCTGTCCCATGATCACATCTGTCCGTGTATCCAGGCTCAAAGTATCGTTCACCGTAACATCCAGCTCGTTTTGCAACCGTCCGCTTTCCAGGGATGAGGAAAGGGCGAACTTCTCAATCCACTGGTTACCTGTAAAAGAAGAATCAGCAGCAAGATGAAGCTCTCCTCCCACTATTGAATCGCGGTAAAACAAGGTTCGCATTTCTCCTTCCAGACTGTTGACCCACATGGTGTCATATTGCAGGCGGCTAAAACGATACGAGGCTGTAAGATTCATGGAATCCATGGTACCTTCGGCCTTCCCTGACAGGCTGCCATCCATGTCTGTTGCGGGCAGACCCAGCCTGCTGGTAAACGTGTGCAGGTCGCCCGCCAAAAATTCAAACCCCAGCTGGTTCTCACCGTCAAGGTTTCCCGAACCCTGCATGTTCAGAGTGAAGAACGGTGAACTGAGGTTCAGCCCCCTCAAGCGATAATTGCGGCGGTCGTATTCCAGCATGGTATGCATATCCTTCAAGGGCCGGTTCATGAAGCGGGAATCATTCAACACCAGTTCAACGTTGGCCTGTATGCTGTCGGGATCGGTATGCCGGCCTTCAGCCATAAGCGAGATATTCAGATCGGACCGGTAGGTGGTATCATCCAGGAAGCGGGACAGGTCCAGGTGGGACAACGCCAGATCAAGTGAATAAAGCGGGTCTTGGTAGATCTGATGCAAGATAAAACCTGAACGGATCTCTCCAAACATGGCTTGACCCTGGATATTTCCACGGAGGGTGTCGACGCTTTTGTTTAGCTGGAAAGATAGTCCTTCGAATGAATAGCCGCGGAAGCCTCCGGTGGCGAAATCACCTGCAAGGCTCAGGTTGTTGTCCTTGAAATCGGTTCCTTTGCCCTTCGCGCGGATCTCGCCGGTAAGGGAAGAATGCCAGAGCGAATCGCCGGTCCAGTGCTGGCCATCCAGTTTTTTAACCTGCAGGGTTGCCTGGTATTCAGGTTCATCCTGCATTTCTCCTATCCAGCCCACCAGGTTGATTTGCTGGTCACCATCTTTCACCTCCATCTGAAAATGCTGCCGGTCGCCTTTCTGCCCCAGTTCAGCTGTAATGGTGGGATCCCCATGGATTGCAGTTGTTCCTGTCCAGGGATAAAATTCAGAGAGACTCAAGGGATCGGCTTTAAAGAAGGCATCAATCCCTGTTCTCCCGGCAGGTTCACCACCGGTAAGAATCGTGGCCCTGCCTGAACTGCTTATGCGGGTATCCAGAAAATCAAGTCCTACATCTTTCCATGTCAGGCAGTTATCTGTCTTTCGGATTTGACCCCGCATCCGGCTCAGGGTTAAGTCGGGGGAAAGGGTCCGGAAAAACAGGCTGTCGATGGACAACTGCATGAAGCTGCTGTTCGTTGAATCCGCGGCCATCCTAAAACCAAGCCGACCATCCAGTTGAAGGGATGATGGAATGGCGCTGGTATCCAGGGGTTCAAGACGTGCAGTGATGCCCTCCAACAACAGGGTGTCGAGACGAATCTCCCAGGGAGCAGACCGCTCAGCGGATTCTTCAGCCGGATCTGAGTCAGACGCCCGGGGAAGGATCTCCTGAAAACTCCAGGAAGAGTCACTCCTTTGGAAGCCATACACCTTCAAATCCTTCAAATGCAAACGGTCGATGTGCACTTTTTTACGGATCAGGCCTCCCAGGCGGTAGTCGAGCTGCAGGCTCCCCAGTGAGAGTGCCGTTGTATCACGGCGTACAACACGTATTCTTTCAAGCGAAAAAGATGAAAGCACATTGCCCTGTAACTCCTGCACTTCCACATGGGCATTCAATTGATCCCCGGCCTGGCTGGAAATCATCCCGGCAAGTGGTTCATTGAACACCCCGCGGGAGATAAGCAACAGCAGGATCATCCCCACCATCATAACAGCACCCAGGATCAGGGAAAAGGCTTTCAATATTTTTCGGAGGTTCTTCATTTGATTATATTCTGATTCATTGTATTGGCCAGATGGAGAGCACCTGCTTTATTCATGGCCTTGTTGTGTAAGTTCCTGGATGTAGGTTTCATAAGGTTACTTGATCATGCATGTTCACAGCTTTATTTATTGCCCTGACCTTTAAGGCTTACCCTGCCAAAACGGGAACGTTTGCCGGTTATTTTAAAATTAAAAGGCATGACCGATGGATACATAAAACTGCAGGTCAGCAGGACCTTCAAAGACAGGTGTCGCCAAATCGAGCCGTACAGGTCCCACGGGTGTTTTTACCCTGACACCAAAGCCTGCATTATATCGCAGGTCGGATGGGTGATAACTGAAGGCACCCCGCCAGACATTGCCGACATCGGTAAACAATACACCGGAAAAAATATCATATACCGGGAACCTCAGCTCAAGGCTGCCTTCAAACATGCTGTTGCCTCCTACCGGCCTGTTCTCTTCATTGAGGGGAGATATGCTGTGCCTCTGAAAACCTCTCAGCGAAGAGGCACCCCCGAGGAGAAAACGGTCTTCAATGGGGCTGGCCTCGCCCCTCAGCGGCTCGATAAAACCAGCACGGAGCTTGCCTGCCACAATCCACTCATCCGCCAACCGATGGTACCGTATCAATCCCATTTCCCCTTTATAGTAATGAAATTTTGAACGAAACCCTATGCCCATATAAGTAAAATGCCCGTTGAAATGCCAGCCTGAGGAAGGGTTGAACCTGCTGTCGGCTGTGTTGCGGTCAAAACCCAGGGTGAACCCCGCCTTGTTGCGGATCTTTCTCTCCTCCAAAGCTCCGGGCACGGAGAGATCCTGCAGGAAAACCCGCTCAAGGGAATACATGAGATATCCCGATGTTTGGGGTGAAAAATCTTCCGAAAGGGTCAGATTGCCCCCCAGGCGATCGACTTCATAGCTTATTTCATTTTCACGGATGAAAAAGGGACTAACCAGCAGGTCGACTTTGTCGTCCAGGATGGAAGGCTGGATAAATCGTGTCTCCAGGCTAAAGGGCAAAAAATGGGAATGTTTGCCGGTGAAGATAAGTTTGCGGTTGCCCCCAAAAAATTGCAGTTTGGTCAGGTGAACCGATGCCCTGAAGCGGTCCTCCGTGCCATAGCCGACACCTGTTTCCACCGACCAGGGAGGCGACTCGCTGACCTCCAGGTGCACAGGTATGCGCTGATCGCTGATGGAGTCTTTCCGGGTGCGGATCACCACATAGCGAAAAAGATCGGTGTTGAACAAACGGTTTTGGGTGGCATCCAGCTTATCCTGCACGTAGATATCACCCGGACTGAAGGTCAGCCTCCTGCGAATGAAATCACTGGAAACCAGCGAATCGCCATGAATACTGACTTCACCAAATCTTGCCCGTGGACCTGGCTGAATTCGGAACAACACGTCAACGGCCTGCTCGGATTGATCCACCTCGAGCACCCTTTTTACATCCACGTTCGGATATCCATGGTTCTGAAACAAGACCTCGATCCTTTTCTCCTCCTGAAAAATCTTTTTGTCGACAAAGCGCATACCCTCATCCACCAGGGCTTCTTCTTTGTTGAGCGAAGGCTGATCGGCATGAAGGGTATCCCGCGGCAAATCGTATTTGATACTTCGAACCCGCACCGGTTCGCCCTCCTCAATGTCAATGAAGATCCAAAGCCGCTCTTTGCGCTCATCCTTCTCTAACCGGTGCCGAACGCGGGGGTCGAGGAAGCCGTGTCTCTGATGAAACCGTCGGAGCCTCTCCAGGTCGTTCCCGAACATGGTATCCGAAAAGCGTGGTTTCTTTTGCCAGAAAGCCATCTTCTGAAGCAGGCCGGCCTGCCCGGTGTTCATCTGGTCCAGCAGGACCTCTTCCGGGATGGTATCGCGGCCTTCAAAACGGATGTCGTAAACCTGGTATCCTTCCTGGCCCCATGCCGGCGAGATAATGAGCATCCACCACAGCAAAAAGACAATATTTTTAATCCCGGATTTTTTCAATGATATGCTTTTTGATCTATATAAAGATAACGTAATTATCCGTCCCATGCCCAACAATATCGTGGTGAAATGGTTTCCCATGACAAAGCGGGATTTTTTTCTATCTTAGTCTCTTTAAATGCATTTCCGACATGAACGCCGAAGAAAGAAAAAAGCTCAGGGATAAGCTCTTGCAGGAGAAGGAAAAAGTGCAAAAACGCATCCATACCCTTAAAGACCTCACCCAACCCATCGCCCCGGAGAACGCCATTGGTCGTGTAAGCCGGATGGATGCCATCAACAATAAGAGTGTGAACGATGCAGCCTTACGCACGGCAGAAAACAAGCTAAAAAACATAGACGAGGCCTTGCGGAAGATCGACAACAAGGATTTTGGCCATTGCCGCCGCTGCGGACAGCCCATCGCCATGGGCCGCCTGGTGGTGATGCCTGAAAGCTCACTGTGCATGAGATGTGCTCAAAGGTAAATGATGAACTCGCTGCCGGCTCCCCCCCGGGTTTTCACTTCAATCCTGCCCTTGTGGTTGTGGATGATGTGACGTGAAAGGCTCAGGCCAATACCGCTGCCGTTCCTCCTGGTGGTATAAAAAGGCACAAAAAGGTTTTCTCGCACTTCGGGGGTTATGCCGGGCCCGTTGTCGACCACCCGCAGCTCGGTTTGATTTTTTTCGTTTGACCCCAGGCTGATGGTGATGGAAGGATGATCACGTCCGGCCACCGCTTCGATGGCATTCTGCAGGAGGTTGATCATCACCTGTTCCAGCTGGCCGGCATCGGCCTTAATCATATGGGGCGATGCCGGGATATCGAGATGAACATCAATCCGTTGCTCTTTCAGCTTGGGTGCATACAGGGAGTGGATGCGCCGGATCAGCCTCACCAGGTCGGTTGGCTGAAGCTCAGGCTCGGGGAGCCGGGTGATGTGACGGGTGGAATTGACGAAGCGGACCAACCCGCGGCTGCGCGACTGTATGGTTTGCAGGCTCACCTTCATTTCATCTGCCTCATCGTCGGCCATACTGTTGGTGGATCGAAGGTGGCCCTCATCGGTGACCAGCATCTCGTAGACCATGCCACTCAGGTTGCTGATGGGTATGGCCGAATTCATGATCTCATGGGTCAACACCCGGGTCAGCCGATACCACGACTCCATCTCTTTCTCTTCCAGTTCACCCTTGATGTTCTGGAAGGAGACCAGCTTAAAAGGCTCGGCTTCCTTTTTGAAGCGTGTGGCCAGCACCGAGAGCTGATACAGCCTGCCTTCCTTTTCAAGCCGGTAGAGCTTGCGCTCACCCGGTTGTATGTTGACTACCAGCCGGTGGAAATCGGGATCCAGGTGGTACAGGAAACGAACGTGTGAGAGTTGGGGCACCCCCAGCAGCTCACGGGCGGCCTTGTTGAAGAGGCTGATCCGCCCCCGCCCGTCATAACAAAGAATGCCCACCTCAACATGCTGAACCACCGTCTGCAGATACTGGTAGCTGGACTCAGCGTCCAGTCGCAAACCTTCCATCATATCGGCTATGTGATTGAAAGCGGCACCCAGTCTGGAATCCTTCTTCAGTTTACGTATGTTGCCCAGGTATGAAAAATCATTCTGATCGATGGCCATCAAAAAATCGCCCAGGCTCCGGTAATTTTTCTCCGCATAACGGACCAGGGCTACTGCCAGTCCAACAACCCCTGCAAACATCCAGAACGAGAGCATCCAGTAGGGTGTGTACAAAAGAAAATGTACAGCTCCGTAGCCTGCCGCCATCAACAGAGCCAGGCGCCAGAGAATATTGATTCTAAAACTCCTGGATGCCATATTTTTTCATTTTCCGGTAGAGGGTGCTGCGGCTGAAGCCCAGCTCCCGGGCAGCCCTGGTCAGATTGCCGTTGCACTGGCGTATGGCCTGCCGGATGGTGTCCTTTTCCAGGTGGCGTACGTTGAGGTCGGCATCCTTGTTGGGGCCGGGAACAGGTTTCAGGGCAAAATCGGCAGACAACAGCCTGTCGCCTTCGCTCATGATCACAGCCCGTTCTATGACATGGTGCAACTCCCGGACATTGCCAGGCCAGTGATAATCCATCAGCTTGTCCATCACTCCCTCGCCCAGGGAAAGATGGGACTTGTTGTATTTGTTGGCAACCTGACCAAGGAAATGTTCCGTAAGGGCGGGGATGTCATCTATGCGTTGACGCAGGGGTGGCACAGGAATCTCCACCGTATTGATCCGGTAGAGAAGATCCTGGCGGAAGGTTTCCCTGGCCACCATGTCATAAATGGGCTTGTTGGTGGCGCAAACCAGGCGCACATCGGTGGCAATTTCCTTATGTGAGCCAAGACGGTTTATGGTTCGGTTCTGTATGGCCGAGAGCAACTTGGACTGCAGTTGTCCCGACAGGTTGCCAATCTCGTCGAGAAAGAGCGTGCCCCCGCTGGCCACCTCAAAGCGGCCGGGCCGGTCGACTTTGGCATCGGTGAAAGCGCCCCTGACGTGTCCAAACAACTCCGACTCAAAAAGGCTCTCCGAGAGTGCTCCCAGATCGACCTTGACGAAAGGCATTTGCTGACGCCTGGATCGGTTGTGTATCTCTTTTGCAATCAAATCCTTGCCCACACCATTCTCTCCCAGCAACAAGACATTGGCGTCGGTGTCGGAGACTTTTTCAATGGCACCAAAGACAGCCTGCATGGAAGGGGCCGAACCCATCAATTGCTGATGCTGAGAATCCATCTTTTGGGCATTGCGGTACTGGCTCAAATGCCGCTGGCTTTTGCGAAGCTGAAAAACCGACCCCACGGTGGCCAGTAGTTTTTCCCTTTCCCAGGGCTTGACCAGGAAATCCACAGCCCCCAGTTTCATGGATTCCACGGCCAGTTGAATATCTCCATAAGCGGTGGTCATCAAAACCTTCACCTCGGGGTCGATCTGCAGAATTTTTTTGAGCCACAGCAAGCCCTCTTTTCCGCTGGTCTCGCCGGAGCTAAAATTCATGTCCAACAACACCACATCAATGTCCTTCTCACCCAACAAGGCCGGTATGCGATCGGGTTTATTCTCACAAATAACTTCCCGGAATCGTTTGCGCAACACCGCCCTGGCCGTGAACAATACATCCTGATCATCCTCGATCACCAGGATGCTGCCGGACTTTTTATCCATGATATAAAATATTGGAGGCCATCACCATCCAAAGGTACGGATTGTTGCAATGTGATACAACCCCTTGTGTCAAAATGAGACAATCTTCCCGGTCCAACACCTCCCAGAATCATTTTTAAGCACTAAATATCAACAAATTATAAAAAATGGCACAATTCTTTCTTTTCCTTTGACAAACCCCAATGCCATGATCCGGAATTACATCAAAACCGCCCTGCGAAACATCTCAAGAAACAAGGTGTTCTCAGCCATCAATTTCATCGGTTTTTCGGTGGGAATTGCCATTTTTATCTTCATCATGCTGTTTGTGCAGCGCGAATACAGCTACAACAAGTTCAACGAAAAGACTGAACGGATTTACCGGATGGAATTCGGCGATGCCCGGGGGGTGCATATGACCTCGGCCATGGGACCGGATCTGCATCAGGCCCTGCCGGAGATCAAAAAATATTGCCGCTACAAGACCTGGGGCAGCCAATATGCCCTTTACAGCAACAAGACCCACAACATAGAAGGCATATTCCTGGTCGACAGCACCTTCACAGACATCTTCACGGTTAAATTCCTGCAGGGCAATCCCCAAACCGCCCTGGAAGACAACCATTCCGTGATACTCACCAAAAGCCTTGCCCAACGCATCTTCCAGGGAGAAAATCCCATGGGCAAAACGCTCAGCAGCACTTCAGGCCTGGAAATGACGGTTACCGGGGTAATAGAAGATTTTCAAAACTTCTATCTTCAAATCCAGGCCCTGATGCCCTTCAAGCTGCTGGGGGAGATCAACAGCCCGGAATTCCTGAGAAGTTATGGCACCCAGCAGTTTCCAACCTTCCTGCTGCTGGAGCCCGGAACCAACATACCTGGTTTGGAAAACAAGATCAATGGTTTTTTCCGAAAAAAATTTCCCGACATCAAAGAGGATGACGGTTACAACATCAACCTGCGCCCCCTGGACGATGTGTATTTTGCCGATCAATCGCGCTACGACTTTGGTGCCGTGCATGGCAGCAAAAGGACGGTGACCATCTTCATCGCCATTGGTGTTTTCATTCTTGTGCTGGCCTGCATCAACTTCGTGAACCTGACCACAGCCCGGGCCACCTCGCGGGCCAACGAGGTGGGTATGCGCAAAGTGCACGGGGCACGCAGAAGACAACTCATAGGCCAGTTCATTTCCGAATCGGTGCTGATCACTTTCATATCCTTCCTGGTGGGCCTGACCCTGGTCCAGATCTTCCTGCCCAGCTACAACAACATCATCCGGGCAGAGCTGTCAACCGATATTTTCATGGACCCCTGGTTTATGGCACTATCCGTGGCAGGCATCTTACTGATCGGAACACTGGCGGGGATTTACCCGGCATTCTACCTGACGGGCTTTTCCCCGGTCCGGGTGCTCAAGGGTGAAAAAACCAAAGGAAGGGGTGCAGAAGGCTTTCGAAGGTTTTTGATCGTCTTTCAGTTCACCATCTCGGTGGCCCTGATCATATCCACCATCACCGTTCACCGGCAGTTGCAGTATATGAAGAACAAGGAACTGGGGTTCAATGAAGAACGTGTTGTCACCAGCCGCCTGAGCAATGAGATAGAGCAAAACATGGAGGTATTCAAAGAGCAGGTAAAGAACATCTCCGGCGTGCAGGAGGTTGCCTACAGCTTCTCGGTGGCTGAGAAAGGCAACAACATGGAAAACTATGACTTTGACGGCGACGGCACCAACACCACCCTCAACCTGACCACGGTCGATCCCGATTACATCCCCATGATGGACATCCGGCTGCTGGAAGGAAAAAATTTCTCATACGAGCGGACATCTGAGAAAAAAACGGCCATCATACTCAATGAGGCTGCCCTAAAGGAATCGGGATTGAAGGCGGGCAGCGCGGCAGGTACCGTTTTCCACCGCGACGGATGGTACCTGACCGTCCTGCCCAGCAAACAATGCAAGGTGATCGGGGTGGTGGAGGATTTCCATTTCCGCTCCATGCATGAGCCCATCACCCCGCTTGGGCTGGTATGGAACCCCGACTGGCACAACTACATCAACATCAGGGTCCGGTCGGACAACCTGGGCGGTACCATCCGGGAAATCGGGTCGGTGTGGGAAAATTTCAGCCCGGATGTGCCTTTCAACTATTCTTTCCTGTCGCAGGAGTTCGACAACCTTTACCAGACCGAGGAGCGCCTGGGCAGGATCTTCAACTACTTCTCCATCCTGGCCATCATCATAGCCATCATGGGCCTGTATGGCATGTCGACCTATGTGGCAGAAAGCAAAACGCGTGAGATAGGCATCCGCAAGGCCATGGGATCCACCGTCAACCAGATCATCCTGCTGCTGGGCAAAAATTTCATGAAATGGGTGCTGGTGGCCATTCTCATAGCCGCACCCATAGCCTGGTATGCCATGGACCGCTGGCTCAGCAATTTTGCCTACAAGATCAGGCTCACCCCCGACCTTTTCATACTGGGTGCACTGGTGGCTTTGATCATTGCAGCGCTGACCATCTCCTTTAAATCCTGGAAGGCGGCCAGTCTGAACCCGTCCGACTCCCTGCGATACGAGTAAAGAGAAGGCGCGAATGCATTCATGCATGCTTATTTGAAAGTACAAACAGGGAATGAGCGTGTTTGACCGCCTTTTTCTACCCTGTCCATTTGCTTCATCGTTTTTGTTGTTTGAGTCAAACAACAAAGAATATGGATAAACAAATGGACTTATCAGCTGTATATGAATAAAAACTGTAAGTTGATGAAACAGATGGCTGGGATAACGAGCCTGCTGATTGCCTTAATTTTTCTTTTTCCGGGCAATACGAAGGCACAGGTACGTGGCAAAGTCTACGATGCAGAAAATCAAACGCCACTGGAAGATGTGCTGGTTGTTTCAGGAGAAAAGCTGCTGACCAAAACCGGTGCTAACGGCACTTTTGTGCTGTCGCCGGAAAACCTCCCCGATTCGGTCACTTTCCGACGCCTGGGATATCACACTCGAACACTCATGTTTCGCCCGGGCGACAGCATCATCTCGGTCAACCTCGCCACCCGTTCATTTGATGTGGGCGATGTGGTGGTTAAAGCATACAACACCCGCGAAAAAAGCTTCAATGCTTCCGGGCCACTCAACACCCTCCATGCATATGACTTGCAGGAGCTTTCCACAGGCTCCACCACTCCTGTACTAAACAGCCTGCCGGGTCTGTACATGCACCACGGGGCAAAAAACACCAACCGCATCACCATCCGCGGTATTGGCTCCCGCAGCCAGTACACCACCACCAAGCTGAAAGCCTACCTGAACGGCATACCCCTTACCTCAGGGGT